>PGYM01000002.1:466110-609560 GCA_002839675.1 Methanomicrobiales archaeon HGW-Methanomicrobiales-1 | reverse complement strand
TGCAGGAATATGGGGAGATTCGAGATGACTGTACGATAGCAAATGCATGCTTGATAAAACTGATAAACCGGCTGGACGATTTCTTAATTGTCTCCTTATTGTTACTGAACATAACAAAATAAGAAGACATCGTACCTTAGATCTTTTGGTCGATTCAGACTTTTTTATCCCCAATGAAATGATTTCTACAGAGCATATTTTTTTAATCGGATCTCGATTGCAAAAAATGAACCGGACCCTGATGGGTCCCACCCACCAGGAATCTGTCAGACAGGACTGTTTATTGGATTTACAGGGTAATTCCAAGAATATTCAACAGTACGAGGATGCACACACCAGGTAATCCTCCTATTATAGAGATCAGGAGAGTGACAAGGCCATACCCCAGATCCGGTTTTCCCATCCACTGCATGACATGCAGGAAATTGAGAATGAAGAGCAGGATGAACCCCAGAACTGCGTTGACCAGAAGGACCATGATTTTTTTTGCCAGATAGTAAACGATGGCAACGATTGCTATAACGAGAAAAATTGAGATGAGAATTGCGCTCATAATAATCCCTGTTTCCTATATTTATCAATGGATTCCTGTTAACAATACCTTATCGGTTTCTTTCTCCAGAATCAGGGAAAAATGTGGCCAAAGATCACCATCCTGAATCCTGAAAGAACTCCCCAAAAACCGGGGAAAATGGATTCGGGGTTTACAGCTACGAATTCCCGGATGACTTCGGACTGGGGTAAATCACAGGCCCGGGCCCCATGAAGGGGAGATGGGGAACCGCGGAGATAGAAACAGACCAGTTACCAGGGTTATCCCGGCCAAGAGCGCTAAGGTAAAATGTTCCATTCTCGGGAACGGTGACAAACACAAAAGGATGTGGTGAAAGTTCACCAAATCCCGGCTGGATGTATGAATTGTTTGCATCCATAAGGGGTGTACCGTTTACATAATAGAGGGAATAATAAGGTGAAGCCAGACCAGTCTCATTCCTGCTGAAGAAATATTCACCTTTTTCCAGGGAGAATACGGGAGTGACCATGGTTCCGGAACCAGAAAGGTTCACGGGCACGGTCAGGGGATTGGTTGTCATGAGTGGAGTGGCCTCAGCAGTCCACCTGCCATTGCTGGAGATGTTCAGCTGATAGAGATCTTTCACGGGAGCCTGGAATGCCACGGATCCTGAAAACGGGTCGCTTGTTGAGAACCGTGTCGCTGCCAGGTATCCCTGCGACAAGTTAGAAAAATCCAATTCCATCTTTTGTGCACCATCCGTCCGGAAGGACACGACAATTACACCAGGATCATGGGTGAACGTGACATTCGGGTGGCTATCAGACAGTGTGATGAGAGCGGATTCCTCCGTTGGTGTGACAGGGGCCGGGACTGCCGGTGTTTTCCCAGTGCACCCACACGCGATAATGCAGATGATGAGAAGAATCGTTGTACAGATAACTGGTCTCATGAATAAGCAAGGAGGATCCATGTGGCAAAAAAGATGTCGTAATAGACTGCCGTTACTGGCCATAACAGGTCAGACGATCCCCCTTCAATAAAACAAGGCGCCTTATTATGAAAAATGAGAAGTCATTTCCCAATGATACGCTGCTTGTTTATCTTTACTGAGGGGAGGATGAGCGAGCCGATTGCCCGGGATTCACGGCTGATTCCTCCGATTTCATTGTGCATTGTAAAGACGTTTCCGGACAACATCGCAGTCCTTATCGGGTCCTGGAACTCCCCGTTCTCCATCCAGAACGCATTGGAGATCTCAACAGAAAATTCCCCGCTCATCGGGTTAGCCGTGTGAGCGCCGACAACGCTGTGCACATATATCACGCGTTCGTCAGTTACATCGCTGCGTTTCCCGTCAACAATAAAGTTATGGTGGCCGATTCCCGGCGATCCCCCATATCCTCCCCGCACCGCACTTGCTGTGCTGATCTTTCCATACCGGTAGGCTGTTTTGAGATCATAGGCAAAGGCTTCCAGTACACCGTCCCGGATAAAATCTATCCTCCGGGTTGGCATGCCCTCGGCATCCCAGGTCACGCTGCCGCTTGCACCGGGAAGGTGCGGATCGTCATACATCGAAATCATGGGATCGGTTACGTGCTTCCCCAGTGATTCCGCAAACCGCGATCTGCCGGCATGCACATTCCGCCCATTGAGCGCGGGTATAAACACACTGCCGAGGAGTTCAGCGTAGGCAAGGGGGGAAAGAAGGATCTCGTAATCCCCGGTAGTAACATCCTTTCCTCCCGCAGATTCATGGGCAAAGAAGGTTGCCCGTTCCCCGACATGGAACGGATCTACTTTGTCAATGAAACTGGAGTGATCGAATTCATACCCCGTTGATTGCCCATGGATGGCTTCCAGTGAGAGCGAGACACCCGTATGGCTGTCGGTGTAATATGCACCCCTGCTATTAGCGAGGGTGACCGTTGCTGTGGAAAGCCCGGCAGATCCGGCTGTTACATCAGCCGCATGTTCTTCTGCTCCTGCCAGCATCTGTTCGAGCAGGGCAAGAGCAGAAGCTGGTTCAACCTTCATCGATGGATCGAACGTGAGCGGGGTTTGAGATACGTCCTTCGCCCCGGGTAATCCTTCCCAGGGAAGCGGGGTTGCAAGATGGCCGCTTGCAATGGCTGCATCCAGGCATTCCTTCCAGTGAGTGGGATCATTCGTACTCGAGGATCCGATTCTTCCCTTGTGGATGGTCCTGATGCCAAGACCGCAGTCTTCTGAAGCAGAGGCAAGGTTAATTTTCTTCTGCTTTAGGTCAGCTGAAATACTCCTGCCCTGCACATAAAAAACTTCGACTTCGTCGACGCTCTTCTGCCCTTCTTGTAATAGCTGGTCAATCCATTCCACTGCCGCCCACCACCGCATCGCACAAGAGAATTGTCGGAGCCCCGTCACTCACCGGCACACTTTGCCCGCCTTTCCCGCAATATCCCGGGCTCATCACGCGCTTGTTCCCGCAGAGAGCAATGTTATGCAGGGTTGTCAGGATCTCTCCCGAAAGGGATACATCCCGCACCATGCCGGTACATTCCCCGTTTACTACGAGATACCCGTATTCTGCATTGAACTGGAAGACTCCCCGGCCCGGGTCCACCTGCCCGCCCCGGGAGCCTTTCAGGAAAATGCCGTTCTTGCATTCCTCGAAGATCTCGGGATCCGTGGCATCGCCGGCTTCAATGAAGGTGTTGCTCATCCGCACAAGGGGAGGTTCTCCGGGCATACCCCGGGCATGGCCTGCTACACCGTTACCTACTGCGGCTAAGGATTCCTGGTTATGGAGGAATGCATTCACGATCCCGTTTTTGATGATCTCGGTCCTGCACACAGCCACACCTTCGGAATCAACAGGATCAAACCCGAACTCGTGAATGGTGGGATCGTCAACAATCGTAAGTAAATCGTTTCCGATCTTCTGCCCGGTCTTGCCTTTCAGGACCGAGTTGCCTTCCTGGATCAAGTCGCCTTCACTGGCGTGGCCAACCGCTTCATGGGCAAAAACACCCGCCAGCTCCGAATCGAGTATGGCTTTCATCTTTCCCCCGTGAGCGGCTTTGGCGTCGAGCAATGCCACCGCGATATCGGCTGCCTTTTTCCCGATGTCCCGGTGCTGCCGGAGGTTGAACCCGTGGATGGAATGTTCCCGTTCATATCCCATCTGGGTGTTGCCATTCCGTGAAGCAACCGCCATTACATTGAATCCCGAGCGGCACATCTCGTACGCATATTCGTTGCCGGAACTGTCGGAAAACTCCACCTGTTCAACCCGTTCGATATAATTTGCCCGGCGGTTTACCACGGATGGGTGGATTGCGCCTTTCTCGATCTCTGCGAGGATTGCGGATTTTTCTTCGATGCTGACCGAACGGGGATCCTCTTTCATGGCGGGAACCGCAAGCACGCCACGGGAAACATCCCCAAGGCTTACCTCTTCCTGGGTTATCGCCGAGAGCTTACAGGCTTTCTGTAAAAGTTCATCGAATTTCCTGCCCGTGCAGGGCTGGTAATTGTCGATCTGGAGATTCCCCCAGCCGGTGTTGCTGATGACCCGCAGCACCGCTTTATTGAAAAATGTGGTTCCCGCGGACTCGAAAACACCGTTATCTATGTCAATGTGGGTAATCTGACCGGTTACATGACGCAGATCAAAATAGGTGATATCGGGCATGTTCGTTCATGCCACCGGGTTATTGACCGTCGTTGCCTCTGCAATCATGCCGGTCGAACGTATTGCCATATTTTTAAGCTTGTTGAGGAACCCTTCGAAGTTCTCCGGCACAAGGGCAATCTTGAGAACATCATCAATGGTATCCACGGGAATAACCGTGACCATGGACTTGTACCGTTCCTCTATCAGCACATCATTGATATTCGTGCGGGGGATAAGGACGGTTTTGATGCCCGCCTTTGCCGCGGCTTCGATCTTGAAGGTAACTCCCCCGACCGGCAGGACATCTCCGCGAACGGAAAGCGAACCGGTCATCGCGACATCCTGGCGAACGGGAATGCCCTCGATTGCGCTGATGACGGCAGTTGCCACGCTGACGGATGCGGAATCTCCCTCAACACCGCCATAGGTCCCTATGAACTGGATGTGCAAGTCAATATTTTTCACATCTTTCCCGGTGAATTTCTTGAGGATTGCACTGACATTCTTGATCGATTCCTGGGCAATCTCTTTGAGCATACCGGTTGCGATAACGGTACCGCTTGCTCCCTGGGCCGGAGTGACTTCGGCCATGATCGGGAGTACTGAACCAGAATCGGTTCCCATAACGGCAAGCCCGTTCACGCGCCCGATGCGGGTTCCCTCTACAACGGTGAGCTCGTATTCACGGCTTCTCCGGATGTATTCATCGGATACCTGATCTTCAATCGACCGGGCAGTTACTTTTGCTGTGATGACATGGTGAGCGGTGGTGATCGCTGCGCCTTCCTGCCGGGCAATATCTCCGGCAACCCGGATGAGACCTCCCATGTCGCGGAGCTTGAGGGTGAGGTGTCCTTTGCGGTTGGAACGGCGGCGGGATTCCCGGATAATTTCATCGATCGCACTCTGGTCAAAGTGCGGGATCTTCCCGTCATTCTTGACTTCCTGTGCAACGAACCGAACATATTTCTCCCGGTTTTCTTCGGTATCCTCCATGCTCTCGGACATATACACTTCGTACCCATATCCACGAATACGGGAGCGCAGCGCCGGGTGCATCCCCTGGATTGCATCGAGATTGCCTGCAGCAACCATCACGAACTTGCAGGGGACCGGCTCGGTCCGGACCATTGCACCGCTCGACCGCTCGCTCTGACCGGTGATGGGGAATTCTCCTTCCTGCAATGCAGTGAGCAGGTTCTGTTGGGAGTGCGGGTCCAGCGTGTTAATCTCATCGATGAAGAGAACGCCACCATTCGAACGGTGGATTGCACCCGCCTCGACCCGATCGTGGGACGGGGTTTCAAGGCCCCCGCTCTGGAAAGGATCATGACGCACATCTCCCAAAAGGGCGCCGGCATGCGTGCCGGTGCCATCGATAAAGGGTGCGATGCTCTTGGTGTCATTCGAGACGAGAAGCTTGGGCACCATCGCCTCCTCACGCGGCAGGCTGTAGCGGAACGCCATAAAAATAAAGGCAACCGCAATGAGCCCCATCAGGATCTGTCCGGTGATAAGCGCATATCCTCCGATAGCGATGATGGCAAGGAAAAGGAGCATATTCCTGAACTGGATCTTCTTCTTGGCTTCTGCTTTATGGGCAGCCACTATCTGTTTTCCCCTTCCTGCAGCAACCGTCCGGATTATCGGGTTATTGTTGTCATCGGAATTCGGGTAAACCATAATATCGATGAGTTCTTCTTTGGGCAACAGCTCGGCCATTGCTTTTGCCAGCATCGATTTTCCGGTACCGGGACTGCCGATCATCATGACATGCCGGCGCTGGATAGCTGCCTTTTTTATCACTTCAACGGCATGCTCCTGTCCGATTACCTGGTCGATCAGTTTTGCAGGCACTTCAATTTTTGATGATGTCGCTCCCGTGCTATCCGTTGACACCGCTTCGGTCGATGCGGGTTGTGTTTCGTTCTGCTCCGGGGGGGTTTGCTCAGATATTTCCATTGCGGTTTTGACCTCTTTTTAGCCTTAAGATTTTCATATAATTTGTCCTATGATAGTTTAAGTACTTTCAGCTGGTCACACCGGTGAGGACGAAATTTGTTTTTTCGTAACCTGCTGATTTACGCGGATTCATGCTAAGCTAAGCAGAAAAAAATACAATACCTGATGGAGTATATTATCACCCATACAACATACATTGAATAAGGAATTACTGCTCGTCTGCGATCAGGAAACGATATCATGAAAGTGATCTGCACTGAAAAATCCCAGATACTTGCCACACGCCTTGCACGGGCACAAAAGACCACGGTCGTCGATGTTAAATATTCCCGTTTTCCTGACGGGGAGCTGTATCTTGTTGCCGGAGAACTGGACGATGAGACCGTAATGGTAAGCAGTGTTGTGGACAACGACGCGCTTGTCCAGCTGCTTCTCTTAATCGATGCCTGTGAAAATTCTGACATCCGTCTGGTAATACCCTACATGGGATATGCACGGCAGGACCGGCAGGACCGAAAGGGAGAACCGCTCAGTGCCCGCGCGGTTGCCCGGGCAATAAGCAGGGGCGTTTCTGAATGCATTACCGTAAATATCCATGAACCTGACGTGCTCAGGTTTTTTAATGCGCCTGCCCGCAACATCTCTCTTGCCCGCGATATCGGGGCTTACATCAAAACGCTCAATCTTACCAACCCGCTTATTCTTGCACCTGACGATGGTGCCCTGGCATTTGCAGAACAGGTGGCATCGGCAGGAGAATGGGAGTTCGATCACCTGGAGAAGACCCGGCTGAGCGGAGAGCAGGTGACCATGGCACCCAAGGCATTATCCGCTGCATCACGCCCCGTTGTGATCGTCGATGACATCATCTCAACCGGCGGCACAATCGCTACGGCTGCCGGTATGCTTTCCGCTCAGGGTGCAACGGATGTATATGCTGCCTGCGTGCACGGGGTGCTTACCGGGGGCGCTTATGTCCGTCTTATCGAAGCGGGAGTCCGGGATGTCATCTGCAGCGATACGATCGAGCGCGGGTGCAGCAGGGTATCTGCCGCAGACCAGATCGCTAATGCATTGCAGACACGTTCAAACCGTTGATTGGGTGGATGAGATGGACTTCTCTACCCCCCATACCGGTTCCGGGTAATCTCATGAAATCCATCCTTGATACCAGTGTTTTTTTCTCAGAGTGCCCGGTAGAGGGAGAACTGTTTACTACGCCATCCGTATGTGATGAGCTTCGGGATATCCGCTCAAAAGGGAAGTTCGAGAAGTTGTGCGCTGAAGGGCTCAGGGTAATGTCACCGGGTCCGGAGAGCATGGAAACGGTGAAAACTGCTGCCAAAAAAACCCGGGATTCAGGGGTAATCTCTGATACGGATTGCGAACTGCTGGCGCTCGCACTTGAGACGGGTGCAGTTCTCTACACTGACGATTTTGCCATCCAGAATGTTGCAAGCATATTGGGTGTGCAGATACACCCAATCCTCCAGCGGAAAGCTAAAAGGATCCACTGGAAATACCGGTGTACCGGTTGCGGCAGGTACTTTGACCATGATGGGGAATGCCTCATCTGCGGCTCTGCAATTAAAAGAAAACTTAAATAGATTCGGGCGAACCTCTCTGGTATGTCTTCCCTAGACGATCTGATTAGCAGGGCAAAGATGCTCCTTGCTGAGGGGCACAGTCCGGGTCAGATTGCAGATGAGCTTTCGCTATCCATGGAAACCGTGACGTGGTTGCTCACCCAGGCAAAAGGAACCACTGCCCCAAAAGATGTCCACATTGACTGGTCAGCGGTTTCCAGTCATGCACCTCTCCTCGAAGAGACGGCACTGATGATGCTCGGGTTGTATTACCAGGAACAGGGCCCTGAGAGCTCGTCACCTGCTGCTGATGTCATCGTGGGCATTGCCCTCTCCGGCATTCCGCTTGCAACACTCATCGCATCCCAAGAAGCTGCCCAGCTGTCCATTTACCACCCGGCAAAACAGAACCAGAGTGAAAAACCAACGGGATCGATCAGCGGGAATTTTGCTCCTGTCAGCGGCAGGCGGTGTATCATCGTCGACGATGTGATAACATCAGGAAACACCATGCGGGAAGTGGTGAAATACTTAAAAAAGCACAATGCAGTGCCGGTTGCCATCTGGGTGATCTTTGACAAGCGCGGCATCAAGGATGTGGAGGGTGTACCAGTCTATTCACTCTTCAAAATATCCCGCATTGACTGATCCCTCTCTTTTTTCAGAGCCCCACTCAACAATTATATATAGAAGTTCAATTCCACCTTTTACATCATCGGAGGATCCATTATGCTATCTGGACAGCCAATTATCATTCTAAAAGAAAATGTAGAGCGTAACCGTGGCAAAGAAGCCCAGCGCTCGAATATTACAGCAGCAAAGGCAATAGCCGGTGCTGTCAGGACAACCCTTGGCCCACGGGGAATGGACAAGATGCTTGTCGGTTCTACGGGAGATATCGTCATCACCAATGATGGCGCGACGATATTAAGCGAAATCGCCGTTCAGCACCCCGGCGCAAAGATGGTCATTGAAGTCGCGCGGACCCAGGACGATGAAGTCGGCGATGGTACCACTACCGCTGTGATCCTTGTTGGCGCATTGATGGAACAGGCTGAAATCATGCTCGAACAGGGTATTCACCCGACCGTTATTGCCGAAGGATACCGCCTTGGGATGAACAAATCAATCGAGATTCTTAACAGTCTCTCCCATAAGGTTGACCCGACCGACCGGAAGACCCTGTTAAAGATCGCAGACACCGCAATCACCGGCAAATCAATCGAGTGCGTAAAAGGCAAGCTCGATGCCATCATCGTTGATGCGGTGATGGGTGTTGCCGAGAAGAGCGGCACGAAGTATCTCGTCAGCGAAGATGACGTGATGATCAAGAAGCAGAAAGGCCAGTCAATGGATGACGCCGAACTGATCCGCGGCGTAGTCATTGACAAGACCCGCGTTCACGACGGTATGCCCCGCAAGATTGTCAAGGCAAAAGTCGCCATGATCGCGACCCCTCTGGAGATCACCAAGACCCAGGTCAAGGCCAAGATCAAGATCTCAAACGCAGACCAGATCGCAGCATTCAGCGAACAGGAACGCGAAACGCTCAAGAAACTTGCCGATGCAGTTATCAACAGCGGTGCAAACGTTCTCCTCTGCCAGAAGGGTATTGCAGATGCAATCCAGTTCTACCTTGCAAAGAGCGGTATTCTTGCCATTGAAGATATCCCTGAAGCAGATATGAAATACGCTGCCCGGGCAATGCATGCAACCATCCTCAACAAACCCGAATCCCTGACATCCAAGGATCTCGGTATCGCAGAACTTGTTGAAGAGGACAGCGATGTTAACCTCACCAGGATCTCCGGCTGCAAGAACCCCAAGACGATCACGATCCTGCTCCGGGGCACCAGCGATTACCTCCTTGATGAGCTTGAACGCGCAGTCGTCGACGGCACCCGCGTAGTTATGGATGCCATGGAAGATGGCACATATGTAGTCGGTGGCGGTGCAGTAGAGACCGAACTGCTCATGAAAGTCAGGGACTATGCAGCAACCATGGGCGGCAGGGTCCAGATTGCCATAGAAGCCTATGCAGGGGCTTTTGAATCCATTCCCCGGACACTTGCCGAGAACTCGGGTTTCAACCCGATCGACAAATTAGTCGAGCTCAAAAATATCCACTCCAAGGGCAAGAAGAATGCGGGACTCAATGTCTATAACGGCACTATCGTCGATATGCTCGCAGAGGGCGTTATCGAGCCGCTCCGGTCAAAGCGCCAGTCAATCCAGAGCGCATCCGAGACAGCAGTCATGCTCATCCGCGTGGATGATATGATGATCACCCAGTCAAGGCCAGGCGGCATGCCGCCGGGCATGATGTAATTTTTTTTAATTTTTTCCCCAATAATTTTTCATAGTATTTGAGTTTTTTAAAACACTTTCATAAACGCACACGATATACGGTTTGTTTAAGGATCGTACAGTATCGAGTGCGACACAGGTCCGGAACTTATCGAATCTTCAGATAACTATTAGAGCAATTGATGAAAAAAATAAGAGAACCGTGTGCCGAGGTAGTCTAGCCCGGGAAGGCGGTAGCCTCGAAAGCTACTGGCGCCCTGCGCCTCGGGAGTTCAAATCTCCCCCTCGGCGTATGAACAATGGTTTTATAAAAAACCCTGACTTTTCCTAAAGTCAAAACTCCTTCAGCAGATCCGATGAGGGCCTACTCGGAGAATTCTGAAAATAGCGGTTATTTGTGGCGTATTTGCCTAAAAAACCAAAAATATTCAATATCTGAACATATGACATTTAAGAAATATTAAATACGAAATATTCCTATTATGATCTATGAGGGAACTGATACAAGAATGTGCACAGTTCCGAAAAAGAGAATAAAAGAATTGCAACCCAAAGCAATCAGGTGAAAATTATGATCCGGATCAAGAAGAACAAACCGCAGATATCGCCCGATACGAAATCTTTTCGCATTATCCGCAGGTTAAACATCAACCGGACATATACCCCGTTAAAGATCGGGGCAATTGTAGGTTACATCATCCTGGGAATGCTGTCGGCGTCAACATCCATGTTTGGCATACTCGTGGGTGCAATGCTTCGGGTTGTCGGACTGTAATTACCCCGGTACTTTTTTGTATAGCGTTTCAATCGGTTGTTACCAGTACGCCAGTATCCCAAGTGTCCCATGAACAAGGGCAATGCAGATAGCGGCAGCCGCACAACGCGGGTGCCATTTGAACGGGATTGTACGTATCCCTTTGAAGTTCAGTATCGCGATCGATGCCGTGAATAAAAACGCGAGCAGTGTCAGAACTCCCAGGTACATGATAAGGGGCTTTCCAAAAATCAGGGTATAACTGATATTCTGGAACATGGTCACACCACAATGACCGTGCCCTTCGGGACTGTATGGATCATATCACTGTAATCATACGTCCCCGGATCATTGAAAATCCAGCTCCACCCCTGTCCCGGAGATAAGAGGGGCGAATCCTTGATAGTTACCAGCGTGATCCGGTGCGTTGGATTATACAAGGCCGCATCCGTTGTGGAATCCTCATTCACCCACCGGACTGTTGAACCGGATTTCACGGTTATACTTGCAGGATCAAATCCCTTTTTACTGACATGTATGGTGTTATCGGATACTGCATTATTGAGAGTTGGGGATACTGAACCGGTTGTCAGGACAGCCATGGGCGTAACAACCTTTGCCGGCGAAGCGGTAGGTAATGGACCCGATGGAGTCGGCACAGGAGTGGCTGCGGGTTGTTCCGGTGCAGGCTGGGTACAACCACAGGCCAGCACCATGACCAGAGCAATGATGAAAATTACCATACGTGCATGCATAATGAGATCTCTTTTGGCTTCCCTTAATAAAATCACGCACTGTTGGAAGATGCGCCGGTTACTTCAGGGTTCCTCCGGGGCGCTGGCAGGGGATGCGGCAGAACGGTTACCATCATATCTTCAAATAAATCCCTGAATTCTTCAACATGATAATAATCAGAAAATGCCATCTCGCGGAGTAACTGTCCGGGCAGTGCCCGGGCAAATTTCCAGCTCTCTACAGGTGGCAGGGGAAGCAGGGAGCGTATCTCTCCTTCCCCCATACCCTGGATCTCCCGCACCGCAGTTGCCACCCGTTCGCCGGGCCCTTCTTTTCCTGCACGATGGATCCTGATCACAAAATCATTGTACCGGACCTGTACTTTACCGCCGAGCCGGTGCTGGAGAAGCAAGGTTAAGAGACGGTTGAACCGACTGCCGTTCAGGGAATGCACAGTTACCACAACGCCCCGCTCACTCTTCCGCTCCCTGACATACAGCCCGGTTTTCCCGACACCTTCAGGAATCCGGGTGAGCGCGGTGCGGAGCATCTCCTGATCACCTTCCATGAGTGGAAGCACGGATTCGCCCCGGGCACGTATTACCTGCACCTGCCTGCAGACAAGCGGAGAGTAACCGGCGTCACTGCCTGTCCAGAAGGTCCCCGATGTCACGGAACTGGATGGCACCACCACGACAAGGTTGTGTCCCTCATCGCACTTGACCATGGACCAGCTCTGCCCGCCCAGAGAGAACTCCCCGTCATTCTGGCTGTTGACGAACCGGGCATCAAGCTTACCCACGATTTCGCCATCAGGAGTGACGGCCCGGTACTCTCCACCTCCACTGATTACCGAATACAGATCCTTCCAGTTCGATCTGCCGAACTCCCGTTCCGCAGTACTTCCCAGCATCACCATCTCACCATCGGGTGTCAGGTATCCTTCCGCAATGAGATGCGTGATAATACGATCGAGCGCAGCCGGATCAATGGCAGCAAAAACAGGGTGCGAGAGAACGGATGTCCGCAGCTGACGCCTGCTGGTACGGGCATGCCGGGACAGGTACAGGAATACCTGCTGGAGCAGGACGTTATAGGGTTTTTTTAAAGGAGTTAAGGGTTCAACTTCCTTATTCATCGCGCATTCAATGATCGCAATGCTGCAGAGGAGTTCGCAGGGGTCTTTAAGCAACCACGCCACATAGGCCGCTTTTCCCCGCCTCCCGCTTCGCCCCAGCCGCTGGAGGAACGATGAAACAGAATTCGGGGGACCGACCTGCACCACTACATCGAGATCCCCGATGTCGATACCCAGCTCCAGCGTGCTCGTGCAGATGATGCAGGCGCCATCCTGCGAGTTGAACGCTTCTTCGGAAGCTTTCCGCGTAGCCAGCGACAGGGATGAATGGTGGATGTGGAGGTTCCTGATCCTCCCCGAAGCCGATCGCATCAGTTTTTCTGCAACACTCCGGCTGTTGACGAAGACCAGTGCTTTTTTCCCCTTCACAAGCCTGACAAGTGCATCGATCCGTTTGTCCTCATCATCCTCCACAATAAACTGGAACTGCTTCTCTTTCGGAGGGGCGGGGATGGTAACCAGTTCGCTCTCCTGCCGGTTATCGGACATCCAGCACAGCACCTCTTCGGGATTTCCCGTGGTTGCCGAGAGACCGACGCGCTGGACAGGGTTTTTTGTGATCCGGTCAAGCTCATTGAGCAACACCTTGAGCTGCACACCGCGCTCCGATTCCACAAATGCATGGAGCTCATCGATGATGACCGTCCGGACACGCCGGAGATCGGCCGACAGGGTTTTTTCCTGCAGGAGCACTTCAAGGGATTCGGGGGTGATCATCAGGAAATGCGGGGGCTCGCCATCCTTCCAGCCGCGATCCCCTTTTGCCACATCCCCATGCCACTTCATCACCGAGAGCGATGTGGGAACGCAGAATTCCCTGAAACGATCCTCCTGGTCATTGATCAGCGCTTTTAAGGGCGAGATGTAGAGGCACACCACGCCCATCCGCCCGTGTTTTAAGATATCGTCCATCACCGGTATGAGCGCTGCTTCCGACTTTCCCCCGGCCGTTGGCGCGATGACCAGCGTATCTTTTCCTGCCGATATAGCAGCATACGCACGCTCCTGGACCTCGCGGAGCTCTGTCCAGTCAAGCCGCTGGGCGAGCACCTGCTGGAGGGATTCGTGGAGTGTGGCAAATACCGAGGGCATAGTTCGTTACAGCGTTTTATCTTGCGCAATATGGTCTTTCCGGCCATGTGCGTCCACCTGTGATCAGAAGTGTGCATCAAAGACCAGTTAAAAACACATAAATACCACCATTTCCAGATCATTAATCGGTAACTAATGATATCACCATGGGTTTGCATTAATACTGGTTTTTCATCAAGCCCATGCTACGCATTCATTTTTAGGTAGGGAACCAGGTAGTTCCCGGTTCCCCTGTAATGTCGTGATGAAGAGTTTACCAGAGGTTTTCTATGCTTCTTGGAATCCCTGACCCCCAGATATGGATCGGCTATGGTCTGGCCATTGGTTTAGCCCTGGCGTGTATTGTATACGGAATATTGAACTGGAATAAAGAGGGTCGAAAAGATGGCAGTTAGCCCACTTACTCTGACAGTTCTCGTCATGATCTACCTTGCAGCAACCCTCATCATCGGATACCTTGGGTACAAAAAGACGAAGAATGCCGAGGATTACCTTGTTGCCGGCCGCGACAGCCACCCGGTGATCATCGCGCTTTCGTACGGTGCCACATTCATCTCAACGTCTGCTATCATAGGGTTTGGCGGGGCGGCGGCCAATATGGGTATGGGGCTCATCTGGCTTACCGTCCTGAACATCGGCCTCGGGATTCTCCTCGCATTTGTCCTGTTCGGCAAAAAGACCCGGGAGATCGGCCAGCGGCTTTCTGCAGTCACGTTTCCGGACCTGATGTGCAAACTCTACAAATCCCCGCTCCTGCAGTACATAGCCGGGTTCATCATCGTCATCTCCATGCCGCTCTATACTGCCGCAATCCTGATTGGCGGGGCACGGTTCATTGAGCCAACCCTCGGGATTCCCTATACCACATCATTGATCCTCTTCGCCCTTATCACGGCAGTCTATGTGGTATTTGGCGGACTTATCGCCGTTATGTACACAGATGCGTTCCAGGGCACGATCATGCTGATCGGTATGACCGTTCTCTTCGCCTTCACCCTGATAATTGTGGGCGGATTCACAGCAGGAACAACTGCGCTCACCAACATGGCATCCCTTGTTCCCAAAGTGCTTGCCGACCAGGGTATGACCGGCTGGACATCCATGCCGGTGCTCGGATCCCCGATGTGGTTCACCCTTGTCACAACCCTTGTTATGGGAGTGGGGATCGGCGTGCTCGCCCAGCCCCAGCTGGTCGTGCGGTTCATGACCGCAAAGGACAACAAGGCCCTGAACCGTGCGGTACTTGTCGGCGGCCCGTTCATCCTGATGATGACCGGGGTTGCATTCACGGTCGGAGCCCTTTCCAATGTATACTTCTTCCAGACATCAGGAAAAATTGCACTCGATGCAGCAGGAGGCAATGTTGATTCGATCATGCCGCTCTTCATCAACGGATCCATGCCTGACCTCTTTGTCGTGATCTTCATGCTCACCCTGCTCGCAGCAGCGATGTCGACACTCAGCGCACTTTACCATGCAATGGGCACGGCACTGGTCTGCGATCTCTGGGGAAGGGGGAAAGAGTGTGCCCTTTCCATGCGGGCTCACCAGTGGGGCATTGTCATAATGATGGTAGTCTCCACGATCCTTGCCTTCCTCCTGCCAATCAGCATCATTGCAAGGGCTACGGCGATGTTCATGGGCCTCTGTGCAGCTGCATTCCTGCCGGCATTTGCCATCGGGGTGTATGCGAAAGCCCCCTCGACAAAAGCAGCTCTCTGGAGCATGGTGACCGGCGCAGTGATCTGGTTTGGCTGGACCGCGTTCTTCCATGCAGCAGAAGCAAAACCACTCGGAATTTGCCAGGCAATCTTTGGCAAGGTCACGCTGCTCGGCTCACCGTGGACGGCTGTCGATCCGATTGTCATTGCCCTGCCAATTTCCCTTGCAGTTATGATCCTCATGCAGTGGCAGTACGGCAAACAACAGCCGGCAACGGGTGCCGCAGCCATATAGGTTCCAGGTACGGGGATTTTTCCCTCGGATCAGGAGAAACTTTTTTTGTCAGGCGCGATGACTGATAATCATGGAACTTGCGCAGAACAAATGCACCACCTACCGGGCGGGATCACCTCCGTTAACGAGAAAGGAGACCATAGAGCTTCTGGCACAGGTACCCGGCTGGTCACTCGACAGCGGTCACCTGACACGGATGTTCGAGCGGGAGAGCGCAGGTGCATGTATTACGTTTTTTACCGAAGTCATGGATCTTGCTACCCAGGAAGGTCATTTCCCCGATATCTCCATCAAAGAGTCACGATATTTTGAAATCCGGTTCTACACCTACCCTGCAGGGGGACTGACCCTGAACGATTTCATTATGGCGGCAAAAATCAATGCTAAGAATACCAGCCTGTAATTTTTTTTATGGATAGTTTGAAAAACGTCAGAGCACTTCTGCGGAATAACCGGTATTTTCCTTAATTTTGTTTCTTTTCATTCAGTGAGAACGTTTTTTTAATTCGCATATCTAATATAAACACGTCAGGATGATCCCTCCATGATTTTTGCGAACGTGGCAATCGGACTTGTGCAGCTGGTCATCACCATTGTCTTTGCAGTTCTGGCATTGTATATCGGCCTTACCGTTTACAGCAGGATTGTCCAAACTTTCGATGCCAAAAAGGAACTCCTGCAGGGAAATGTCGCGGTTTTTATCGTTGTCGCAGCAGTGTTCTTCGCTATTGCAGTTATTGTTGTATCCGGAGTAACCGGTCTCATAATGAGTGTCAACAAGGCTCTGGAAACCGGCATATTTACCGGAGATGGCTTTCTCATTTTGGGAATCGCTTTCGTCCAGCTCATCCTTGGCATTGTCCTTGCAATCGGGGCGATCTGGCTTGCACTCAGGGTTCTTGAAAAACTGACACCCAACATTGTTGTATCTGAAGAACTCGGGAAGGGCAATGTTGCTATTGCGCTTGAAATAGCCGGAGTAATTATTGCGGTTGCGGTGATCATCCAGTCGGGTGTACTGGGCATTACCTCTGCTCTCGGCTAATCATTTTCCCCATTTACCTTATCACACGAGGGGGATACACTCATGGATTATACAATAAAAAGAGACGGGTTTTTTAAAATTCTTATCGTATCCTGAATTTACTGACGATCTTTTCGCGAATCGCCTCTTTGGGGTATGCCCCGATGATCCGGTCAACCAGCTGGCCATTGGCATAGAGCATGATGGCGGGGATGGCATCGATGTTGAACTCGCGGGCCAGTTTCTGGTTGTTATCAGTATTGACCTTGCCGAATGCGACCGTGTCGGAAAATTCCATGGAGAGTTCTTCCATAATGGGCGCGATTCTCCGGCACGGGCCGCACCATTCCGCCCAGAAATCGATCACGGCATACTGGTTGGTGCGGATGAATTCCACAAAATGGGTCTCTTCAACATCGGTAACAACGGGCACTTTTGGTGGATGTTTCATTTTTTCAGTCAACTCCTGAATGCGCTTCTCCCGTATCTTTATGATCTCGTCATCCATAAGGATGTGTGGGAAAATAAAGAGTTAAAGCTGATCGGTACCTGCAAGGGATAGCCCTGAAGGTTAAGTATATCAGCGCGTCCTGACTATATTATAATCCTGATTATAGGAAGCGAGGTAGGGTAGTCAGGATATCCCGACGGGCTCATAACCCGTAGACCGATGGTTCAAATCCATCCCTCGCTACTGATCTTTTCTGAAAATTTCCTTAAAAAAGGTAGTTATTTTCTCATTCCAGCGACGAACAGTGCGCCGATGATACCGATGATCGCAATCCCGCCTGATGAGGATTTCGTGGGAGACGGGAGTTTCGTTCCCTGTGGTGCGGCAGGTATGCAGGTTGTGTTCAGTTCTGCGAGATTCTGACGTGCATCGACAAAACCCGGATACGGGAGATTGTAATCAGGATCGAGAGCAAGGGACCTCTCCAGAACATCCCGGGCACCCGCGCAGTCCCCGGAAGTTGAGAGGAGGCCACCTTTCACGTGCCAGTAATGGGCATTTTCCGGCTCCAGGGCGAGGGCCTGATCAATTGCAGCAAGGGCCCCTGTGTTCTTTCCCATGCCCTGCAGTGCCAGTGCTTTCACCCCATAGTTCGTCGTGTAGTTCGCGTTGAGAGAAATGCCGGTTTCTGCATCAGCAAGGGCTGCCGTATAGTTCCCCAGCGCAAGGTACCCGTACCCCCGGTTGGCATACCGGACCGGTTTTGGATCCAGCAGGGTGGCCCTGGACACAACTTCAACCGATTTTCCATACTGCCCCATCTTCCGGTAGCTGTAACCCTGAAGACAGAGGAGATCTGCATTACCCGGGTACCACGTGACACCTCTCGTAGTGAGGAGGAGTGCGCTGGTCCAGTTTCGCTCGGCTACTGCCGCTTGTGCCTCGCTGATATATACCGAAGCATTCTGCGGGGGTGTTTCGGGACTGCCTGTACCTGTGGCTAATGTTGCGGTGAGACTGTTTTCCGCTCCTGCCGGAATGATAAGACAGAACAAGAGACAGAGAAGGAGGAGTGTTTTTTTCATAACGGGTTCCGTGAAAGATTGTTATTTCCTATTGATATTTGCGTCTTTGTTTTTATATGGAAACCATTCGCAGATGACAAAAATAACACGAATGACTGAATGTACCCAGAGGATACGAAGAGTTTACGCGAGCGGTGTGCCTGAACCAGAATCATCACACCCGCAACAAAAGGCGTTTCCTGTGAAAAGACAGTTTGCATAGCATCCGGGGGATCGTGCTGGACATGGGGAAGCGGTACCGGCTCCGCGATGCAGGATGGACAGATCTTTCCCAACCCCTACACGCCGCCCCCATACAGCATTCCTGTGTCAACCGCCACGATCATGTGACTAATGTAATCCACAACTCTTATTCATTACAACCCCAATCTTTTCAGAGATGGCTACCCTCGATCCCTCCATCGCAGGCATCTTCATATTCGGCCTTATCGCTGGTATCTGTCCCTGCAACAGCGTATTATGCCTGGGACTGATAGGGTACCTGACCAGTGGGAACACCCGGCTGTCTTTTCTCAATATCCTCAAACTGACGGTTTCGTTCTGTTTCGGCACGATCCTCATACTCCTGCCACTGGGAGTAATCGCGGGCTATATCGGCAAATACCTCCTGTTCCTTAACAGCACTATCGCATGGGCAATCGGGGGTGTGCTGCTTACCCTGATGGGACTCCAGCTCCTCCATGTGTACAAGCCGCCAATAAGAAGCATCTTCAATTTCTTTAAAGTGCCCACATCCTACACGGTCACCGGTGCATTCCTGCTGGGGCTCTCTTTCGGGGCAATCACGGTAGGCCGGGGAGCCCCCATGCTGCTCATCGTGCTGACCTATATTGCACTCTACCAGACAGCAGTCCAGGGTTTTTTCACCATCCTTGTCTATGCGGTGGGACTTTCCATCCCCTTGATTGTGATCAGCTCGCTGGGTGGGGCGCTTGGAAAAAAGATCAAGGATGCCGCACGGCTGAGCGGCGATGCATTTGACAGGATCATTGGCGTGATGATCGTTTTTATCGGGATATATTTCCTGTACCTTGCGTTCCAGTAGCCACCGTTTCCCAAAAAGAAGGGGAAACTGGAACATAAAAAACCAATCTTTTCTCTTAAGAGTGTAGGGAAAAACAGGTGAGAACCGAATCAATACGGTCCTTATTGCACACATAATGGGAGTTCATTCAGATCTCGGCTTCAAACGTACCGAGCTTGGACTGGTAGGTTCCATCCACAAAATCAATCTGCCGGGCCTTGGTATGTTCGCCATCAATCTGCACCGGGTAACAACCCGTGAGACAGCCAGTACAGAGATCCTCCTGCCCAATACCAATCGCCTCTACCAGCGCATCGAGCGAGACGTGGTGAAGGGATGTTGCGGTGATGCTGTGCCGGACTTCTTCTTCGATCCGGTTGCTCGCGATCAGCTCTTCACGGGTTGGCATATCCACGCCAAGATAGCAGGGCGCCTTGATAGCCGGAGAACCGATACGCATATGGATTTCACGGGCCCCGGCGTCACGCATCATCTCGATAATCCGTTTCGAGGTAGTACCCCGCACAATGCTGTCGTCAATCAGGACGATGGACTTATTCATCAGGTGCGCCGGTATGGGATTGAGCTTGATCCGGACCGCTTTCTCCCGCTCCTTCTGGGAGGGCATGATGAAAGTACGTCCCATGTACCGGTTCTTCATCAGGGACTCAACGAAGGGGATCTTTGACGCTTCTGCGTACCCGATCGCATACGCAGTCCCGGAGTCAGGGACCGAACAAACGGAATCGGCCTTTACGGGATCTTCTTCAAAGAGTTTCTGGCCAATCTGACGGCGCACAGTATACACCAGCACACCGTCGATGATCGAATCTGCCCGGGCAAAATAGATGTATTCAAAGATGCAGTGCGCCCGTTTACCGGCCACCGCGATCTGGGTGCATTTTACCCCATCCGCATCGATCCGGATCAGTTCCCCGGGTTTTACATCACGGATGAGCTTTGCACTGAGCGCATCGATTGCAACACTTTCGGATGCGACCATGTAGCCGTTCTCGGTCTTTCCTATACAGAACGGCTTGATGCCCAGCGGATCCCTGAAAGCATAGATGATCCCATCGATCATCATCACTATCGAATACGAACCACGGAGTTTGCGCATACAGAGATGAACGGCATCCTCAACGCAGCCCGCGTTGCTGATCTCGTTGATTAAGATCTTTGCAATGATCTCGGTATCAGTGGTGGTGATAAAGAGTTGCCCCGTCTGCTCGAACTCAGCCCTGAGTTCTGCGGTATTGACCAGGTTCCCGTTGTGGGCGATCGAGATGAAATGGTCCTTGAACTGGAAGTTGAGCGGCTGGATATTTTCAGGAAGATTCGCACCCGTTGTAGGATACCGTACATGGCCGATTCCGGCCGAACCTTTCAGATCTGATAAAACAGTCGTAGAAAAAACATCGGCGACAAGGCCCTGCCCCTTGAATTTCTGGAGGTTCAGGCCATCAAACGTGGAAATCCCGGCGCTTTCCTGCCCGCGATGCTGGAGAGCATATAGGGCATAATAGAGCTGGATGGCTGCACCGCCAGCATCCACGATGCCAACGATACCACACATAGTACAACTCTAATTAATGCGTTGGGATTTTTGGTCTCTTAGTGTGCCATCTGTAGCTGAGTATTCGGGTGCTTCTGCCAAAACCACAGGCAGAGCATTCTTTCTTCTGGGCGTGAAAAGAAACTTTCCCACATCTCCGGCAGGTGACATGGGTCTTCTTGTTCATCTTTCCCATTGATGGAGTGCCTTTTGTCATGTTACTTCACCTTATTGTTCCAATGATGGGGATATATAGATCACATTATCGCCACGGACGATAAGCGTACCTACTTTTTTGATTTGTCCGTTCTCTGTCTCTTCGGCTTTGTCGAGCACGAGATTCATATGAACATCATATCCCTGGAGTACTCCACGGATTTCTCTCCCACCTTTGAGAGACACGATAACGGGCTGACGGTTCAGCACCAGATCTAAAATATCCAACGGCCTTTTGGTCATAACAATACCTTGTTACCATCGCTCTGGAGTAATATAAATGTGCGAGCAGGTTACTTAAACATACCGTAAATCGGCATCATTCCAAGCATTTTTCTCCCTATCCTGAGGGAGAAAACGCACAGCAGTCCAGACTGCAATTCCCGCATTTTCCCCATGCATTACCCATGCAAATAATTTTTTAGCGGGAGGGATGAATGTACGAGCGGAACAATGAAAAAGATTATTGTAAAGAAACGCCACTCCATCAGGAAAAGTCAGGGACAGGAACTCCTCACCCGCCTTGCTGAGCAGATCGGAATTTCATCCGATCTCTTCCGGGGAGATATGATCGAAGTCCTCGAGACAAATGCAGATGTCTCCCTGTACATGGTCCATAAAAAACCGCTTTTGATGGATACCGGGGATTGGACATTTCCCACGCTTAAAGGGGCGGTGCAGTGCCCGTTTCCGGAGCGCAGGGTGACTGTTGATGCAGGCGCAATCCCCTATGTAGTAAACGGGGCAGATATCATGCGACCGGGCATTGTAGCGGTCACTGATGACGTGAAGGCAAACGCCCCCGTCCAGATCGTGGATGAGCGGCACGGTAAGCCGCTGGCCATTGGAATTGCCCTGTTCGATGCGCCCGCTATGCGTGCCAGCACAGCAGGAAAAATGGTAAAAAAGTTCCATCACGTCGGAGATGAGATCTGGAACATGGAGATCTGACCGGACTGACTGTAACAACCGGATGCGGGAAACGGTCGTTTTCCCTTTTTTTCCCGGGTAAAACCGTGATTATCGGTTTCAAAATAGATACTATTAAATAATTTTCACCATACAGTTTTTTTATGGTTAAGATCATAGACACGCTCCTTGGCAAGAGTTCCGGAAGTTCGGACGATGACTATATGGAACTCGATCTGGCATCCTATGAAGAACATGGTGCCGGATCTCCCGCCCTGCTCGTAAAAATCGCCACAATCACCGACTTAAAAGACACCCCCCGGATCAAGGACGAGGTCTACAGCGGCAATATCGTGATCGTCGATATCTCCCGGCTCAAGATGGACAAGATTTCCTACGAGCGTGTGTTAAAGGACTTAAAAGAAGTGGCAAAGGACGTTAATGGCGATATCATTGGTCTTGGGGACCAGCGCTACGTAGTACTCACACCAATGTCCGTGAAGATCTCGCGCGATAAGATCGGCGGGGCATAACGTTGCGAAAAGTCATTCCGGGTCCATGCCCAACGTGCAACTCTGAAATAGAATACGTCTATACAACAGAAAATATTCCCTTTTTTTCTGATATTCTCATTATTTCTGCGGTCTGTCCGTCGTGCGGTTACAAATTCACCGATACCCAGATGCTCAAACACGGTGAGCCAATGAGGTATGTGTTCCGGACTTCCCGACAGGAGGATCTCTCGGTCCGTATTGTGCGGAGCATGAGTGCCGCAATCGAGATCCCGGAACTGGGGGTACGGATCGATCCCGGCCCCACCTGCCAGGGTTTTGTGTCCAATATAGAAGGAGTGCTGGACCGCATTGTGCAGGCAGTAGGATCAGCGATAATTGGCGGGGATGATGATGAACGGGAAAACGCCCGTGTCCTTCTCGAAAAAATTGCTCAGGTGAAAAGCGGGGAACTGCCGGTTACCATCATTCTTGAAGATCCGTCGGGCAATAGTGCGATCGTTTCAGATGATGCAGAGAAGAGCACCTATACGGTTGAGCCGGAGCCGGACGGTTAAAACTGATTCCTGTTTTTAAATAAATAATAATATTAAAAAAAATTTCGTATCTGCAGAGTCTAAACAATCTCCAGATCGCCCAGCCACGCACCGGGCTCTTTGACAACCGTTCCTACAACCTGTGCACCGTTCACCATCTTAAGCACGCAGGCAACGCTCGTTTCCGGCACAACATAGGCAAATCCCATACCCATGTTGAAGGTGCGGTACATCTCAGCTGCCGTGATGTCTCCGGCTTCCTGTATCCACGAGAAGATCTGGGGGGGGGTGATCGGAGTGTCAAACCGGAACCCGTACTTACTGAGCCGGTTGAAGTTGAGCAGCCCTCCCCCGGTGACATGGCACATGCCATGCACGGTACAGGATGCTGCAACCTTCAGGCTCTCGTGATAGATCCTGGTAGGGGTGAGCAGTTCTTCCCCAAATGTCTTACCGCTCTTCATCTTTTTATCATACCCGGCATACTTCTCCACCACGTTGCGGGCGAGCGAGAGACCGTTGCTGTGGACACCTGTGGATGGGACACCGATGATCCTGTCACCGGGTCGGATTTTTTCTCCGGATATTATTTTGTCCTTCTTCTGCATCCCGAGACAGGTACCGGCAAGATCAAGCCCGTTGACGAGACCACGGAGCGAGGCTGTTTCCCCGCCAACGATATCGATATTCGCCAGCTTCGCACCCTCATTGAGCCCGACACCAATCTGGGCCATCTTCTCAATGGAGAGTTTGTCGGTTGCGATATAGTCCACGAAAGCAATGGGCTCTACGTTCATGACGTAGAGATCGTTGACATTCATCGCAATGCAGTCGATGCCAACCGTGCTCCAGTCTTCCATCTGGTCGGCAACCAGCATCTTCGTGCCAACGCCATCCGTGGTCAGGGCAAGCGCATGTTCACCGAAATCAATCAGGCCGGCAAAATGTCCTACGCCACCCATCATGGTAGTGCTGCCTTTTCTCCGGTACGTGAGATTGCTGATCAGGGACTTGATCGCGGTTGCTTCGAGATCGATGTCTACTCCCGCATCCTTATACGCGTTATTACTCATCTGATTCCTCCGAGAGACAGAATTCGTCGTGGAGTACCCGCACCGCACGCGGGCCATCGCTCTGGCTGACGACAAACGATATATTGGCTTCCGATGAGCCCTGCGAGATCATCATCACGTTGACACCCGCAGCACCGAGTGAAGTAAAGATCCTGCCACCCGTACCGGGGGCTCCTGCCATACCGGCACCGACAACAGCCACAGCACAGACATCATGGTTATGGGAGACTTCGCGCACGATTCCCTGCTTTACCAGTACGGAAAGCGCGGTTACCGCAACGGGAAGATGGGATTCGTCGACGATCAACGAGATGTTCGCTTCCGACGAACCCTGCGAGATCATCATCACGTTCACTTCATGGTCCGCCAGGATGGTGAAGATCGCCTTTGCAATACCCGGACGACCGATCATCTGGGCGCCATTGATATTGACAGCCCCGACTCTGTCGATATAGGTGAGCGCCTTGACCACGCGGTTATCCCGCTGGCCATTCCTGACAATCATGGTACCGGGATGCGAGGGATTGAAGGTGTTCTTGACCCGCACGAGAATATTTTTACGCATCGCCGGTTCAATCGAACGCGGGTGCATCACTTTCGCACCGAAGTAAGAGAGCTCCATAACTTCAAGGTAAGAGAGCGACTGCATTACCCGTGCATCGTTGATTACACGGGGATCGCAGGTCATGATGCCGTCCACGTCAGTCCAGATCCAGATCTCGTCTGCATCGATGCCAGCGCCAATGATGGATGCGGAATAGTCAGAGCCGCTCCTGCCGAGCGTTGTAAGTATTCCTTCATGGTTGCAGCCCATGAACCCCATGATCACCGGTATCTGCTTGCCGAGCATCGGTGCGATCTTTGTTTTTATCCGGTCATCGCTCTCGTGCAGTGCAGTGGATTCCCCGTGCTGGGAGGTAGTGAGGATCCCTGCTTCACAACCGTCCATGGCTGTTGAGGGGATACCCCGCTCGATAATAGCGGCAACGACGATCGGGGCGAGCAACCGTTCGCCGAAAGAGATGATGTGATCCCTTGAACGGGGGGTGAGTTCCCGCAGGTTGTAGATAGCAAAGAGAATGCTCTGGAGGCGGATCAGCTGCTCGTCGATCACTGCTCCCACTTCAGCGATATGTGCGGGTGCTGCGCCTTCAAGGGTGGTCATATGCCGCTTGCTGAGTGCCTGGATCACCGGGGCGATTGCGGTATCATCCTTTGCAGTCGGGAGTTTTCCGGCAATTTCGATGAGTTGGTCAGTCACTCCGCGCTGCGCAGATACGACAGCTGCCAGTTCATCGCCGGCTTTGTGGTGCTGCTCAAGGATATCCACTACGCGTTTGATGCACTGGGCATCGGCAACAGATGTCCCGCCAAATTTCATTAAAAATCTCATTGCTCTCTCACGCTATTCCTGTGCTATTTATGTAACTATGCGACGCACAGAATAATAAGATGCTTGCAGATGACGTGGTGGACTGCCATGTGCTGGTGATCGGGAGCGGCGGAGCGGGCGTTCGGGCTGCCATTGAAGCTTCGCAGCACGGCGATACAGTGCTGGTGTCAAAGACCATCGTGGGCAAAGGTGGGTGCACCACGATGGCAGAAGGCGGGTACAATGCGGTCATGCGGGAGGCAGACTCCTGTGGGATCCATATCGAAGACACTCTCAAAGGCGGGGCATATCTCAATGATCCGGAACTGGTACGGATTCTTGCCCACGAAGCCCCGTTGAGGATGGGAGATCTCGTTAAATGGGGCGCGGTATTCGATGTCACAGAGAATGACGAGATCGCGCAGCGCCCGTTCGGGGGCCAGCGGTTCCCGCGAACCTGCTATGCAGGAGACCGGACCGGCCACGAGATGATGACCACGCTTGTGGAGCGGCTCGACGGCACCAAAGTCACGCTCATGCAGGAATATACAGTAATCGACCTGCTTCGTGACGGGGACGAAGTCTGTGGGGCAATGGCACTGGATGAGAGGGGCAGGTTTGTGCTGCTTACGGCCGACAGCACCATCCTTGCGACCGGAGGCGGTACCAAAGTCTATGACATTTCCACCAACTCATCGAGTGGTACCGGTGACGGGTATGCGATGGGGTACCGGGCAGGCGCCGAACTGATCGATATGGAGATGATCCAGTTCCACCCGACCGGCGCTGTCTATCCTTACGATGCCCGCGGGAGGCTTGTTACCGAAGCAGTGCGCGGCGAAGGTGGATTGCTCAAAAACAACAAGGGGGAGCGGTTCATGCAGAATTACGATCCCGAGCGCATGGAACTCTCCACCCGTGATGTCGTTGCACGCGCGATTGCCACGGAAATCCAGAGCGGAAGGGGGACCCAGAACGGCGGTGTGTATCTCGATGTCACCCACCTCCCCCGGGAACAGATTGAGACCCGGTTGCCGGTAATGCTCGAACAGTTCCTGAAATACGGTGTGGATATCCGGACCCAGCCCATGGAAGTCGCACCTACCGCCCATCACATCATGGGCGGCCTGCGGATCACTCCTGAATGCCAGACCACGGTTACCGGGCTCTATGCCTGCGGCGAAGTTGCCGGAGGGGTTCATGGCGCTAACCGACTTGGCGGTAATGCGCTTGCCGAGACCCAGGTCTTCGGCAGGCGGGCGGGACAGGCTGCCGGTAGTGCAGGGAGACGGGAAAAGTCAGTCGACCTGATGCAGGTCGAACAGCAGCAGGACCGTCTGGATGCGTTCATTTCGGGAACCGAGAACCCGGCGGAAGTGCGGGTGAAGCTCCAGCAGGCGATGTGGAAGGGGGCGGGCATATTCCGGACTGCGGCTGAACTGCGGGATACGCTCAAGATTGTCACGCATCTTTCCACTGCAAATATCCGCGCAGCATCTGCACAGAACCTTGCCGAATGCTGCATCCTGCAGAACATGTGCCTGACCGCTTCGCTCATCTGCCGGAGTGCACTCATCCGGGAAGAGTCCCGGGGCGCCCATGTGCGTAAGGATGTGCAGCAGAAGTACGAGGCCACAGCCTCACCCTTTGGCCATACATTCATCTCGCAATCCCGCGACGGTATCGAGCGAAAGGAGGCGGGAATATGAAGAAACTGACCGTCCGGATCCGCAGGTTCGACCCGGCAAAGGACGAGACGGGTCACCTGGAGAGCTACACGGTCAATGTCAATGACGGTGCCCGCGTCCTGCACGTGCTCCATGCAATTCATGATACGCTCGATCCTTCCCTCTCATTCCGTTACTCCTGCGCCTCCGGCCAGTGCGGGAGCTGTGCCGTCCGGGTCAATGGTGAACCGGTACTCGCCTGCATGGAAGAGGCAAAAGACGGCATCACCATTGAGCCCATCAACCTGCCGGTGAAAAAGGATCTCGTCGTAGATCTCCTCCCCACCCTGGAGGCAATCGCATTCCTGCAGCCCATCGAGCATGCGGTGCTCCCGAAGAAATCCGAGATCGATGCAATGAAGCCATTAAAAGACTGCATCGAGTGCCTCGCATGTGTATCGGTCTGTCCTGCCATGGATGTGACAAAGTTCCTCGGCCCCACTGCGATGCGGCAGGAGATGCGTCTTGCGCTCGATCCGCGTGACAGCGGCGACAGGATCACTGACGCGGTCAGGGACGGGTTGTTCACCTGTACTTCCTGCCAGGCCTGCTGGAAGGTCTGCCCAAAGGAGATAGAGATTCCGGGAAAAGCGATCGAGAAACTCCGGGCACAGGCCAATAAGCGGGGCTTCACGCTGCCCCGGCACCTTGAAGTCGCGGCGCTCATTAAAGAGACCGGCAGGAGCGTTCCCCGGACTTCGGAAACATTCCTTGAGAAGATGGGAGAAATCATCGAACCGTACGGCCTGGTTAAGGCAACGGTCGGATTCTTTATCGGGTGCATGTATAACCTCCGGCAGGTGCAGTCCGCACTCGATGCCATGGAAGTGCTCCGGCGCAATGGTATCAGGGTCATCATCCCCAAAGATCAGGTATGTTGCGGCTCGCCGCTTATCCGGACCGGGCAGCTCGCCCAAGTCGAAGAACTCCAGCGGCGGAATATCGAAGTATTCCGGTCGCGGGGCATCGATACGGTCCTGACCATGTGCGCCGGTTGCGGCACCACGTTAAAAAACGATTACAAGACCCCTTTCAAGGTCATCGACATCAACGAGCTGCTCACGCAGTATGGAATTGAACCTCCGGCCCGTCTCCCGATCAAAGCCACCTACCATGATCCCTGCCACCTGATGCGGGGGCAGGGTATCCACGACCAGCCGCGGGAACTGATCCGGCAGGTTGTGGACCTTGTGGAGATGCCATCCATCTGCTGTGGTTCAGGAGGAGGCGTCCGCTCCGGGAACCCGGAGGAAGCGGCTGCACTCGGCAGCCGTCGGGGCGAAGAGATCAAAAAGACCGGGGCTGAAGTCGTCATTACTTCCTGCCCGTTCTGCGAGTTCCATATAGCCGGCCATACCGATAAACCGGTAAAAAATATTGCTACGGTGCTGCTCGAAGGATATAGAGAGAAGGACCGGATAAAAGAGAGAGGAACGAAAAGCTGAGTTCCCCCATCATTAATTCTTTTTTGCACCCTCTTTAAACCGGTAAGAGTATTGGGGATTCACACCGTCAGGGTATTTCCTATTCCTTATACCCCGTCATCAGGTACTCAAACGCCTCAAGCGCTGCCTTTGCCCCATCTCCACATGCGATGACGATCTGTTTGCTCTTCACCGATGTCACATCTCCTGCAGCATAAATACCCGGGACACTGGTATGGGTGTTGATATCAACAATTATCTCCTTCTTATCGTTGAGAGCGACCAGGTTCTCTACCATATCGGTGTTGGGGAGCCAGCCGATCTCAATAAAAACACCGTCTAGGGTTATTTTCTGTTCCTTACCCTGCTCATCTTTGATCGTGATGCCCGAGAGGAATTTATCCCCGTTCAGATCAGAGACATGCGTACCCGTATGCACCGTGATATTCTTTCGCGTTTTGAGCTTTTCGACATAGATGGGATCTGCCCGTATCGTGCTGCGTACAATAAGGCTGACTGACTCGGCGATATCGCTCATCTCAACAGCAGTCTGGAGCGCGGAGTTCCCCCCGCCTACAATGGCAACCCGCTTTCCTTTGTAAAGCGGACCGTCGCAAGTAGAGCAGATCGAGAGTCCGCGCCCGAGATACTGTTCCTCATTTGCTACTCCCAGTTTTTTCGGCCGGTTTCCCTGCGTGAGAATTACCGCTTTTGCCTTCACCGTGTTTCCCGAGAGGGTACTGACAGTAAAAAGACCGTCGTCCTTTGAGACCGAAGTCACTTTATCGAGTTCGAGCCGGATATTGAGCGTCCTGACCTGCTCTTCAAACTTTTTCATCAGCTCTTCCCCGGAGATCATCCGGTATCCCATATAGTTCTCGATCGCCCACGATTCCAGCGCCTGCCCGCCTATATTTTCGCTGATGATGATCGTGTTTAACATTTTTCTGGAGCAATAGACCCCGGCCGTGAGCCCAGCCGGGCCGGCGCCGACAATCACGACATCATAACTTCCACCGGTCGGAGGTTCCCCGAAAAGTTCATTGAGGCGCTCGGAGTCAAAACCGACAATCACCTCATCATCGACGATTATCACCGGCACTCCGCGCTGGCCGGAGAGATCGATCATCTTTTTTGCGGCTTCGTTATCCGCGCCAACATCTATGCTCTCATACGGGACACCGTGTTTATCAAGAAAGGCCTTGGCCATCCGGCAGTAGGGACAGTTCTGGGTGGAGTAGACGGTGACTTTTGTCATCAGTTCCAGAAATGCGCTGGCGTCATATAAATATTTGGACAGAGGTAAGCCGGCCTTTGCTGCCAATAGCAATATTCTTTTTTAATGAGCCCCCATAGAGCATTGATCAGCTACCATGAGAACCACCTGTAGCAGAATAGGACTGCGAGTACCCGTACTGGTCTGCCTGTTGCTCCTGCTGCTGGGAGGAGTGGCCTCAGGACAGCAGGACACGATAACAGATCCTTCATTGTACCTCAGCTTCAATGAGGGAAGCGGCACCTATATTCTCGATGGTTCAGGGCACGGGAATGGCGGGAAGATGTACAGCACATCACGAATCGAGAATAGCGGGTGCGGCGGTGCACTCCTGTTTAACGGGATTAACAGCTATGCGATAATCCCGTATAATCCCCGCAACCACCCGGAAGAGGCAATCACCGTTTCTACTTGGTTTTATACCGATTCTTTTCGCCCGCAGACATTGATCTCGTCCTATAATGAAGGGGGTTACCGCCTTGGTATCGGAGACGGGGGAGACCTCTGGTGGACAATTAACCTTGAAGGCTATGGGAATCTGGATGTGCCTGTCCAGCACGAGGGCATTTCCTTAAACCAGTGGCACCACGTCACCGGAACCTATGATGGCCAGAGCTCAAAATTATACTTCGATGGCGTGCTGAGAAACCAGAAAAATGCATCAGGTGCGATCCAATACCAGTATCCTAATTATGTCGTACTGGGCGCAGATGCAGGTACCGGGGATGCTCCGGACACGGCATGCCCGGATTATTTCCGGGGCGGGCTTGATGAGGTAAGGATTTACCCGAGGGCATTAACCTATGGTCAGGTTATGGATGACCGGTTCCGCTGCACACAGGAGCCGGTTACTCCCCTGATTATCGGGAAGCCGGAAGAACCAACAGCCTGTTACCCCGTTTCAGGTACCGTACAGTTGCAGGGAAGCGAATCTGTCACCAGAATAATGTCATTTCCGGATAAAACCGGGAACGGAACCTGGAAAGTGACCGTGCCCGCAGGTTCAAAACTTACCGTGAGTGCCCAGGATCTCTTTTCCAACGCTTACCCTGATGCATGGTATATCGAAATTCGCGATGAACATGGAAGGATTACCCGCACCATCGCGTTCCCCAATACCAATAACGCACCGGCAGAAGGCGTAATCCCATCTGGAAATGCCACCGTAACCATCCGCTATTTTGACGGTAAAGAACGGTTCCCGGCATCGGTGGCAGTAAGGTTTGAAAAAACCCTGCAACAGGCACCGCTCCCGCCATTTATTCCGCAGAACATGTTTGTCAACCCGATAATCATCATCTACTCCGCATCATGGGCTACCCTGATCGCCCTGGTCCTTGTCGTGGTGTGGCTTCACCGGCGCAGAAAAGAGGCCCAAAAAGAAAGAGATAATGAAAAAGAAAACGATGAAAAAATAGTTACAGAGTGATTTCCCGGAACTGTTTCTTAAAAACACCGCAGATCGGGCATTTGTCCGGAACAATGCCAATCTCAATGTTCCCGCAGACCGGGCAGAGGAAAATTTTTTCCCGTCCAAGATCATTTCCCGCCTTTACCGCATCGAGCGCCTTCTTGTACAGGGTTGCATGCACCTGTTCGGCCTTCATCGCATGAGTAAATGCAAGCAATGCATCAGTTCTCCCTTCCGCCTCTGCCACCTTGACAAACTCAGGGTACATATGGGTGAACTCATGGGTCTCGCCGGCAATGCTCGCTTCAAGGTTCTTTGCAGTCGGCTCGATTGCAGCAAGCACTTTTAAGAGTTTTTTTGCATGAATTGCTTCTGCTTCGGATGCCGCTTTATACAGGGTTGCAATGTTTTTGAAGCCCTCTTCGGCAGCTTTTTCAGAAAAAGCCTGGTATTTCCGGTTTGCCTGGGATTCACCGGCAAATGCCTCTTTTGCATTCTCTATGGTTGCCATAAGGATAGGATATGGAGAGATGCTGACTTAAAGATTCTTCATTGGCAGAGGGGCAAAGATATGCCAATCACAAAAAGAAAGGTTTTTGCAGTGCCAAAAAGTACTCCTGACATACCACAGGATCCCGGCCCCTGCCGCATCCTGCATGCCGGGTTTTCCATGAAGAAGATGAAAGATGTTCCTGAACAGGACAGGCCACGCGAAAAAATTGCCCAGAAAGGAGTTACTTCACTCACTGAACAGGAACTGATCGAGTCGATCCTTGGCAGGGGCACACGGGGCAACGATGTCCGGGTAATCTCAAAGGAGATCTGCGGGCTCCTGAAGGATAAAAAAGGCACGATTCAGTATGAGGACCTTCTCTCAGTTATGGGAATCGGCCCGTCAAAGGCAGCCCAGATCACGGCATGCTTCGAACTGGGAAGGCGTTATTGTGCACCTGCAGGGGGCAGTATCAAGGTAACAAAACCGCAAGACGTCCTTACACTCTCCCTTATAGCAGACATGCGGGACAAACGGCAGGAGCATTTTATCTGTATCACCCTCAATGGGGCAGGCGAGGTACTTGACAGCAGGGTCATCACTGTCGGATTGCTCAATCACAGTCTGGTCCATCCCAGGGAAGTCTTTGCCGATGCAATTACCGACCGGGCAGCATCCGTCATCTGCGTCCACAACCACCCGTCGGGTTCGCTCGAACCCAGCCCGCAGGATATTGCGATCACCACGCAGCTCCGGGAGGCAGGGTTGTTACTGGGCATCCAGTTAATCGATCATATCATTGTGACAAAAACCGGTTACCTGAGCATGAAGGAACGGGGACTGCTCTAGCGGACGGGAAAATCTATCCGGAGCGTTCCTGCAACAACGGAATTTTGTGATATAAAAAAAGCCCCCTCGTGGAAAAGATTACGCCGCGAGCGATTTTCCCAGTGCATACCCCTTCTGGTAGGCGGCCTCGAGAAGATCCGGGTGTGCGGTCACATCGCGGATCGTATCCATATCGCTGATTAGCAGTTCATCGGTATACTGGCAGTCGATAGTATCGAAAAAACCCCTGATGGTCAGTTTTGCTCCCACAAAAACCTCGGGGACATTCATACCGGATATGCAGATGAACAACCCTCTGCGTTCCGCTCTCCGTTCCTTTGCGATAAATGACTTTTTCCGCATATATTTGGCCATGTAAAAGACCTGGAACCGGTCCATCATCGATTTGAGTTTCCCGGGAATTCCCATCGTCATGATCGGTGTGGCGATGATGAGACTGTCCATCTCCTTAAATTTCGGGTATATCTGCTGCATGTCGTCATCCATGATACAGGTTTCATGGTCTTTGCAGAACATCATCTCCGTGCAGGCCTGATAATCAAGGCTGCCGACTTCAATTTTCTCAACGGTACATCCGGCATCCTCTGCACCTTTGATTGCACGGTCAAGCAGTTTTGCCGTGTTACCGTCAGAAAGGGGACTTCCCAGAAGGGCGATGATCTTTTTTCCCATATATCAGTAGATGTGAAAAACCACAATATACCTTTGCATACGGTCCTGCACTTCTGATAATCCGACCCAGTATCGGGCAAATCAGCAGTACGAACACAACCCATATATATCTTTGACGTGAATGAAAGTTTTGGTGAATCGTTTGACTGAAAATAAGAAGTATAACGCAGGACAAAAAGTCGGGCCCGGAAAATATGTTTGCATAGACTGTGGAAAGGAACTCACCCTTGACAAGAGCGAACAGGACTTAAGGAAATGTCCAGCCTGTGCCTGTGAAGAGTACCAGTGTTTCCCGATGACGCACATCCGCCCGGACATCAAATCCGCAGATGATGTGAAGAACCCGCCAAAACGCGGTAAAAGTAATATATAATTTTATATTTTTCTTTTCGGGCACACGTACAGCGATATGACTTCTGGGGGTTCCTGTAACCAAAAACCGGTACGCGGGATTCCTGCTCCCAGGTTTATCGGGCGTTAAGGAGGATCTCTGTATGGTAAACGTCTCAAAAGAAGGGCAGGTCTTCAGGTGCGAGATCTGCGGCAATGTTGTTGTGGTGAAAGAGTCCGGCGGCGGAGAACTAATCTGCTGCGGCGAACCCATGCAATTGGAGAGTGAGTAATTATGGTTGTTAAAAAAACAGTAGCAAAAAAGGCTCCCGTAAAAAAACCGGTAGCAAAGAAAGGAACGGAAGCGGAACTCAAGAGCCTTGAGAAGAAGATCGGAAAAGTACCGAAGTTCTTCAAAGAGCTGACCACCAAAGAGCCCGAGATGTTCAATCTCGTCATGAAATTCGAGAACCACATCTGGGACGATGGCAAACTCTCAAAGAAGACCAAGAAGCTCATCGCAATCGCAATTGCTGCGGCACTCCGTGACCAGCATGCCGTGCGGGCCCAGCTGGCCGGTGCAAAAAATCTCGGTGTGACCAAGGCAGAAGTTGAAGAGGCACTGCGAGTTACGTTCCTCCTCTCGGGCATGCCGGCCTACGTATATGGAAGAGCACAGCTCGATGAAGTGATGAAGTAACGGGAGGGTGGTATCATGGATACTGAAGATTGCATAACATTCCCCAGCATCGGGGAACCGGCCCCGGATTTCGAGGCCGAGACCACACATGGTCCGCTTAAGCTGTCAAGTCTTAAGGGCAAGTGGGTTATTCTCTTCTCCCACCCGGCAGATTTCACACCTGTTTGTACAACGGAATTCCTTGCGTTCACTGAAATCCACGAAGACCTCAAAGCGCTCAATGTGCAGCTTGTCGGTCTCTCGGTTGACAGCGTCTCTGCCCACCTTGCGTGGGTGCATGCCGTGAAGGAGAAGATGGACGTCCAGATCCCGTTCCCAATCATCGCCGACCTTACCATGAAAGTCTCACTGATGTACGGGATGATCCACAAGGGACAGAGTTCAACCGCTACCGTCCGGACGGTCTTTTTCATCGATGACAAGGGAATCATGCGGGCGATGATCTATTATCCCCTGCAGAACGGCAGGTACATGCCGGAGATCCTCCGGCTGGTAAAGGCACTCCAGACCACGGACAAGTTCAAGGTGGCAACACCGGCAAACTGGCAGCCGGGTGACAAGGTAGTTGTCCCGGCCCCAAAGACCGCTGCCGAGATGGAGAAGCGGCCAACCGAAGGGTACGAGTGCAAAGACTGGTACCTCTGCTTCAAGAAAGTGTGAGCCGGCCGCGTCTGGTTACAATAATAAACTTTTTTTTGTTGTTCTGATTTCCCCTCAGCATACAAAGGGGGGGTGCATGGGGATCCCTGCCCCTCACATGAAAAATGAGCCACCCCCCTCTCATGTCTTGGAGGGGGTACCCCCACCCATTCCCAAAACTCGTCCGGCGTGAGCAACGCAATTTTTGTCAATTGGACATTTGACTATCAATTGTACAGTTGTTTATCAAATGTACATCTTACTCGCGGTTTCCACCACCCATACTCTCGTGAACTGCATGGGGGGTCATCATTCCAGAACGTTTTGCACTTTTCTGCTCTGCCTGTATCCTATGCGAACAGTTAATCCAGCCAAAGCTCCCGGCGATTCATCCAGAAAATTTCGTTATCCCTGATCCCCATCCAATCCTTTTTTATGACGCATGACAAAGATACGATTATGCCGATCAAAGTCCTCGCCTTTGCCGGAAGTCCCCGCAGGCATGGCAACTCCGAGACGCTGCTGGACTGGGTACTGGGCGGGATGATCGCTGACCCGGACGTGGTCGTAGAGAAAATCGCCCTGACCGATGCCAATATCAATCCCTGTCGGGGGTGCAATGCCTGCGAGAAGCTCAATGCCTGCGTGCAGCATGATGGCATGGACATCTACCACGACAAGATCGTTGCCGCCGACATTATCCTGCTGTCATCGCCCATCTACTGCATGGGTATCGCTTCGCAGCCAAAAGCCCTGATCGACCGTGCACAGGTGTTCCGTTCACGGAAATATGTGCTCAAACTCCCCATTGTTCCCCCGGAACGCAAGGGTAAGAGGCTGGGGGTATTTCTCTCATCTGCCGGGCAGAACTGGGATCATGTCTTTGAGGCTGCCATTCCTTCAGTGAAATGTTTCTACCATGTCATTGATATCAAGGATGCTGATATCTCCTACCTCATGATCAACGGCGTGGATGAAAAAGGTGCAATAGATAAGCACCCAACCGCCAGGACCGATGCCGAGAAACTCGGTAAAACCGTGCTTGCCGAGATCAAAAAGCGGCTTAATAGGTGATTTTAATGACCGAAAGCGTCCTTGGCATATCGGGAAGCCCGCACCGGCACGGGAACACCGAAACCCTGCTCGACAGCTTCCTTGATGGTGCACGGACTGCCGGTGCCTCGGTTGAGAAAGTAGTGCTTAAGGATATGGATTACTCTCCCTGCCGGGGGTGCAATGCCTGCCATAAAAATGGAGAGTGTATTGTCAGGGACGATGCAATAATAATATTTGATAAAATACTCGCCGCCGATTGTATCGCGGTCGCCTCTCCCATCTATACCATGGGTATCACCGCACAACTCAAGGGACTGATCGACCGGGGACAGTACCTCTGGGCCCGGAAATTCATCTTAAAAACGCTCTATTTCACCGATGAGCACGTAAAACGGCATAAAGGGCTCTTCATCTCCACGGCCGGGCAGAACTGGGACCATGTCTTTGACGGGGCGTTTCCTGCGATCACGGCCATCTTCAACGGCACCGGGTTCGAATACTACGACAATATCATTGCTAATAATATGGATGAATTCAAAGGGATCAAAAATCACCCGACTGCGCTCAGGGATGCATTTGAGAAAGGGCAGAAAGTTGTTGGTGTTATTGAAAAATTAAAAATGGAATGAACGAGCATTCCATCGACATTTTTATAAAAAAAATTGGCCGGGATCAGAGCAGATAGAACGATGCTACGAGTGTTCCGAACGCTGCAATGATCAGCAACGCAAAGATCGGGATATTCCAGGCCATGACTTTTCTTCCGTCAAGGACACTGATCGGGAGCATATTGAACGCAGCGATCATCGCGTTGATCTGGATACCGAAAATACCGATATAGGTAAGCAGGCCGCCAATTGCGTGTCCTCCAAACAATGCCAGTGCGGCGAATGGTATGCAGAGCAGGAGGTTGACAACCGGACCTGATGCTGAAATTATCCCGTTCTCCCGCTTGGTCAGGCCTTGTCCGCTACCTGAGTTGCTGTAAATGACCGTTGCACCCGGGGCGGCAAAGACAAAACCTACAAGTGCTGCAAGGAGCACGGCGAACAGGAGCATGGTGTTATCTTTCCGGAATTCCGCCCAGTACCCAAATCGTATTGCGGTAAACTTATGGGCCATCTCATGGAAGATAAACCCGATACCGGCTGTCAGGAGGGCGATGCCTAAAAAAATCAGTGCAGCAACGGGGTCTATCGAATTGACCGGCCCGGTTATACCATAGGGTGCGATCTTGATAATCGCAAACGACAGGGATATCGCTATCCACGCAATAAAAAGATCAAACTCTTCCCTTCGGGAGATGCGTTCGAGCATGAAATCACCGGATCAGATAGGGTGCTCCTGCGATATCTGCTTTGGTGTTTAAGCGGGGATAAACACGTTTATGTGAAGAATCAGAGATGTATAGTATATGTCCCTGGAGACCGTACGGGCAGAGATCACCAAAACGGATAAAGAGATTATCCGGCTCATCGCACACCGGCAGGAGCTTGCGGGAAAGATTGCCAAAATCAAGATCCATGCAGGGATGCCGGTCCATGATGAGCACCGGGCATCTGAAGTGCTGAACGCAGTTTTTGATCAGGCGGTTGAGGCCAAAATCGATCCTGTCGCAGTTCAGAAAATATTCGAGCAGCTCATTGCGATGAGCGAAGAGCGCCAGCGGGAATGTTCCGGAGACGGAAATCTTCCCTGATTCTGCTTTTCCGGGATTAATTTTGGGGATTTATCCCAACTATTTTTTTACCTGAAACATTATGAGGGGTTTACCCCATCCACCCGAGCAGGATAATCGCCCCAAGGGCAACCAGTATCACACCGATGACCATCCTGATCATCCGCTTGTACTTTGTCCTCATGTTTTCAGCCCGTCCCGGAGATATACCATACACAACAAGGAGGGTAATCAGGATTAAGGGGAGGACATAGATGAAGTTGTAGAGCACAAGCCATGGCAATCCGGCCATTACCGTCATCTCTCTGCCCATGAGGGCAAGGATGCTGATATAGATGCCCCCGGTGCAGGAGAACCCAAGGATGCCGGCAAGGATACCCAGTATAAATGCGGCGGGAAGCGATGCAATGCGGATATAATCCCCAAGGATCCCTTTCTTCGATTCCGGTATGGACAGGAGAAATTTCTCTTTGTTCCGGAGTACATCCGCAATCGTTATGATCCCAAGAAGAAGAGCAACCGCCCCACCAATAATAGCGAATACCCGCGAGAACCCGGAGAAGGAGATCGCCGAGAAAAGCCCTATGCCTACGAGAAGATGAAACAGGAACGTTGCGGCGATATAGGCACCGCCGACAAGCAGGATGCGCTTCCTGCTCCCGGCAGCAGCCATCGGGATCAACAGGAAAACCAGAACGGACAAACCACAGGGATTTGCACTGTCAACGAGAGCGGCAATGATGACCAGCACCAGGCTGAGTTGCGGAAATCCGGGAGTGCTGGTAGAATCTATTTCCGGGGTTACCTGTGGGGGTACCTGCCCATCACTCACCGTTTTTTTTTTAAGTTCCCCGATAATGGCAGCTTCCAGGTTCGCAGGAATATCCCGTTCGCCAACCAGAACAACATTCCCGATAATCGCTTCAGGAACGCCGGGATTTCCCGCCCCGAGTTTCTGGTTGAGCGAAACAGACAGGATCTGATTCGTACTGTTATGATATGTTTCAAGGATCTGGATATCCACATCCGGGTATTTTTCTTTGAGCGACACCATAAACGGCATCACGTTATGGCAGTGCGGGCATTCGTCACCATAGAAAAAATATACCGTCACCTTGTCCTGCACGGAACTTTCTATGCCCGGTACAGGTGTTTTTTCAGCCTGCAGGGGTAAGATAAAAAAAATCGCACATAAGAGAGCCACTACAATGAAAAGTCCGGTAGCGATTTTTATTGTTTTATCCATCCTCAAAAAACCTTGTAATGGTATTGGAGAGGGGCCAATAATAAAATACCCCGCGGGCAGCTTTTAAAAAAAATTATTTTAAGGAGATCATTGTCCCGACACCATCCCGGGTGAAAAGTTCGAGGATGAGGTTGTGTTCGGTGTTGCCATTGATGATATGCGCATATTTCACGCCATTTTCTACCGCCTTGGTTACCGAGCCCACCTTGGGGATCATTCCCTGACTGATTGCCCCGGATTTCCGCATATCATTCGTCTCGTTTATGGTCAGTTTCCGGTATACCTGGGTTCGCTTGGCATCCATGACCCCGTCCACATCTGTCATATTCACAAGTTTGTAGGCCTTGAGTGCAATGGCAATATCACCGGCTGCCGTATCGGCGTTGATATTTAAGCTCCCGCCGAACCGGTCAATCGCTATCGGTGCGATTACCGGGATATAACCTGTATCAAGCAGGGTATTGAGAATTGACGGATCGATCCATTCGATCTCGCCGACATGCCCGAGATCGACCTCTTTCTGGACACCTTCGACTTCGATCTTCTGGAGATCCATCTTTTTTGCGATAATCAGGTTGCCATCACTACCCGACAGCCCGACTCCACGGGCACCGCTTTTCGCTATCAGCGAGATGATCCCTTTGTTGATCTTGCCTACGAGAACCATCTGGGCGATCTCGAGGGTTTCCGGGTCTGTCACCCGCAATCCCCCGATAAAGACGGATTCCTTGCCCATCGCCTTCATCTTCTCGGAGATCTCCGGTCCACCGCCATGTACCAGGACTACCCGGATACCCACATAGTGAAGGAGCACCGCATCCCGGATCGCGTTCTCCAGCACAACCGGGTCCACCATCGCATGGCCGCCAAGCTTGATCACGATGGTCTTGCCGTGGAACTGCTGGATATACGGCAGGGCTTCCATGAGCACGTCTTCGCGTTTCATCATGTGGTGTACCTCCCATTGATCTCGACATACTTCTCGGTCAGGTCACAGCCCCAGGCTGTTGCTTCTGCCTTTCCCGCCGCAAGATCGAGAACAAAGATCACTTTTTTGCCATGCATGGCCGCCTTTGCATTCTTGAGATCGGCGATGATCTCACCGGATTTCACGAGGGGATACTTCACGTTGCCATCGCTGATCCAGAGTGAGACCGCGTTGGGATCGAACTTTACCCCGGCCCGGCCTGCTGCTGCAACTACACGACCCCAGTTGGGATCCTCTCCATATACCGCCGTCTTGACAAGCGGGGATTCTATTACCGTGCGGGCAACTTTTGCTGCATCGTCCTCTTTGGGTGCACCTTTGACCGTCACTTCGAGCAGTTTCGATGCCCCTTCACCATCAGCGGCAATCTGCATCGCCAGCGAGCGGCAGCATTCCTCTAATGCAGCGGAGAACTCCTTTACATTCACCTTACCGGATTCTCCGGTGGCCGTGCAAAGGGCAATGTCATTGGTGCTCGTATCGCCATCAACCACCACGCGGTTGAACGTCCTCTTTGTGGCCAGTTTCAGAGCGTCGGCAAGCGGTTTTGCACCAATCTCGGCATCGGTGTAAATGAACGCAAGCATCGTGCCCATGTTGGGCGCAATCATGCCGCTCCCTTTCGTGATACCCCCGATACAGAACGACTCTTTCTCCACCAGCGCATGCTTGGGGTAGAGATCCGTAGTCATGATCGCCTTCGCCGTCAGGGTTTCAGCCTCAAAGGTACGAGCGAGTTTCGGTGCAATCAATTTGCACTGGCGTTCGATAAGCGGGAGATCGAGATAGCGCCCGATAACACCGGTACTTGCGACCCCGATTTTTTTTGCATCGACCCCAAGCGCATCCCCGGCAAACCCGGTCATCGCGACTGCATCCTCATACCCGCGTTTTCCGGTATAAGCATTGGCACAACCGCTGTTTGCGATAACCGCTTCTAAAGTGCCTTTTTTTATCTGTTTGCGCATGAGTTCGACAGGCGCGGCCTTGACAAGGTTCTCGGTAAAAACACCGGCGGCAGTCCCGCTTGCCCGGATAAGGGCAAGACCGAACTTGCCTTCTTTCATACCATACGCAGTAACGCCCTTGACTGCACAGATACTTCTTACCGACATTTAATCTCCCATTCCATTCGTGTCAGAATGTGATGCGCCGATTGCATTGATAATATCTGAACGGGTAAGAATCCCGGTCAATTTTTTCCCCTGCAATACCGGCAGACGGGTAACTCCCTCTTTGAGCATCAGGGATGCCGCTTCCTCAACTTCCATATCCTCAGTCGCGGTGATCACACGATGTGTCATCACCTTTTTTGCCGGCATATCGCCGATATTGCGCAGGGCATGCTTGGTTTTTTCCCAGTTCACATACTCGCGGATCGGGATCTCGATGATCTCAAAGGGCGACGGCAGCCAGAGATCATCAGAGATCCGTTCGGATTCCAGGAGCGAGATGAGATCTGACTCAGTCAGCATCCCAATAAGCTCTGCGCCTTCCATCACGGGTAGGCCTCCGATGTGATACTTCCGGAACAGACTTACCGCTTCACGAAGAGGAGTATCAGCAGAGCAGACCATCGGGTTTTTTGTCATTGCGTCTTTTACCAGCATTTTTGTCACCTACGGGAGCATTCCTGCGCTGACGAGCCCGTCCTTTTCGGAGAGCCCGCACATCAGGTTCATGTTCTGGATTGCCTGTCCGCTTGCGCCTTTCACCAGGTTGTCGATCGCGGAGACTGCAACGACACGCATTCCTTCGCTTTCCACCATCACATCGCAGAAGTTGCTCCCGCGGACTGCAGCGAGCGAGGGTTTCTGGTACCGGACGAAATATTCATTCTTATAGAAATCCTGGTAGAGTTTTTCCACTTCTTTCTGCTCAAGGGGCTCATTGAGCAGGATATGAGCCGTTGTCAGGATACCCCGGTTTACCGGGACGAGATGGGGGGTAAAGTAGACATTCGCTTTTGAACCCAGCCCGGCGATTTCCTGTTTCATCTCGGCAAGGTGACGATGATTCGTCAGCTTGTAGGGTCCAACATTGTCCCCGACATTCGGGTAGTGGGTGACGGCGGACGGATTGTCACCGGCACCGCTCACGCCGGTCTTTGAGTCAAAGATCACCGTGTGGGCGTATTTCGCCAGAGGGGCGGCTGCAAGCGTTGCGCCCGTGGGAAAACACCCGGGATTTGCAACAAACTTTGCATTGATACACTCCTTGCGGTGGAGTTCCGGGATTCCATAGGGTGCGGAGAAGTAATCGGTATGTGCGACGCCGTACACCTTTTCATAGATGTCTTTAGGCAGCCGGTAATCTGCGCTGAGATCCACGACTTTGATCCCCCGTTCCAGCAGCTTACCGGCATGGGTCATTGCCGCGGTATGCGGGACGGCAAGAAATGCCACATCGGCATCGATGGCATCCATGTCGGGATTTTCGAATTTGAGGCTGGTAAACCCTTTCAGGTGGGGATGGACCTGATCAAGGGGGGTTCCTGCCAGTTTGCGGGAAGTGACACACGTGACTTCTGCCGTTGAGTGGGAAACGAGCAGGCGAACCAGTTCACCACCGGCATAGCCGGAGGCCCCGATAATCGCAATTTTCATAACAAGAGTATCCGATTGTCAAAATTTAATGCTTTTTAAGCGGGGAACATTCTGATCGCAAATTGTATCCGAATAAAAAAAGATTTACATTTTATCCATTTTACGGGAATAGACACTATACAGTCGCTGGCCGAGCAATTCGATCCGCTGGCGGTCTTCAAGTCCTTCGAGCAGATCGGCAGGAAGCGCCCCGATACCTTTTGATGCCCCGAGATATGCACCGCAGATGCAGGCAATGGTATCGGTATTTCCCCCGGTATTAGCTGCTACCGTGAGGAGATCCTGCGGGTGGGAATACCTGCTGATTAAGAAAAACGCAATGGGTAATGTCTGGAACACGGATACATCATTGCCGATTTTGAGCAGGGCGGTCTCGGTTTCCATCCCCTCTTTTTCCAGGACCAGTGCATTTCGGATCTTGCCGCCCAGCACTTCGTCTTCTGCCTGGGCCTTATGCAGCGCCTTTCCTACAGGGTCGGGACTGTCATGGAGGGTATGGTAAAGGAGGGTGACCACGGTTGAAACAGCTGCGTGGGCTGCCGGGTGGGTATGGGTAACATTGCATGCCCGGACAGAACGTTCACATCCTTCATTCATATCGGGAAATGCCAGGGCGAACGGGATCGCAATCGGGAGACAGCCGGAGGTGGTGGATTTCACACCTTTCCGGGGGACATTTTCCTTGTCCGTTTGTTCACATACCGAAGAGACCGATCCATCGGGAAAGCGGAGATTTCCTCTCATATAGAGTTCGCGAAGCGCGGTCATGTACCGCTCCTCGTTGAATTTTCCATCAGCAAGAAGGGTTGCAACAAGGATCATCATCTGGGTATCATCAGTATATTGTCCCGGGTTCAGACCCTCATTGGGATGGCCTTTGTAGGGGCGGCGGTACCCGTACTTCATCTTGTTTAAGTTAGGAGCACCGCTCTCGTTGGGCATACCCAGCGCATCGCCAATCGCTGCACCCAGAAGGCACCCCTTGAATTTATCGAGCATCAATCCTATATTGAAAAACCCGGACAGATAACCCTTTTTATATCCCACCCACTGATTCGAGATTCCATAGAAGGCTGAATCTTAACCATAAATAAGGCAATTATATTTTTGTTTTACGCTCCGGGAAATAATCCCCAACTGATTTATTCGTCGGAAAATACATTGATAAATTATATATAGGATGTTTAGCATGATTAATAATGTAAAATGGGTGGGCACATGACAGAGGATTTTAACGTCAAACTCGTCGAGGATGTGAAATTTTACACACCCGACCCACAGTATAAAAAAAATGCATGGATGGGAGACTACGAGAAAGCGTACAAGGATTTTATTGCAGATCCTGATGCATTCTGGGAAAAGATAGCAAAGGAACTTGACTGGATCAAGCCATGGGATGCCGTCAAAGAATGGAATTATCCCTATGCCAGGTGGTTTACCAATGCCAAACTGAACATCACGGCAAACTGCCTTGACCGCCATGTCAATAACAACCGCCGCAACAAGGTGGCCCTCATCTGGAGGGGGGAGACCGGAAGGGAACGAATCTTTACCTACCAGAAACTCCTTTCACAGGTTTCACGCTTCGCAAATGCGTTGAAGAAGATCGGGGTGAAGAAAGGAGACGGTGTCTGTATTTACATGCCGCTGGTTCCTGAACAGATGATCGCCATGCTTGCCTGTGCCCGTATCGGTGCGGTCCACAACGTTGTATTCGGGGGATTTGGCACTGCCGCCCTGAATATGCGAATCCAGGATGCTGAGGCAAAAGTGGTCATCACCGCAGACATCTCAATCCGCCGGGGTAAGGCAATCCAGCTCAAGGGAATCGTTGACGAAGCGATTGTCAATTCACCTAGCGTGGAACACGTTATCGTCCTAAGGAGGCGCGATCCTCCCCTGGATCTCCACGAGCGCGAGCTGGATTTTTACGAGATGATGGAAGGGATGTCGGACATCTGTCCACCGGAGGTCATGGATGCCGAAGATCCGTTGTTCATCCTCTATACCAGCGGATCCACCGGAAAACCGAAGGGTATCGTGCATTCCTGCGGGGGGTACATGGTAGGCACCTATTACACCAGCAAATATGTCTTCGATATAAAAGACAATGATATTTTCTGGTGTACTGCAGATCCCGGTTGGATCACCGGCCACAGTTATATCGTGTACGGGCCGCTTGCCGTAGGTGGAACCGTCTTTATTGCCGAAACGACTCCGGATTACCCGGATGCGGGCAGTTACTGGAAACTTATTGAGGAAGAGAAGATCACGATCTTCTATACCGCCCCGACCGCAATCCGGATGTTCATGAAAATGGGAGAGGTCTGGCCGAACAAGTACAATTTGGATTCCCTTCGGATCATCGGCTCTGTCGGAGAGCCACTGAATCCTGAGGCCTTCGAGTGGTACTATCATTTCATTGGCAAGGACAAGGTTCCGGTCCTTGACACCTGGTGGCAGACCGAGACCGGCATGCATATGATCACAACGATGATCGGAGAGCCCATGCGTCCGGGCTTTGCCGGAAAACCCATCCCAGGTGTTGAGGCAGATGTCGTGGATAAAGATGGCAATTCGGTCAAACCGGGCACGGGTGGGTTTCTCGTGATCAAAACACCATGGCCATCCATGTTCCGCACAGTCTTCAAAGACGATGAGCGTTACCGGAAATACTGGGAAACAATAAAAGGCGTATATACCGTCGGCGACATTGCAGTCAAGGGCCTGAACGGTTATATCATGATCCTAGGGAGGTCGGATGACATTATCATCGTTGCCGGCCACAATATCGGCACAGCAGAAGTAGAGAGCGCACTGGTCTCCCACCATGCGGTTGCCGAGGCAGCAGTCATCGGAAAACCGGATGTGCTGAAAGGGAATTCGATCAAGGCGTTCGTCATCCTCCGTGTGGGGAACCACCCGAGTGATAACCTTAAGCAGGATCTCCTCCACCATGTCCGGACAACCATCGGGCCGATTGCCATGCCCCACGAGATCGATTTCGTGGACTCTCTGCCCAAGACCCGGAGCGGCAAGATCATGCGCAGGGTCTTAAAGGCCAAAGAGATGGGAATCGATCCAGGCGATATATCAACCCTGGAAGAATAATTTTTCGAGGGGAAAATGAGCGATACTATACAGGAAAAACTATTCGGCATGGAACCGGAAAAAGGACGATGGCTGCTTGTTGTTCTCGGCATGGTCATCAACCTGTGTTTAGGCTCGATCTACTCATGGAGTGTCTTTGTCAAGCCGCTTACGGATTATTTTACCGGCACATTAGGCCAGCAGGTTACCGCCAATGACATCCTCCTGCCGTTTTCGGTCTTTCTGGCATTCTTTGCCATCGCCATGCCGTTTACCGGTAAATACATAGAACAGTACGGACCCCGTAACGTGACGATCGTTGGCGGGGTTTTGACCGGTCTTGGCTGGCTGCTGGCATCGTTTGCAAACTCAGTTCCGATGCTCTACGTGGTGTATGGCATCATCGGGGGAATTGGGGTCGGCATTGCCTACGGGGTACCGGTCGCTGTATCAGCACGCTGGTTCCCGGACCGAAGGGGACTCGCAGTTGGTCTCACGGTTCTCGGGTTCGGGTTCTCTGCACTCATCACCGCCAACCTTGCAGGGTATTTCATCGGGGCCTATGGGGTCATGAACACGTTCCGTATCTTCGGCGTTGCGATGATCATCCTAACAATATTGTTAGCCATGCCCCTGAAATTCCCCCATGCCGGATGGAAACCTGCAGGATGGAACCCCCCTGCACCAACGGCGGGTCAGCATGTCACCTGTGAGTTCGGGCGTGAACAGATGATCAGAACATCATCATTCTATGCGCTCTGGGCCTGCTACTTCATCGGATGCCTAGCCGGACTGATGGCGATCTCGATTGCAAAACCCGTGGGTACTGATGTGGGCATCGAGACCGGGCTTGCCACGATGCTGGTCGGGTTCTTTGCCGTCTTCAACGGCGGTGGAAGACCGATCTTCGGTGCACTGACGGATAAGATCACACCACGAAACGCAGCAATGGTCTCGTTTGTCCTCATTGGACTGGCATCCCTGCTGATGTGGCAGGTCCAGTCCGTGCTGGTATACGTCATCGCCTTTGCTGTACTCTGGGGATGCCTCGGGGGCTGGCTTGCCATTGCTCCGACCGCGGCCGGCAGCTTCTTCGGTACCTGCGATTATCCGCGGTGCTACGGGGTCCTCTTCCTTGCCTACGGTGCTGGTGCAATCGCCGGACCACAACTCGCCGGGTTCATCAAGACATCCACGGGATCCTATCTTGGGGTATTTCCCTATGTGCTGGCACTTGCAGTCATCGGTCTTGTGATTGCATTTACCATGTTGAAGCCGCCGCAGGCACCCCAGAAAAAATAACCTTTTTTTACCCGTGTTCCGGTTGTAGATACGTTTCTTCTGGGCCATCCGGTACCCGGAAACCACAAGGATCTTCTCGCCGAATTCTGCATCCAGCAAAGAATCCCTGAGTCCAGATACAGGAGGGACTATGCAGATTACTAGTGAGATTTAATCACGATGCTTGAAAAATGTAAAGAGAATCGGATTGATAGAAACACCTTTTGATTCCGTCAGCCATATCATTAATATCCAGCAAATAATATCTGTAATCAAGTTGTTCTTTCTGCAACAACAGATATGTTCAATATAATGTGGAGAACATCAGATGAACCCTTCAATTATTGATCTACTCATCAGACCGGGTGCATTCTTCCAGAATGCAATGAATGAAAAGGAGGGCCTGAAATTTCCGGCACTCATTATCCTTGCCGGGGGTATTGCCGGCGCACTGTACGGGTACCTTATCGGGGGATTGACCGGACAATTGCTCAACGGAATCATGCCCGGCATGGGCTCAATCATCGCACTTACCACGGTGATCGGTGCCCTTATCGGTACGTTTATCTTCTGGGTACTATGGGCTGGCGTGATGTATGCATTCTCCTTTGTTTTCAAAGGCGAGGGAACGTTCCGGCGAACGCTTGAATTCGTAGGCTACGGTTACCTGCCCCAGGTCTTTGGAACCCTCATTACCTTTGTCATCGCACTGGACTATATTCCCCGTATTCATGTTCCCCAGCTCTCTGCAGCAGCTGCCCAGAACCCTGATCTTATGACAGAAGCAGTGAAAGCACTGATGCATGATCCCGCAATGATGGAACTGAGCCAGATTGCCATGATCATCTCGATGGTCTTTCTTCTCTGGAGCGCCAATATCTGGATCTTCGGAATGCAGCATTCCCGTAAACTCTCCCCAAGGAATGCAGCACTCTGTGTAGGTATTCCCGTTGTCGTGTATATTCTCTATATGGTCTATTCCATAGCGGTGATGTAAGTGAAAACAGTTCGATTAATTTCTTTCATATGCCTGGTTCTGCTCGCAGGTGCCATGGTTGGTATCGTCGCTGCCGATTTCACGAACCCTGCTTCGATTATTGCTGCAGACAAAGTGTATGTGTCCGGTGTTACCTATGATCCGGCTGTTTTCTTTCCTGGAGACAGGGGCACCCTTACCATTGATATAACAAATGGTAACACTGTCGAGGGGATTACGGTGAACCATGCAATAGTTTCCAGTGAAGGAATAAAAATAACAAGCCGCCCCTATGATTCTTCAACTAGTATTGGCCCGGCACAAAAACAATCGTATGTATTTTCCGTCACCGCTGACGGTCTGGACGGAACCTTCTACCCGACATTTTCCTTAAGTTTCCGCGATGCGGATAGTCTATTTTACCGGACAGTAGCCAAGATTGAAAATACACCAATCGTACTGACCATTGTCGACCAGCCGGATACGTTTACTCAAGGCAAGAAAAAGACCATTTATGCGCAGGTTGCAAACCCCCGGGAGAATTCAGTGAAGAATATCATACTCGATGTTTCGGGCACAGGAATTACGGCAACACCCTCAAAAATTTTTATCGGAGAACTTGCTTCCGGGGCAACAGTGCCCCTGAATTTTTCGGTGACCGCGGATCAGCCGACAACCCTCCATCTCCTCTTAAACTATGACAATGGTGACAATCCCCATACCGTAAATATGGACATCCCCATTACGTTTGGTGTGGATAAGAAACAGGCAAATCCCGTTATGAGTAATGTCCAGGTAAAGAGTGATACCGGTATCTACCACATTACCGGTGATGTCAATAACGCCGGCCTTGAAACTGCCAATACCGTGATGGTAACTTCTCTTTCACCTGCAGTACCGCAGGACCCGTACAAGACGTACGTGGTCGGCGCCCTCAAACCCGATGACTTCGGCAGCTTCGAGGTGACATTCGCAGCAACGAATGCCGAGACCATTCCCCTCCAGTTAACCTACAAAGATGCCGATGGGAACGTGTATAACTCAGTACAGGATGTGAAGGTTTCCGCGACCAGTGCAGCCCAGAAGAGCACCGGCCTTCCCCTGATCCCGATCATTGCAGCGATTGTCATCCTCGCACTGTTCATCGGCGGATGGATTGTATACCTGAAAAAATACAAGCAGTGACACCGCCATGAACGAACAGCCGGTCATGGTATTTCGGGATGTGACGAAAGTATACCCGTTACCTGCAGGAGACGTTACCGCACTGGATGGCGTCTCATTCCAGGTGGATCGGGGCGAGTTCATCTCAGTGATGGGACCTTCGGGTTCGGGTAAATCCACGCTCCTGAACCTGATGGGATGTCTCGATACACCCACCACCGGGGACATCTTCATCAGCGGTACCCGGATCGGCGATATGTCAGATACCGAGCTGACCAGCCTGCGCCGGGACAGGATTGGGTTCATCTTCCAGTACTTCAATCTCTTCCCCCTCCTCAACATCATCGAAAACGTCACGTTTCCCATGATGCTCAAATCCCAGAAAGAGGTGAATCCGGAACGGGGAAAAGAAGTACTGCGGTCTGTCCAGCTGGAGGATGCGCTCTTCACCCATACTCCCACCGAACTCTCCGGGGGACAGCAGCAGCGGGTTGCCGTTGCCCGTGCCCTCATCAATGATCCCGATATCCTCCTCTGCGACGAACCAACAGGAAACCTTGATTCGAAGACAGGGGCTGGTATCATGGACCTGATGACCGACCTGAATAAAAAAGGCACTACGATTATCATGGTGACGCATGATCCCCACATTGCCGAATACTCGCGGAGGACAATCCGGATCGCTGATGGGAGGATCGTGGCATGATCTTCTGGGAGATTGCAAAACGCAATATCAGGATACACCTGCTTCGGTCATCCCTTGCAATGCTCGGGATTGTGATCGGTGTAGTTGCCATTGCCTCCATGGGAATTTTAGGCAACAGCATGGTTCTCTCCGTTTCTGACAGCCTGAAAACCGTAGGGGACAGTGTCATAGTAACGCCCCATGCCGGGGGGAGTACCCGCGGTTTTGGCGGGGGAGGGGGTGGCTCTACTTCCCTCACCCTCTCCGAACAGGATTTCCAACAGATAAAACGGGTATCTGCACCGAATGTTGCAATACCTGTTCTTCAGACATCGGATCGCATGAAACTCGGGGTTGGCAGCGACGACATCGTAGCAGCAATTTACGGACTGGATCCTGATGATGTCCCGGATTTCCTGAAACTCCAGGAGGGAGGATACAGCAGGGGAAATTCCGGCTGTCTTGTGGGATCCACCTTTGCCAAAGACAACAATGTTAAAGTTGGTTCCCGGATTGCAATAGGAACTGACGGGAGCAAAGGCACCCTGAGAGTGACCGGTATCATCGAGGAACGGGGCATGGCTTTCGACGTAAGCACCGACTCTGCCATTGTCGTCACCAAGGACTGGTTCGATACCACCTATAACCGGAACGATTACGATAAGGTTGTCGTAAAGGTCAAGAACCTCGATGAGATTGCCAGTGTAAAAGCCGCCATAGAGAAACAGATGAACCGGAGGGACACCACGGTGGACGTAATGGACACCCGGAAGACCATGGAGACCATCTTCCAGGCATTCGGCCAGATCACGACATTCGTATCCGCAATCGGTGGGATCTCCATGCTGGTTGCCGGTGTATCCATCCTCAACATCATGATGATGTCGGTAACGGAACGGATCAAGGAGATCGGCATCATGCGCAGTATCGGGGCGCAGAGAAAAGAAGTGATGGCGATGTTCCTCTATGAGGCAGCGATTTTAGGCGTTATCGGCAGTATCATCGGGGGCTTGCTGAGCCTTTTGGGAGGGTATGCCATCAGCAGCCTGATGCTCCAGACCACAAAGTACCTGTTCGTTCCCTCAAGCCTGATCCACATCGCGTACGGTATGACGTTTGGCATCATCATCTGCCTCATCTGCGGGATCTACCCGGCGTGGCGTGCTGCAAATCTCAACCCGATCGATGCGCTCAGGCATGAATAATTACCTAATCCAAATTTTTCTTTTAACAGAACCTTTTAACCGGTTGCGTACATACTGGATCGTATGAGCCCGGCACCCATACCCCCCTGTCCTGATCCTGACTGGAATGGGATCTGGAAGGCACGACAGGTCCTGCACGAATCATCAAAGCATTCCGATGACCCCTCGCATAACTGGAACAAGCGGGAGAATGCTGAACGATACGATTCCACGTCCCGCAGTGAATATGACGAACGTATCATAACCACAATCGATGGCCTGGATATAACAAAAGAGTCCCGGGTGCTGGATATTGGTGCGGGGCCGGGCACGCTTGCGATTCCCCTTGCATCACGAGTAAGGGAGATTACTGCAATAGAGCCGGGGGAAGGGATGACGACAATCATGAGCGAGCGGATGAAACAGGAGGGCATCTCCAATATTACCATTGTCCGCAAACGCTGGGAGGATATCATCCCCGCAAGCGATCTTTCCGGGCAGTATGATGTGGTGATCGCATCGCTCTCGCTTACTATGGAAGACATCCGGCTCGCACTCCGGAAGATGGATGCGGTCTCGCGGGGTTCTGTGTACCTCTTCTGGTTTGTGGATATGCCGTTCTGGGAACGGATGTATGCTGATCTCTGGGGGTCACTCCACGGACAGCCCTACCATCCCGGGCCAAAGGCAGACTGCCTTTTTGGGGTCCTGTACCAGATGGGAATCTATCCAAACGTCGAGATGTTACCGCTCAAAAAAGAGTACTGGTTTACGACAACGGACGAGATGACTGCTTTTTTCCGGAAGCGGTTCAATGTCACGGGACCGGAACAGGAAAAGATACTGGATGACTATCTCAGACCATTGATCCGGACAGAAGGATCAGAGATTGTCATATCAGGAGATTCCACGTTCGCAAAGATCTGGTGGAAAAAAACGTAAAAAAACAGGACTGGGGAATAAAGGGGATATTATTTCCCGCTAACCCTGCGGATCCGTCCCATCGCCTCTTTGAGCCGGTCCATTGAGGTAGCATAGGAGAGCCGGATCCACCCGGGGGCATAGAAAGCACTGCCCGGGGTGGCAGCAACGTGCCCCTGTTCGAGCCAGCGGGAGGCAACGTCCCTTCATCAGGTTTCATCCTGTCCGGATATATTAATGTCATGGAGATGTAACAGAACCGGTACGAGAACATGCAGCAGATACCCGGGGCGAAATCCTATCCAGAATATGGATTAGTTCACTGGAAATCTGTCAATCTTTAGAAATTCGGGGGTAATTCGAAATTCTCGGAAAATTAATGTCGGATAGACCATATTGAATAATTTTACCAATTAATATCAAGAGCCTGTTCCTGCTGGATACCGTAGTTATTATGACCGATTTCCCGAGAAAACCCGTATTAGTGTTCGTTGCATTTTTCCTGGTGATATCCTCCCTTGGTCCTGCGGCAGCAATGCCCACCCATGTCAATGTAATCCCTGATGGGTGCGGTGGCGCTCTCCTGGACAGCCCGATAAAGGTGTACGTTTCAGGAAATTATGCCTATGTCGTAAGCCAGGGGAGCAATGCGCTGGAGATCATTGATATTTCCAATCCGGGATGGCCCCGGCATGCCGGAAGCATAAAGGACGGGACCGGGGGGTCTCTCTTGAAGAGGCCGCTGGACGTGTTTGTTTCAGGAAATTATGCCTATATCGCAAGTCACGAAAGCGATGCTCTTGAAATCGTGGATGTGTCCAATCCAGCCTCGCCAAAACACAAAGGAAGCATCATCATAGGAGCAGCAGAGAACTTGTTCAACCCGGGCCCGAAGGGTCCGATCAGCGTGTATGTGTCGGGAAATTATGCCTATGTCCCCTCCGCGTATAGTGGCATGATGGAGATCGTCGATGTATCCGATCCGGCAAACCCTGTCCGTAAAAGCGCTGTCGGAGACGGATCCTTCCATGCGAAGCTGGCCGGCCCGACCAGTGTCTGGGTTTCGGGGAACTATGCCTACGTCACCAGCTTATACTGGGGAGCGCTTGAGATTGTGAATATCTCCAACCCGGCAGGCCCGCTCCCTGTAGGCCGCATATCCGACGGGGAAAGCGGCGCTCTCCTGAATACTCCGGCCGAGGTTGTTGTTGTCGGCAGGTATGCCTATATCGCAAGCCAGAGAAGCAATGCCCTGGAAATCGTTGATGTGTCCGACCCGGCCACTCCTGTGCACGTAGGGAGCATATCCGATGGACAAGGCGGAGCCCGCCTGAAGGCCCCGACCGGTGTCGCTGTTTCGGGAAATTATGCCTATATCGCAAGCAAGGAAAGCAATGCCCTTGAGGTCGTGAACATCTCCGACCCGGCCGCTCCCCGGCATGCCGGGAGCATGGTGCACATGGAGGGGCTTGCCCTGGATTTCCCGACCGGCGTTGTTGTTTCAGGAAATTACGCATATGTCGCGAGTAAGAACAGCAATGCCCTCCAGATCGTGGATATTTCCCAGCCTGAAGGGGACCCACGACAACCGGATCTGGTTACCCAGCTTATCGGTGGCGCCGTTTTCATTATAGTATTTTGTGTTGTGCTTCCGCTGGTGGCTGGCAGGGTTATCAGGGTGTTTGCCCTGCGGAGTGTGAAAAAGAACCCGCCGGTCGATATCGATCCGGCCATGATGAACGAGTTTACCCGTTCGTTTATGCTGCTGCACAGAGAGGAGATTGAAGTTATTAAACGGAGCCAGGTTTTTGCGCGTTTCTGGTATGCGAACGGCATTGTGGCCCTGACGAACAAACGCATAATCTTCACGGTTGCCCCCGGTTTTCTTCGTCCAGAAGCGGTCCACGAGATCCCGCTCACCTCGGTCACGCGAATGCAGCTCTATACCATGCGGGGCGGTACGTTTTTCAGGGCAATAACGCTTGATTATGATGCCAAAAAAATCCAGTTTATGATCGACCAGTCCTTCTGGGTGCAGTTATCCGATGAAACCGATGAGACGAAAGCCTTCTTTGTGCTTCTCCAGAAAAAATTACCCTGCTGCACTGCGGATCAGCAGGATATCGTGAGATCCCCGGGTTACTAGCGGTTCTCAGAAAATAATGTTCCCTGAAAGAGGATAAAAAAATATTTTACCCAACCCTGCGGATCCGTCCCATTGCCTCTTTGAGCCGGTCCATTGAGGTTGCATACGAGAGCCGGATCCACCCGGGGGCATAGAAGGCGCTGCCCGGGGTGGCAGCGACATGCCCCTGTTCGAGCCAGCGGTCTGCAATCTCTATATCATCGCCACCGACTTTGACAAACGCATAGAACGCACCATCGGCTGGTGCTGTCTCATAGCCCATCAGGTTCAGTTCAGAGATAACGTATTTTCTCCGCTTGTCAAACTCAAGGCGCATTGCTTCCACGCACTGCTGATCGCCTTTGAGCGCTGCCACGGCACCCCACATCGCAAAGGTGGTTGCCTGGCTCACGGAGTGCTGCTGCACCTTGGACATCTCGCGGATGATCTCAACCGGTGCCACCGCATAGCCGAGCCTCCAACCGGTCATGGCATATGATTTCGAAAACCCGTTGATAGTAATGGTGCGGTGCGCCATATCCCCGAGCGATGCCAGGGAAATGTGCTCCTTTCCATACACCAGCTTCTCGTAGATCTCATCGGACATCGCGTAGAGATCGAAATCCTCGCAGAGATCGGCAACCAGCTTCAGGGATTTTTTATCAAACACTGCACCGGACGGGTTCGAGGGCGAATTGACCACGATCATCTTGGTATTTGCATTCACCCGTTCCAGCAGGGAATCGTCAAGCTGGAAGGTTTTTTGATTGACCGCGTGCTTGACAACTTTTCCCCCGGCGATCTGCACACAGGGTTCATACGACACCCACGCGGGTGTGAGCAGGATTGTCTCATCACCGGGATTGATGACGGCTTCCATCGCCTCATAGATCGCATCCTTGGCACCGCAGGCAACAATCACCTGTGACGGGATGCAGGGGAAATGGTTCTCCTTTACGACCTTCTCGCTGATGGCAGTGAGGAGCTCGGGAATGCCATTGCTCGGCGCATAGTGCGTCTCGTTCCGGTGCAGCGCATCGATACAGGCATCGATGATGTGCTTTGGCGTGTTGAAGTCCGGCTCGCCAATCGACATGCTGATGACGTCGATACCCTCCCGGGTCATCTTCTTGGCCTTATCGGAGATCGCAATTGTTGCTGAGGGAGCGACCGCTGCAATCTTTTCCGAAAGCTGCCTCATTTCAGTCGCTTGACGAGCTTGACTGCAGATTCAACGGCACGTTTTGCGTAATCGATCCGCTCGTTCGCTTCGAGCCGGGTCATACCGGGCCCGGAGATGCCGAGGGTAACCGGCTTTCCGAATTCCAGTGAGAGATCGATAATCTTCCGGGCTGCGTGCTGCACAACGATCTCATCATGCTGCGTATTGCCCTCGATTACGCACCCGATCGTGATGACTGCATCGACTTTTCCGGCCTGGAGCATCTTCTTGATCGCAAGCGGCATATCGTACGCGCCCGGCACATAGATGCAGTCCGTTACTTCAGCGCCAAGGAATGCGGCGTGTTCTCTGCCTTCGATCTCCATCATGTACGTGATGTCACGGTTGAATTCCGCAACAACAAATCCCAGTTTTATTGGTTGTGTGTCACACATAGCTGATCATCTCTTTTTTATTGAACTTCATAAACCCGTACGCTTCTGTTCCCAAATGTACTGGATTGGCACCCTGAATTAGCGGCGGGCCGGGCCGGCATCTTCAAATCCCTGCCGCTGACCGGTACCGGCTTCATTTTCCAGGTCCCGGGGGCGAAGGATGAGCTTGACGGCATTGACCGCATGTTCGCGGGTCCGCTGCTCGGCAAGCCAGGCAAGCTCTTTGCCATCCTTTGCCTCATCCTCGTGCACGAACACCTCGATGATGTGGGTGTTGGTCATGAGCTGGCAGGTGATGAGCCCCTGCGATGCTTCGTGGGCACAGAGCCGGTCCTTCTCTTTTCCGCCCGGCATACCAAGTGCTATCACGATATCACAGCGGCGTTCCTCGATAAGTTTCTTGCAGGCAACGGGAAGATCCTTGATCCCCGGCACCGTTGTCCTCTCGATCGCCACGCTCGCGTGCTTCTTGAGCTCGTCGATAGCGATCGCTCCCATGTTGACGCGTGAGAAGGTGGTATCGGCTACGCCCACCCTCATCCCAGCACCTCGCAGGCTGCAGCAACGCCATCGCCCTGCACCTTGAATCCTGACTTTTTCAGCGCATGCTGGGTTGCGGCAAGGGTAGCGAGAATCTCCGGTGCGCTGACTGCGCCCATGCTGCCGATGCGGAAGATCTTACCCTTCAGGTGATCCTGCCCGCCGGCAATCACGATGCCCATCTTCTTGATGGTCGCCCGCATCTCGTCGTCCTTGACGCCCGCGGGATACTCAACCGCGGTGACCGTTGAGGAGTACCCGTGCTTTGCATCGATCTTCGGGAAGAGGGAGAGGCCCCATGCCTTTGCTGCAGCCTGCACTGCACCCGACATCCTGTGGTGGCGTGCGATTCGTGCGGCAAGACCTTCCTCTTCGATGATGAGGCAGGCTTCGCGGAGCGCTAAAAAGAGGGGGACGGCCGGTGTATACGGTGTCTCCATCGGAGTTCCCGAGGCACTCTTCTTGTATGCGGCAAGGTCGAGGTAATAGGGTGGGTTCTTGCTGAGCCGCTCCCATGCCCGGCTGCTCACCGAGACCATCGCAAGACCGGCTGGTGCTGCAAAACATTTCTGCGAGCCGGTGATAGCGATATCAACGCCCCACTTGTCGGCTTCAACCGTGTCGCCGCCAATGGAGGTGATGCCGTCCATGATGAACAGGGCGTCGTGCTTCTTTGCAAGCTTCCCTACTTCCTCTGCCGGGTTTTTGATACCAACGGATGTCTCGTTGTGCACGAGCGTGACTACCTGCGCACCCTGCTCCAGCCGGGCTTCCAGTGCCGCAAGGTCAAGGGGGGTTCCCCACTCGGACTTGATCTCGTGGGCTTTTCCGTAGCGCTGGCTGATCTTCAGCATACGCTCGCCGAACTTCCCGTTAACGAGACAGGCGATCTCCTTGTCCTTTCCCACGTTGGCAATCGCTGCTTCCATGCCGGCCGTGCCGGAGCCGCTGATGACCATGAGATCGTTTGTCGTTCCAAAGGCGGTCTTGAGGACCCGCACACAATCGGCATACGCGGCACCGAACTCGGCGCTGCGGTGGTTCATTGCCTGCCGCATCATTGCAAGCCTGACCCGTTCAGGCATAGGGACCGGGCCCGGCAGCATCAGGAGAAGTTCTTTTTCCATGTGGATCTGCTCATAGTATATCTATAAAGGCACAATATATGTTTGGATGGCAAGTATGGCTGACGTAGCTATCATCTCGGGATCTGCATCGGATGCAGCAATTACGGACAAGGTCAAAAAAGTCCTTGATGAGAACAAGGTGTCGTACGACACCCAGATCATCTCCGCTCACCGTGATCCCGACAAGCTGGATGCGTATATCAAGACAAGTGATGCAAAAATTTTCATAGCGATTGCCGGCCTTTCCGCAGCCCTGCCCGGAGTAATTGCATCCAAGTCCGACAAGCCGGTCATCGGTGTCCCGGTGAGCGGGACGCTGAACGGTATGGATGCACTCCTCTCGATTGCCCAGATGCCAAAAGGAGTTCCGGTCGCATGCGTTGGCGTGGATAATGGGGATAACGCGGCATGGCTGGCAGTCAGGATACTGAAATTAACGAGAACCTGATTCTCACAATCTCTTTTTAAACTCTTTTTTTTCGATTATAACATCAAAAAAACCGGGCCTGCACTTATTGGCGGTTCCCTTTTCCGGATTTCCTTCCGTGCGGGCAGACATACAGGCACAGGCCGCAGACCCCGACACCCCGGGATTTCTCCAGCTCTTTGAAATACCGGTCACAGGCCGCTGCATCGTACCGTGCTTCCCGGGGTTCATCTTCACAAAAAACCCTTCCCGTGAACGCCTGCTGCGGGCAGATATCCACACATGCAGTACATTTACCGCACTGCTGTTCCAAGGGAGAGCCGGTCGGGCTGAGCGGTGCATCGGTAAGAACACTGACCCACCGGACCCGGGGGCCATGATCCGGCGTGATGAGCAGACAGCTCTTACCGATCCAGCCCAGACCTGCAAGGTGCGCCGCAAGTTTCTGCGAGAAGATACCGCTGATATTTTCATCGGAAGTCCTCTTGGATGCCGGTACAGGAAAGGCACTATAGCCGGCCCGCTGGAGCTCGTTAGCCACCCGGACACTGATCTGGTCAAGCATCTGGTTGACGACATCGTAGCTGTTGTGATGGTACACGATCGCTCCTGCAGGATCCTTATCCGGCAGGAGGTCAACAAGGCTGTCCTGAAGCACCATACCTATGGTAACTGCCCGTGGATACCGGGCAACCCGGTCCCCTCCCTGCGCCAGAATAAAATCATGGGTCGATGAGAGATCGGCAACGCCGAAATAATCCGCACCAAGGGAAAGAGCAAGAGTCCTGAGGTCTGTCATAAGTATCAGTTATTTACCGGAAGGAGTTGCGGATATTTCAGAATGGTGGTCGGTTATGAAAAAAGGGGGATCCCCTCAAATGACGCACCCCTGCTCACTTTTGCGATTCCGTCACCCGTTCTGCATCACAAAGAACGTGTACCCGTAATACCGCTTGTACTTCCGGTATGTTTCCGCTTCAGCCTCGAGAGAATCGATAATCGCGGCATGCTCTGGATCGCTGCCGTGGGCCTTTTTCAGTTCCGCTATACGGGCAAGCATCGGGACATAGTAGTTCTCCCACCACCCGGCCTCCGGCAGCCGGTACGTTGCGATGAGGCGATACCCCGCTATCTTCACAAGTTCCCTGAGCTGATCCTCAGTCTTGGGAATATACCCCTCCTTCTCCCACCACTGGACAAGTTCGTCCGGGGGGTTTGGTTCGAACCACGCGGCATCTGATACAACCAGGTAACCTCCCTTTTTCAGGAGAGGTTTCCAGGTCCAGAGTCCCTTTTCAAAACCGATAATGAAAACAGCTCCCTCGGACCAGATGAGATCGAATTGTCCTTGTTCAAAGGGGAGGGCATCCATCGAAGCGTATACGGTTTTGATCCGCCCGGCAGTACCATCCTCTTTCGCCTTTTCATCGATAGTATCGAGAAACGGATTGTGATTGTCAACCGCGGTGATGGTGCCGCTGGTGAGTGCTGCCAGGCCCCGGGTCTGGGTTCCTGAACCACATCCGATATCGAGGATATTCGCATCCTTTGGGAGTGGGGGAAGATAGGAAAACGCTTTCCTTGTCGCACCCGGGCAGCCGGGCCCCTGGCGGGGGAGGGACTCGAAGATCTGGTAAAAAAATTCACTCAAAGCCATGATTCTCCAAAGGTTGGCAATGGTGTATTGAATGCTTTTTGGTCAGCAGATATACCTGTGACGTCATCACACACAAAAATGCCCCGGGTGCAACAAAACGAAAGGAAAATCGGAATGGATTTCCGAATGACAAGGACGCTGCCATTATCTCTCTCGCTGTCCAATCGTTGAACTATGCCTGACCTGCATGAACCCGTTGTCACGCTCGAAGGGGTGAAGATCCTCGCCTTCCACATCGCATCTCTTGATCTCGAAGTGAAACTCCGGGTGCAAAACCCCAATTCCATCACCGCAACTCTCCGTGAGTTACCTTTCATTGTTTTTTTCCGGGCCGGGGGACATCCGGTAGAGATTGCTTCGGGTAACACCGGCAGGGTGGAGATTGATGCTTATAGCAGCAGTGAGATCAATGTTCCGGTTACGACATACAACCTTGTACTCATCGAAGCACTTACGTCACTTATTGAAAAAGGCGGTGTCCAACTGGAGATCAAAGGAAACGCGGTTATCGATCACATTATTGCCGGTTGGACCCTGCCGTTTTCAAAGACCGTGGATGTTACGGAACACGAGATCATTGACGCGGTTTTAGGAAAGGATAAGGGAAAACAGAGTTAATCGCGGACAGATCCATAAAGATGGCAAAGCTCCGCACAATGGTAACTTTCACAGCGCAGACCACCCTTTTATTATCCCATTTTCTAATCTTTTCGTATGGCAATGAAAAAAATTCAAACCGTCTGCGGCTACTCATGCAGCGGTTGTGACCACCACAAGAAGGAGTGCCCCGGATGCGAAGCAACGAAGGGAAAACCGTTCTGGACTGCATACGTAGGTATCGACCAGTGCCAGATCTATGCCTGCTGCACCACGGAACGGAAACTGCCACACTGCGGGAAATGCCCGGAGCTGATGTGCGAGCGGTTCAACCGTATCAGGGATACCCCGGGTATAACCGAAGAGCAGGCGACCGAATGCCTTGCGGCAATGGAACAGGAACTTCATGCGAGGAGATAGCCCGGCCATAACGGACATGCTTATAGGCAGGACTATCGTACGTTCTTACAATGCCAGTCATGCACGACCCGGTTGTTACCTTGGAGGATGTCAGGGTCCGGAAAATCTCGCTCTCGGCGCTTGATCTTGATGTGATGATCCGGGTGGAGAACCCTAACCTCATCGGCATCACCCTGCGACAACTGCCGTTTACGGTCATGTGCAGTTCCGGCAACCGCGACCAGGAGATCGCTTCTGGCAATACCGGGCGGATACAGATCCCTGCCCGGGGCAGTACCGTACTCCGCATCCCGGTCACCTCCCGGAACGCCGCCATTCTCGCGGCACTTGCGACCTTTGTCACCAGGGGCAGTGTACAGGTGACCATCAAGGGAACGGCAACCATCGACGCCCTCCTGTTCGGCTGGTCGATCCCGTTTACAAAAACCCTGCCGGTCACGATGGCACAGGTTGCGGATGCAGTTGCCGGCAAGGAACCGTTGAAATAACGGGATCGCTTTCGCTTCTTCTTTTTCATTTGGGGGGGAGGTACCCTGTCCCGCGCAAGAGAGGGGGTACCCTGTCTTTTATTGGAGGGGGGGTAGGGTACGCAGGTATCCCCCCCTCTTATTTTGGAGAGGGGGAGGGGGTCCCCCCCACTCGTACGGAAGAGAGGGGGTATACCCCCTTCCGGACGACCAATAGTAAAAGACCATCTCCGACGTGACTCTATGCGAAGCGGTGGCAGGGTACGTGCGCCCGGAGGGGAGGAGGTACCCTGTCTTGCGTAAGACAAGGGGGGAGGGGGTCCCCCCTCACTTTTTGGAGAGGGGGTGGGTATACCCCCACTCATTTTTTTGACAGGGGGGTCGGTATCCCCCTCTCGTACTTTTGAGTGGGGGGTACCCCCCTCCGGGTTCCGGTCAGTACGAAGGGCTCTGCGTCGTGACTCCATCGGAAACCGTGGCCGGGTACGTGTAGCAAAGGGGGGGTGGTACCCTGTCTTTCGTACGACAGGGGGGGAGGGGGTCCCCCCCTCGGGTTTTGGAGAGGGGGGGTATCCCCCCCTCACATTTTGGACAGGGTACCACCCCCCTTTGCCAAGAGAAGTTGGATCACTAATGAATCGTCCTAATCCAGCAGCTTCCCCATCACAACGAGATCCTCGTACTGCGAACCATTGAAAAAGGCCTTCCGCTTGACCCCTTCTCGTACAAACCCGAGCCCCTCATACAACCGGAACGCCCTGCGGTTATCGGCAGCAACCGTGCATTCGAGCCGGTGAAGCCCTCGCTTCATAGCCTCCGCCTCAAGGAATCGCATCGTCGCCTTTCCCAGCCCCTTTCCCCAGCATGCTGGCATCAGGTAGAGCGCGAAAGTGGTATTGCGGCCGAGCTTTGTTGACGGATCTTCCGGGATCAGGCTGGCAACACCAACGGTCCCGACATCGGGCAACTTCAGGCACCAGACGGGGAATCCTTTCGCCTGCGCGAGGTTAAAAAAAGCACGGGTCCGGTCTATGCTGACCGGGGGGAGGATATTCAGGTACCGGATAACTTCCGGATCATTGATCAACTCGTTCATCCGGGCAAGATCTGTTTCTGTTGCAGGGACAAATCTGAGATCGGATACTCCGGATGTCATAATGCTCGTTGACAGGGGTCTACTTTCCCTTCTTCCCTTTGCCCTTCGGTGCAGTCCCGAACAGCTCGTTGACCATCTTGACGGCACAGAGATCCCCGCACATCGAGCAGGTCTCGGTCTCCCCATCCCGCTCATGGATCTTGCGGGCATGATCCCCATAGAGCGCCAGCCGGAACTGCTCATCCCAGTCAAGCTCGTGCCGGGCCTCCGCCATCTGAACTTCGCGGTCCATCTTCCAGCCCTCGTGCTTCCGGACGGTATCCCCGACATGCGCAGCGATCTTTGCCACCCGGGTCCCTTCGATGATATCTGCGACATCCGGAAGCGCAAGGTGCTCGCTGGGCGAGACCATGCAGAGGAAGTCGGCGCCGTTGAGGCAGGCAGTCGCTCCGCCAATGGCCGCAACCACGTGGTCGTATCCCGGCGCGATATCCGTAACCAGCGGTCCGAGCAGGTAGAGCGGGGCATGGTCGGTGATCTCCTTGATCATCCGCACATTGTAGCCCACCTGGTCGAGCGGCATATGACCCGGTCCCTCGATCATCCGCTGGACTCCTTTTTCCTGCGCCTTCTTTGCCAGCGTGCCGAGCGTGATGTACTCCACAGACTTCGCGAGTTTCTCCGCATCCTGCATACAGCCGGGGCGCATCCCGTCCCCGAGGCTGATCGTCACATCGTATTCCGCGAGGATCTCTAGGAGGTAATCGTATTCGGCATACAGCGGGTTCTCCTCGTCCCGCTGCATCATCATCGCGCAGTGGAACGAACCGCCCCTGCTTACCACGCCCATCATCCGGGGATCACTCTTGAGCGCCGCGAGTGCCTGACGGTTCACGCCACAATGAAGGGTTAAGAAATCCACACCCTGCTGGCAGTGCTCCCGGATGACCTTAAAGAGCAGGTCCGCATCCACATCCACTGCGTTACCGGCACGGCGCACCGCTTCGTAGACCGGCACAGTCCCGACCGTCGTATCCAGCGCGAGCATCTTCTTCCGGATCGCAACAAGGTCACCACCGGTCGAGAGGTCCATAATGGCATCGGCACCGTTATCGAGCGCTGCCTTTGCCTTCCGCTCCTCCATCGCGATATCGCACCGGGAACCAGAGGTGCCGACATTCACGTTGATCTTGACCGTGCACCCTTCGCCGATCGCACACTGCTGGTGCTTCCGGTTGGGGTTTACCGGGATGACAACCCTGCCAGCCGCAACCAGCCGTGCCATGCGGACGGGATCCATCCCTTCCGCCCGGGCCACCGCTGCCACTTCTTCCGGAACACCGCGAGAACATCTGCGGACCAGCAAATCCATAAGAAACATCTGTGCGGAGTCCTTATTATTGTGCATGAAGGTCGAGTGGTTGACAAGCGGGGATGTCTGGGGAAACTCCTATGTTGTGGGAAATATTCTCGTGGATGCCGGGGTCATGCCGATGGCAGTTGCCCCCTACAAGGAGCAGATCGAGACCATCGTCCTTACTCATTGCCATTTCGATCACATCGCCCGTGTTAAAGAGATCGCGCACATGTGCAAGGCCAAGGTTGCCATCCACCGGAGCGATGCCCGTGGGATGCTCGAAGAATCGCAAAACCTCTCCATGCACTTTGGTGCCCGTTCACCCGGGGTTATGCCAGACCTGATGTTAAAAGATGGAGATATCATCGGGGATTTCACCGTCATTCATACCCCTGGCCATACCCCGGGATGCATCTGCCTGTATAACGAGAATGAGAAGCTTCTCTTCAGTGGCGATACGGTATTTACCGATGGCGCATTCGGACGCTATGATTTCCCGGGCGGGAGCAGGGCGGAACTCCAGCGGTCGCTCGAACGCCTCGCGCAGCTGGATGTCGAGGGGCTCTTCCCGGGTCACGGGGAGCCGGTGGAAGACGGCGGGAACCGTCACATCGCCGCTGCACTCAGCCTGATCAAGAGCGGCTATGGATAAGGGAATTTACTGTCTTGTTTTTAAAAATCCCGGCTGCACGGTCCGGGTCGGTGCGCTCGGGGAGATCCATTTCCAGCCCGGGTGGCACTGCTATGTCGGTTCAGCGCTGGGCAGCGGGGGCTTGAAACGGCTGGAACGCCATATCCGGCTTGCTGCACAGCGTGACAAACAGCCAAAATGGCACGTGGATTATCTCCACACTTCGCCCTGTTTTTCCCTCGTGTACGCGGTCTCTGCGGTTACCAGTGATCGTCTGGAATGCCGGCTTGCCGACGAGTTGGGTGAGGGCGGTATTCCGAAATTCGGGTGCAGTGACTGTACCTGTGTTTCCCATCTTTTTTACCGTACGGGCGATCCGCAAGACGAGATCCTCTCTGCGTTCCGGCACCTCGGACTCTTACCAGCCACCAAAACAATCATGAACCCGGGCGTGAAGGATAACATATGAAGGTGCTGGGAATTTCAGGAAGCATGCGCAAGGATGGCAACACCGCAAATCTGGTCAATGTCATTCTCGAACGCTGTCATGGTGCGGGACTCGAGACTGAGTTCGTCTCGCTCGCAGGAAAGAAGATCCACGCGTGTCTGGGCTGCGAGAAATGCAAGGAGAAGAAATGGTGCGTGATCGAGCACGATGACTGGGATGCCATTGCCAAAAAGATACTCGACTGCGATGTGCTCATAATCGGTTCACCCACCTATTACTATGATGTCTGTGGTCATCTCAAGAATTTCATCGACCGCACGTATTCCCTGTATCATGACCGGAAACTTGCAGGAAAAAAAGGCGTCGCTGTGGCTGTTCAGGCAAATAAAGGCGCAAACCGGACAATCCAGACGCTGGAAGGATTCTTAAGCACCCACGAGTTTTCTTCGTTAGGCTCCGTCAAGGGTAACGGGTATCACGAAGGCGAAGTTCTCGCTGACAAGGAAGCGGTGGAAAAAGCCCAGAAGATCGGGGATAAAATAATCCGCCTGGTGAAAAAGGATCATCACTGAAAAAATCAGTACCCGTATTTTTTTCCCGTCATTTCTGATATATCAACCCTGATCACACAGACACTCAGCAGATCTTTTTCCGACAGGGGGTGTGATTCTGCACCATAATGTTGCATGATGCAGTCCAGTCCTTCCCGCTTCTCTTCAGGATCGGTCACGAAGTGAGCTCTTCCCGTGCAGATGACACTCCGGTAGTGCATCTCCCATTTGCAGGGTTTTTTATCGGGCAGGACTCCTATGCATTCATCAACTTCAATGCAGCATTCCGGGTTCTTCTGCAGCAGGGCGATCTTCCGGCCTTCGTGAGCGGAATGAATATAGATCACGCCCTCCCGGTAACCAAACGACAGCGGAACAATATAGGGGCTGCCGTTATCATCACACCCGAGCCTGCACACCGTCGCTTCCTTGAGAAGAGATTCCATTTCAGGTCGATCGGTTATCTCGCGGTCGTGTCTTCGCATGGTAAATCCGTGTTCCTTTGAAAATCAGCGAATGCCCGGACCTGCTCACGTGCTACAATAGCTCATACAGCGTCGTGCGGCGCCGGAGCGGCCTGCCCACATCCTCTGCAACGCGCTGCATCTCTTTGGGATCGAGATAATCGGTATTGACCGCACCTGCGCCTTTGGATATGCTCTCTTCGAACATGGTGCCGCCGAGATCATTGGCGCCGGCAATAAGCCCCAGCTGTGCCATCTTGATCCCTTCTTTTACCCACGAGACCTGGATATTGGTAACGTTATCCAAGAAGAGGCGTGCAACAGCCACCATCAGGAGATCCTCTCTCCCCGTTGCTCCCGCCCGGGCGAGACCGGCGCGGTAGATGGGCGTGTTCATGTGGATGAACGAGAGCGGCACAAACTCGGTAAACCCGTGGGTGGCATCCTGTATCTCCCGCAGGACCGCGAGGTGGCGCACGCGATCGGCATCGCTTTCGCAGTGGCCGTACATGATGGTGGCAGTTGTGCGAATGCCAAGCCCGTGTGCCTCTTTGATGATGCGTACCCATTCGGCAGTCGGGATCTTCTCACGGCAGATAGTATCCCGCACGGAATCCACCAGGATCTCGGCTGCTGTCCCGCACATCGAGCCCAGCCCGGCTCCTTTCATGGCGACAAGCACCTCTTTCGTGCTCATACCGCTTTTTTTTGCCGCGTACGCGACTTCCATCGGGTTGCTCGCGTGGAGATGGACGCCCGGTGCAGCTTCATGGATCCACCGGTAGACATCGATGTAGGATTGTGCGGTGAATTCAGGATGCAGTCCGCTGACTGTGCAGATCTCAGAGACACTCCGGGCCTTTGCCATTGCCGCTTTCTTCTGGATCTCGGTTTTGTCGTGGAAATAGATCCCCTCGTCGCCGGGTTTTTTCGAAAAACCGCAGAACCCGCAGGTATTGACGCAGAGGTTGGTCACATTGATGTTCTGGTTCAGGACATACGTGACAGCCTCACCGGCACGCTGTTTCCGGATCTCATCGGCGGTTGCGGCAATATCCCAGACCTGGCGGTCGCGGGCCGAGAAGAGTGAGAGGGCCTCCTTTTCAGTAAGCCGGTGACCGGCCTTTACATCGGCAAGCAGGGTAAGGACAGGAGTTGCCATAAGCACCGTGTGTGTTGTCCAGTGTAGCGCCCGTGAAAAAGTAAACTTATCGTTCTGGCCGCATGTTTCTTATTCCCCCGCGCCAACCATAATCACAGGAGAATATGCAGCAGGTAAACGTTAAATTGACCAGAAAAGTGGCTGAAGGGTTTATTATCCCCCTTGGCCCGGCGAACCTTGTCGCGATCAAGACGGATGTGGGAATGATCGGGTGTGGCGCGTTCGATGTCGCGGCGCTCGACTCGTTCAGTTACCCGGCCGCAAAAGTCAGGCCATCCATCGGCCCGTCCATTGTCGATACCGAGGATCTCTTAAAAGGGATTGTCAAGGAAGCCAACCGGTCAGCCATGGGACGGGGAATCAAGAACGGCATGACCGGGCGTGCCGCACTGGAACTGCTCTGATATACGAATCAGAGATCAAAACTCGTTTTTCCTGCCGGTCATCCAGACCGGTTTTTGTTGCGAACTTCACACGTATTCATACAGGGTAGTTCGCTGTCGGAGTTTCCTGCCGATATCGGTGACGATCCGGTCCATATCCTTCGGGTCGAGATAATCCGAACCGGATGCCCCGGCATCGCCGGTCACGTCATCGGTGAACATGGTTCCTGCGAGATCGTTCGCACCGGACAAGAGGGCAAGCTGGGTCATCTTGAGCCCGACCTTGCCCCATGCCACCTGGATATTGGTGAAATTATCCAGGAAGAGCCGGGATACCGCGATCATGAGGAGATCTTCTCTGCCCGTTGGACCGGCCCGTGCAATTCCCTGCTGGTAGAGCGGCGTGTTGGTGTGGACAAAGGGGAGGGTGACCAGCTCGGTAAACCCGTGCGTTTCGTCCTGTATATTCCTAAGTATGTCGAGATGCTCGATCTGGTCCCTCGAAGTTTCGTACGACCCGTACATGATCGTCGCTGTTGACCGGAGGCCAATGCCGTGCGCCTCTTTGATGATCCGGACCCAGTCAGCAGTCGGGACCTTACGGGGGCAGATAACCTGCCGGACGGAATCGACGAGAATCTCGGCGGCGGTACCCTGAATAGTACCGAGCCCCTCCTGTTTGAGTCGGGCGAGTACTTCCGGGGAGGTGATTTTTCCCCGGTGTGCTGCGTGAGCTACCTCGTCCGGGCTGAACGCGTGGACGTGGACGCCGGGAGCTGCCTCATGCACCCAGTGGATCAGGTCGACAAACGTGTCCAGCGTGAAACCGGGGTGCACGCCCGATAGCAGGCAAATCTCGGTCACGTTCCGCTCGTACGCGAGCTTTGCCTGTACCTGGATTCCCGCCTTGTCATGACAGTATGCCCCCTCGTCAGTTACTTTCCGGCCAAAACCGCAGAACCCGCAGAGATTCTTGCAGATATTGGTCACGTGCAGGTTCTGGTTCCGCACGTAAGTTACGGTATCCCCGACCCGGCGTTCCCGCATCTCATCAGCGGCCGCCGTGATCGCGAGGATGTCGGAACCCCGGGCATCCAGGAGGAGTTCTGCTTCCGTCCCGGTGAGCCGGTGGCCACCCAGTACATCGGATAAAAGGGTTGATACGTTTGTCATTGTCTCTCACCTCACCGCTGTTTCTTCCCGCTCTTTTTCTGCGGTTTTGCAGGGGTTTCTTCCTTCCTGCGGAGGTAGAGTTCATGGAGGACCATGATGATGATGACAACAATGATCACTTCCCCGATATGAAGCGGGAGCAGTCCTACATAGGGCACGGTGAAGAGCGCCTTGCCGACAACCCAGTCTTTCTGTACGGGTTCAATTTCACCGATACTCGCAAAGGCCAGGTACCCCTCGTCGCTGAAATTGTTGTTATCCCCCTTGGTGATATAGCCACCATACGTTGTCACGGTCTCCGTATCCCAGACGTACCCTGAGTTCCTGACAATTGCATCGGCCGGCAGGACATAGTTCCCGAGTTGTGGCGGTATGATCACATCGCGGGAACCCGTCGTGTAATTGGGCAGGATACCAGTAGTCCCCGGGGGGGTGAAGATCCGCAGTCCCGAAGAAGTCTCCCCGCTAACGGTGAGCGGGAGATAGCCTGTGGGTGTGACGGTTCCCCGGTAGATATTGAGATACATGGGAAGTGGTTTTCCGCTATCCACCCACGTCATGGCGCGGTGAATGATGGGGTGTTGGGCTTGTGAAAGTGGTAGCAGGCCAACCGATGCCCACATGTCAGTGGCACCGTTCGGGCGGTAGATGATCACGTCACCATAATCACCGAATTTCTTATACCCGGATTTCATCCCGTCGTCCCATGTCTGGAGATCGCCGAACCGGTCTTTCTGGACAACAACAACGAGATCCCCGATATTCATGTTGGGAATCATACTCCCGGACTCGATCGTGACGACCGCAGGCCAGGTTCCGCAGATTAAAAAGAGGGCGATGGCGATACAGCCGACAACCCCTACCACCCAGAGCAGATCGCGGGCAAGGGATACCGCCCAGTGATCGCTTGTCCGGAACTGGTTGATCAACGTTCGGATATCCCGGGATTTGTCCTTGTCTGCCATCTCTTGCTACACTGTATGGGATTTTTTGTTAATATAGCGCACCGGTCTTTCCTGCGATCAGCGCAGGAACAGTGATGAGAGATAGTACGCCCCGAACAGGATAAGAAATACACCACATACTCCCATTATCCTCCGGTACGAGAGATCGGAAAGGAATGTCCTCCCCCGTGAAATGCCCGCTGATACGAACGTGTACCATCCGAGGTCAGCACACCAGTGCCCCGCCATGAAAACAGCGGCAAGCGCTATCCCTCCGGCAAGCCCGGCAATCACCATGGCACTGCCGATGGTGAGCCACCAGATCCAGAAATAGGGGTTTGCCGCACTGGTGACAAGACCGGCGATATACGGATTATTGACCGTCCCTGTTACCGGGCCATGTAAGGATGCCCCCCGGCTTCCCGCTATCGTAAGTGCCCCGAATACGATCAGGGCAATACCGCCAATCGCCGCAATTGCTGTTGTGTAAGGAAGGGCGAGGGTTGCAAACCCCAGGACAATCAGGAGAAAAATGACACTCTCGGCGATCATATGGCCCACGGTCACCTTCGGGCCGATCTTCCAGTCACCGGCTATCGAGGCATTGATCGTGGCAACCAGGGTTGGCCCCGGTGCCAGGGCACCGGTGAGACCGATTACCAACCCAAGAAGAAATGTCTGGAGAACGTCATACATGAGTGCTCTTACGTGATCACAAGAATATGATAACGTGTGCGGGAAAGAGAAATAAATCCCCCGAAAAAGAGGTTGGTGGCATGTCCGGGATGACGCAATGGCATCCTATATTTTCTCAGTGGACGATATACTATCCATGCTCGATGTACAGCAGATCACGCTCGCTTTTTTAGAGGCACGGCTGCAGGTACATCCCGATGTGGTGCGGTACATCCTGGAGCAGGGTGAGCCCGAGCTGATCGGGCGCATCATTGCAGGAGTGCCGGACCATGCAATCGTGGTCTCGGCGCAACACATCCCCGGTATGAATGTTACCCGGGACGGAACCCGGTTTCTTACCGATCCTGCAGTAGAAGTGGTCAGCGGTTCTGCCGGGACATCAGGACCCATAAACGGTACCGGAGATTACCTCCATTATTTCCGCGACCGTTACACCCGGCTGGGGGGAATGATCCGGAGCCGGTGCAGCACTATGCCCATAGAGGCCCTGACGCGTTCCAACCGGTACCGGCAGGAAGAATGCACCATTATCGGTATGGTCACGGAAGTCAAAACCACGACCAACGGGCACCGGATCGCCGAGATCGAGGACATCTCGGCAAATATTCCCGTGCTCTTCAGGAAGGATCGCCCGGTCTTTTCCGATGCCGAGCGGATCATCCATGATGAAGTAATCGGGGTGAAGGGCAAACTCTCCAGCGACGGAAAACTTTTCTTTGCCGAGCTCCTCTACCGCCCGGATATCCGTATCGACAACACCCCGTTCAAGAGCGAAGAGCCGGGAAAGGCGGTTTTAATCTCTGATGTCCATGTGGGCAGTGACACTTTCCTGCAGGAGAGCTGGGACCGGTTCTCCGACTGGCTTGCGGATTCGGATTTTTCCTACCTCCTGATTGCCGGTGACCTTGTAGATGGTATCGGTATCTATCCCGGGCAGGAAAGCGAACTGACCATAAAAAACATCTACGAGCAGTACGAGGCGTTCGGCGCCATGATGCGCAAGCTTCCCTCGCGGATGAAGATCATTATATCGCCGGGCAACCACGATGTGGTCCGTGGCGCAGAGCCGCAACCGGTACTGCCGGATGCATTCATTAAAAATTTCCCCGACAACTGCGTGCTCGTCGAAAACCCGGCGCTGGTCAACCTGCAGGGCGTGCGGGTGCTGATGTATCACGGGCGATCGATCGATGACATGATCGGGCTGATCCCCGGGGCATCCTATGAGCAGAGCGGGCAGATGATGCAGGAGATGCTCCAGCGCCGCCACCTGGCACCGGCCTATGGGCGCAGGACACCCATTGCTGCAGGAAAGATCGACCGTATGATCATCGATCCGCTGCCCGAGATCCTGCATACCGGCCATGTCCATATCAAGGGCATCACGACCTACCGGGGCGTGCTCGGCATCAATGCCGGTACCTGGCAGTCCCAGACCAAGTTCCAGAAACAGATGAATGTGAACCCGACACCGGCACTGGCAGTTGTCGTCGATTTGCAAACGCTGATTCCTGAGACATTTTCATTCGCGTGAAAAACACTTTTTTGTGGAACTTTTTGGTTTCCGACAATTGCCCGGTAATCTGGACATTTACTGTAGTTTACTCCGTCAGTTTCGTGCCGGAATGGAATCAGGGGTTCCGTCTGAAATATGCAATGGGGCGGTAACTTCTCCAGCTTTAAAGCATGCAGGGCCTAAGGGCCAGTTTATAGTTCTCCTGACCCAGTGGTTACAAAATCACAACCCTCAAGTATTTTAATTCGCAATATCCGTGAATGGAACCCGGAGCAGGTGTACCAGGGGCTGACCGATGAACCGTGCCCGGTTCGAAGGTCGCGATCTTGTCTGGAATGTGGCGATCCTTGGAACGGCTGCGGCAGCACTCCTTGCCAACCTTGCAGGGCTTCTTTTCGGGATCTCAACGGGTCTCCCCCATCTTCTCTATATCCCGGTAGTTCTCGCAGCATACCAGTACCCGCGCCGGGGGGTCATTCTCGCCGGGTGCATCGGAGCGCTCTACCTCCTTATGGTCTTCCTTCTTGCCGGCTCATCATCGGCCATCCTTATCGAAGCAGTGTTGCGCACCGTTGTCATCATCGTGATCGGGTGGCTGGTTTCAACCCTTACCATCCGTATGAGGGAGCAGGAAGTACTCTACAAAACGCTCTTCGATCATTCGGAAGGAGGCAGCATCCTGATCGCCGATACCGGTAGCAAACGGATCATAGAGGAAGTCAACTGGAAGGCTGCTGCCCTCCTCCGCCAAAAAGCTGCAGATCTGAAAGGCAAGACTATTACAACGATCTGGAGCGGGGAGGAAGAGCAGGAATTTTTCAACCGGCTCACCAGTGAGGGAGCGGTATATGCCACAGAAACAAAATTCTCCCTGACGGATGAGAACCCGTTCATCGTGCTCGTCTCTGCTGCCTTGCTCCCCGGCGACCGGGCGATCCTCACCTTCTTCGATGTCACCAGCCGCGTCCACACTGAGCATGCCTTGAAAACGGCAAACGACAAACTCAGCATTCTCTCACGCTTTTCGGCGGAACACCTCCACCGTTCAGTTGACCAGATCATCGAGACTGTTGATGAGGCCGATGCCCGCTGCAGCGATACCGGGATACGCACGTATATCGAACGTATCCGGACGCTGGCATGGAACGTTGCCCGCCAGCTCTTCCTTACCGAATCCTACAAGGATCTCGGGACACTTCCGCCTGTCTGGATGAGCGTGCAGCGGACGCTTGACACCGCCCGCCTTCCTTCCGATGACGGTACGGTTTCGATCCGGTGCTGGGCAGGACGTCTCGAAGTTTATGCAGACCCGCTCTTTGCCGATGTCCTCACCCATCTCCTTGAAAATTCACTGCGGCATGGCGGCGGTGCAGTGAAGAACATTGTTGTCACGTATCACGAGACACCCGAAGGGCTTGACCTCTGTTTCAGAGATGATGGCACCGGGATTCCGACAGAAAAGAAAAAACAGATCTTCGAATATGATGCCGGGGGACACGCAGGAATCGGTCTTTTCATCTGCCGCCAGATTGTTGAAGTGACCGAGATGACCATACAGGAGACCGGGATCGAAGGCAGGGGTGCAGAATTCGTGATCCATGTCCCGCCCGGCGGGTACCGTATCGAGGGCTCCATCAATGAGGCACCACCCCTCCCCGTGTCATCTGTACCGGCACTGCATATCGCAAAACACAGTACGGGTGCATTCGTGAGGGAGTTGTTTTCTCTGGAATATTCCCTTGCAGAGGCACTCTGGACCGATTACCACAATACAAAGGCCGACCCGGGAACTGACCGGATATTTGCGGCCTTTCACGAGGGGCAGGCGGTTTCGGTTGCCCGGTGTAAACGGCACATCGACGGGTTTGAAGTGGACGGCGTGTTCACGCCGGTCAGCCAGCGGGGTCACGGGTACGCGAATGCCGTTGTCTGGGGACTTGTCGAAGCGTGCGGGCAGGATACGCTCTACATGCATTCGGTCTGGGGTCTCGCAAAGTTCTATGGCAATTTCGGGTTTGTCCCAATCGATGAGAAAGAACTCCCGCCCACCATACAGGAACGGTTCGCATGGGCAGAAGGGGAGATGGAAGGGGCAAACGTCCGTCCGATGAGACGCGATCCGACTCCCGTCTGAGTACAAAGGATCATGAAAAGGTTGTCCGGATCCTTGATATACCGACACGGGTTGATACATTTTTTGTGGCAATAGTGCCCGGTGTCCCGGAACAAAAAAGTGAAACGGGAAGCAATTTCCCGTCAGGGATTATTGAAAATTATTCTGGTGCCGGTTTTGCAACATCAGCTGCAACCGGTTCCTTCTTCTTTGGCCCTGCAACGGTGAACTTATCCTTGCCACCACGGGTGGTGAGCGCCTTGCGGTACTGCGTATCCATGGTAAGGCACTTGGTCGGGCAGACCTCGACGCATACGCTACAGACAACACACCGCATGTTATCGATCTCCCAGGTCTTCTCCTTGACCTCTACACAGATAGCCTGGGTCGGACACTTACGCTGGCAGAGCCGGCAGGTGATGCATTTCGTTGGATCGATTGTCACGTGTCCCCGGGAGAGGGGTGTCTTCTTGGCCGGTTTTGCCGGGTACATCAGGGTTGCCGGACGAGTGAAAAGACTTTTTAACACCGTTTTTGTCATCTGAAAAAATGTCATCGCTCAAATCACCTCTCCGCACAGCCGATACAGGGATCGATTGACAGGACAATCACCGGTACATCGGCAAGATCGCACCCTTTTAAGAGGGTGACAAGCGGGGGAATGTTCGTGAATGTCGGCGTCCTTACCCGGTGCCGGACAAGGTTCTTCTTCCCGTTGCCCTTGATGTAGTGGATAACCTCACCCCGTGGCTGCTCGGCCCGGGCAATGAATTCTCCATCCGGTGCACCGGTCACTTTCATGTCTACCGGCCCATCGGGGATCTTCCTTGCGCACTGTTCGATGATATCGATCGAAGTGAACAGCTCTTTTGCCCGCACAGCACAGCGGGCATAGCAGTCCCCTTCATACTCGACAACCGGTTTGAAATTGATCTTCCCGTAGGCTGAATAACCGGTCTCGCGGATATCAATTGAAAGACCACTGCCTCTTCCCACCGGGCCTACCGCACCGAGGTAATAGGCATCCTCTTTATTGAGCACGCCAACCCCGCACAGCCGGTGCTTGACCGAACTGTCATTTAAGAATACCTTCGTGAGGTCCTGCAGTTCATGCTCGATACCTCTCAGGCCTTTTACCATCTCATCCAGTTTTTCAGGAGAGATATCCTTCCGGACGCCGCCAACCTTGCAGACACCCTGGATAACCCTGCCACCGGTGGTTGCTTCGAGATCATCGAGGATATGTTCGCGGAGTCTCCAGGCGTTCATGAACAGGCTCTCAAAGCCCATACTGTCAGCAAAAAGTCCCAGCCAGAGCAGGTGCGAGTGCATCCTTGAATATTCCGACCAGATGGTCCTGAGGTACTCGGCCCGTTCAGGAACCTCGAGTCCCATGATCTGCTCAACACCCGTTACATAGGTCTGGCCATGGATGTGACTGCAGATACCACAGATCCGCTCTGCGATAAAGACGTACTCGGTGTATTCCCGTTTTTCCACCAGTTTCTCAAGACCGCGGTGGACGTACCCGATGGTCGGGATGACATCCACGACTTTCTCATCCTCCAGCACCAGATCGAGGTGGAGGGGCTCGGGAAGTACCGGGTGCTGGGGTCCGAACGGGACGGTTATTTGTTTTGACATGGGTCGTCCTCCTTGACAATGGTCACGCTGAAAGGATGCTTGATGGCCGTCTTGTAGAACGTGCCCTTGAAATCGATATTGATTCCCGTTACGTGAATACCATACAGGTCGTGAATCTCATTCTCGTATACAAACGCACCAAAGTACACGCCGCTGATGCTGGGAATTTCAGCATCCTGTTTTACGGTAATTCGGTAGTTTGTCAGTTTGTAGTCCTTATCATACGTGTAGATGATCTCGAAGTTTTCCTCGATCTTCGTGCACCCGATCTGGACGAGCCGGTTACCCTCTTTCTTTGCCCGTTCCGCAGTTGTAACAACCTCACCGACACTGATCGGGAGAATCGTTTGTGGTTCCATCATTGTGCACCTCCTTCCGCATGATTATGGTGTTCTATATGAGCATGGTCAGAAACCGTGGGGGAACTCACCTGTTTGCTCCGTTTCTCTTCAAGAATGCCCAGCGCAGTGACAATCCCGTCGATGATTGACTCGGGGCGTGCTGCACACCCGGGCACATAGACATCAACCGGTATGAGTTTGTCGATACCACCGGCTACATTGTAACATTCCCGGAATACTCCACCGGAGCATGCGCAGATACCAACGGCAACAACCACCTTCGGATCCGGCATCTGGTTGTAGATGTTCTGGATGATATCCCGGTTCTGTTCATTGATCGAGCCGGTCACAACAAAGATATCCGCATGTTTCGGGTTACCGGTATTGATGATACCGAACCGCTCGACATCGTACATCGGCGTAAGACAGGCAAGGATCTCGATATCGCAGCCATTGCAGCTCGATGCATCGTAGTGGATGATCCACGGGGATTTTGCAAGATAGGTCATCATAAACCTCCCCAACCGAAGTAGAGTGCAGCCAGGTTGACCACACCCACGACTGCGGCAATCAGCCATGAGCTCTTCACCGCAAGCTGCCACTTGACACGGGCATTTGTGTTATCGACCAGGATCTCTAACAGGTAGACAATGATGACGGCTGCTACACCAATCAATGGGTTGAACCCGAAGAAGAGGTAGACAAATCCGAGTAAAAAAACCGTTTCGTACCAGTGGCAGATCTCAATGAGGCCCAGTGAAGGCCCGGAAAACTCTGTAGTAACGCCTTTTACAATTTCCTGGTGTGCATGGTGCGATGTCGAGATATCGAACGGCGATTTGCGCAATTTGATGGTCAGCACGTAGAGGAACCCAAGGAAAATACCAGGGATGAGAAGGACAACCGGTGTCGTGGTTGTTGCGATATCGCTGACATTGAAGCTCTTTGTTGCGACAAACATGCCCACTGCTGCCAGGATCACCATGGGTTCATAGGCCATGATCTGGAGCAGTTCCCGTTCCGCCCCCACATAACTGTAAGGGGAATTAGCCGCAAATGCGCCCAGTACGAGGAAGATCTGCGCCAGGGTGAGTGCAAAGATGACCAGCAGCAGATCCCCACCGGCAAAGAACAGCGCTCCGGTAAATATCATAAAGATGGTATAACAGATCGCATAGAAGATCTGCGTCTCGTTTACAACCTCCTGTTCTTTTTCGAAGAGTTTGCCTACATCGTAGAATGACTGAAAGATTGAGGGGCCGACCCTGCCCTGCATGTGAGCAGTGATCTTCCGGTCAATACCTGCAACCAGTCCACCGACAACAGGTGCTACAAGGACAAAGACAATTGCCCAGATAATATCGATCACAGGATCACCCCCTGCAACGCGGTTGCAACAAACATGATACCGATGAGTGCTGAACAGAGCCAGATCCCTGCGGTTTTGAGTTTCATTTCACCGAAATACTCCGTGAGATAATAGCTCGAGAGCACCGTCTTTTTCTGGACCCCTAATGATCCGGAGAACCGCATATCATGCGTGGTGGTTCTGCCACTCATATAAGGTGAAACATGCCGGTGTTTTCTCGTGGGGATCAGGATGCTCAACGGCAGGATAACCAGGAGCATAAGCATCATCATCATGATAATGATATTGTCCTGCGACAACTGGGCTACGTGACCATAGTTCTCCATGAGGAAGGGCTCAAGAAGTTTTGTCGAGAGCAGCGGGAAGACCAGCGTGGTAATGAGCGAGAGCCCGGCAAGCGATACCAGGGCCGCCCACTCGCTGTGATCAACCTCTCCTTCGATGTTCTTACCATCTGACGTGACAGCAATGATCTTGCCCATCCATTTGGCCCAGAAGAAAAGCGTCATGGCGCTGCCAAAGACGAGGATGATGACAAATACAAAACCATACGGGGCATCCATAAATGCCCGTATTGCCGCCCACTTGGAGATCAGCATACCAAACGGTGCAAGGAACATACCGGCCATACCGATCACCATCATGGCAGCAATCTTTGGCATCCGCACGATGAGCCCGTTCATATCATCGATCTCGCGGCTCTTGATCCGGTGCTCGACCGTCCCGACCGAGAGGAAGAGCAGGGACTTGGAGATCGCATGGAAGACAATTAAGAGAATTGCGGCCCAGATCGCCTCATAGGTCCCGATACCGGCGCAGGCAACGATGAGACCCAGGTTAGCTATTGTTGAGTAGGCGAGCACCCGTTTTGCATTACTCTGCGATATGGCAATGCCGGATGCGATAAGGAAGGTAAGCGCTCCCACCATCGCAATAAGATATCCGGTAAAGGTGGACTGGAATATGGGGGCAAGTCTGACAATAATATAGACCCCGGCCTTTACCATGGTGCTGGAGTGGAGGAGTGCCGAGACCGGTGTTGGCGCCACCATTGCCCCTACAAGCCACGAGGAGAATGGCAGCTGGGCTGCCTTGGTGAGACCGGCGAACCCAATGAGAGCTGCCGGGATGAGCGCAATTATCTTTCCGGAAGCGAGCAGTTCGTCCAGACCCATGATACCATTGCCGAACATGGCAAGGTAGACAATGGCCACGGCAAATGCAATACCGCCAAGCAGGTTCATCCAAAGGGCCAAGAAGGCGTTATTGGTAGCTTCTTCGGTCTTTGTGTACCCGATCAGCAGGAATGAACAGAGGGTAGTGACTTCCCAGAAGAAATAGACCCAGAGGAGATTATTGGAAAAGACCAGCCCGAACATGGCTGCGATGAAGACAAACATGACTGCAAAGAACCAGGGTCTCCGGTCCGGCATCTCCGGGTGGTGTTCATGGAAGAACTTCATGTAGCCCAGCGAATACACGCAGATGAGACTGCCGATGATACCGATAATGAGTGCCAGGATATTGGAGAATTCATCGATGAACAGGTTCGACTGCACATGGATCGCATGGGCATACACCAGTTCGAAGTAGAGCATCACTGCGGACTGGATAATAATGAGCGCCACAACGAGCCACTTCTTGTGCACGATACCGAGATACAGGATCGCAAGAGCAATCAGCATCTCGAGGATGAACATGATCATGCCGGTCGGTTCTGCCGGGATGCCAGAGACCATAAGGCCCCCCTTATCATAGGTCGATATCAACAGGTAGACACTGACAATCCCAATCGTCAGTGCAGACAGTTTCACAATCCAGGCGCGATCTAAGTCTCTTTTTGCCAGAAACAAAAAGAACGCGGCGATGAGCGGAAACAGGATGAGAAATATTAACAGCTGCGCAAGTTGCACCAGATACCCTCCTTCAATGAATATGAGAATTTATCATTATTAATCATAGTGAATTGTGCACGGCAGGCAGGTACCGGAAAACCAGCGTAATTTCTTAAAATTGTGAGAAATTTTCCGGATAAACACAGAAATAAGGGAGAAAACCCTGAAAATCGGGCCAAAATGGGTAAAAAATCAGGAATTTTGAGAATTTTTGTTCCTGGCGGTGTAAAACCAGAAGTGGTGCAGAGCCGGAAGAAATAATAAAAGTTTAATGCTCAAAAAAAGCACTAATAATCTCTTAGGATGGGTTGTGGAAAAAATCGGGTTATCCCGGGGGCCGTTGCGCCATCCTTTGGTTCCAAAACAAGAGCAGGTTACTGCTCGACACCAGTATATTCTACCTGATGTTTCGGGGAACATCCACTCATCCTGTTGCTGATGCTGTGCGGTACAGCGGCACGGGTGCATGGGAGAAAAAGTTCCTTCAACCGCAGGGAGGTCATTGAATGATCGACTTTGTATTACTCATCGTAATTGCGATATGTATCATCGCACTGGGACTCGCAGCAATCCTGACGCGTAACCTCCTCTCACAGGATGAGGGAACGCCCAAGATGCGCGAAGTTGCCGATGCGATTCGGGTGGGTGCAGAAGCATTCATCAAGCGCCAGTATTCGACTATCGCCGTGCTCGCCGTCGTGGCTGCCGTTGTGATCTTTGCTATTTATTACCTCACCAACCAACAGGCGATTGCCCTCGCTACGGCCGCGGCATTCATCGTTGGTGCAGCCTGCAGTGCGGTTGCCGGTGTCGTCGCCATGTGGATTGCCGTAAGGACCAACATCCGCACAGCATCCGCGGCCCAGACCAGTGACGGGAAGGCACTTGACTTCTCATTCCGCGGCGGGGCCATCTCAGGTCTGATCATCACCTCGATGTCACTCCTCGGGGTCTCGCTGACGTATATCGCTCTCGGTGCAGACCCGCAGACAACTCCGTTCGTCATCATCGGGTTCGCGTTTGGTGCCTCGTTCGTGGCACTCTTCGCCCAGCTCGGTGGCGGTATCTACACGAAAGCCGCTGATGTCGGCGCAGACATTGTCGGCAAAGTCGAGGCCGGTATCCCTGAAGACGATGTCCGGAACCCGGCCACCATTGCAGACCTTGTCGGTGACAATGTCGGTGACTGTGCAGGCCGTGGCGCTGACCTCTTCGAGTCCACTGCAGCCGAGAACATCGGTGCAATGATCCTCGGTGTCGCGCTCTTCCCGATCTTCGGTGTCAACGGGATTCTTTTCCCCATCGTCATGTGTTCGCTCGGTCTCCTCGCGAGCATGATCGGTATCCTTTCCGTCAAGGGTGTCGATGGTGCCGACCCGATGGACGCCATGAACCGCGGATACTATATCACCGCCCTCATCTCAGCAGTCTTCCTCGCTGGCGGAGTCTATTACCTCCTCGGTGCAACACCCGGCTGGATATACTTCGTCCTTGCAGGTTTCGTGGGTATTGCCCTTTCCGTAGCCTTCCTCAGGGTCACCCTCTACTACACCGACCACCACTACCGGCCAGTGCAGGATATCGCTGACGCCTCTGAAACCGGAGCAGGAACTAACATCATCATGGGATTCTCGGTCGGTCTTGAGACCACCGCGATTCCGGCAGTCCTTATCGGAGTTTCCCTCCTCGCTTCGTACTGGTGCGGGCTCCAGACCGGTATCCCCCAGGGCGGTCTCTACGGTACTGCCGTTGCAACCATCGGTATGCTGATGGTCTGCGCCTACGTCCTTACCATGGACACCTTCGGCCCAATTGCCGACAATGCCGGCGGTATCGTCGAGATGAGCCAGGCCCCTGACGCAGTCAGGCACCGCATGGACAAGCTCGATGCAGCCGGCAACACCACAAAGGCACTTACCAAAGGGTATGCCATCGGCAGTGCATCCCTCGCGGTATTCCTGCTTTTCAACGCCTACATGGCCGACATTTCCAAGCTCACCGGCAAGGCATTCGATGTTGTCAACCTGGCAAACGTAAACGTCTTTGTCGGAGCACTCATCGGCGCAATGCTCGTCTTCCTCTTTGCAAGCCTCGCCATCCGTGCAGTCTCCAAGACTGCGCAATATGTTATCGAAGAGGTCCGCATCCAGTTCAGGGACCCCGGTATCATGGCAGGAACCAAAAAGCCCGACTATGCCCGTGTCATTGATATCACGACCCAGGGTGCGCTGAAGAACATGATTCTTCCCGGCGCCCTTGTGATCCTGTTCCCCATTATCATCGGTGTCACCATGAAGTACGAAGCCCTCGCTGGTTTCCTCATGGTAGCAACCATCACCGGTATCCTCATGGCACTCATCCTCAACAACAGCGGTGGTGCATGGGACAATGCCAAGAAATACATCGAGACCGGTGTCCATGGCGGCAAGAAGAGCGAGGCTCACAAGGCAGCCGTTATCGGTGATACCGTCGGCGATCCGTTCAAGGACACCGCCGGCCCGTCACTCCACGTGCTCATCAAGCTCCTTGCTACCCTGACGCTCGTGCTCGCGCCACTCTTCATTTAAAAATATTTTTTTTCTGTTTTTGAGGGTATCTTATCCCTGCGCCAAACAAAATACCGCACCTGCTGGTTTTTCAGAGGTTCGGGTTTACCGTTCCTTGCCCCGGGGTGGAAACGATACGAAGAGAGAACACCCGATGTATCGGGGATAATGTTCAACAAGCAATGATGTAAAAAAGATCAGGGGACCGGTCGCCCGGTCATCCCCGGTTATCTCACTTCTTTCAGGTTGACACTGATATCATTGGAGATCCGGCTGTATCGCTTCGGATTCTCGTCAAACTGTTTCTTGCACCAGTTACAGCAGAAGTAATATTTCTGATCTTTATAGGTGCTGGAGAACTTTGCATCTTCTTCATTGAATATCATAAGACAGACAGGATCAGTCGGCATAGCGTTTTACCTCGTTAGTATTAACATCGGGTTTATTTCCTTTAAGTGTTATCGCATTTTGTTTCATCCAATTCCGTTCTCATATGTTGGTAAATGGCATCCGGAGATTTTGGTTGCACATGCCCGGTAAGAGGGTTTAACGATCAGAGTACGTCTTGAGGTGGAGAAGCGCACGCACGGCATCATCGACTGGATTTCCGAATATCTACAGGGCAAACCCGTGATACTGTCAAAGAAAATAATCAGGGGAATGCAGATGATCCGGAAGTACGGGAGGGTACATCCGGATTTTTACTTGTTATTTATTTAAGGATTCCCGGTACATTTGCGCCGGAACCCGGATCTCGAAACGGGCCCCTTTGCCGGGTTCACCGGTCTCATTGATCGTGAGACCGGTAATCGACAGGACCTCCCATACGAGATATAACCCGAGACCGGTATGTTTGCCATACCCCTTCTGGAAAATATTTTTCTTATAAGCAGGGCTGATTCCATCCCCGTCATCTTCGATAATAAGGGTAAAAAACCCGGGTGTCTTTTTCCCATGTACACGTATCTGGGTCATTTTACCGCCGTGCATGACCGCGTTTTCGAAAAGGTGGTAAAAAACCGTTTTGAGGAGGGGGTCTGCAAATACTTCAACACCGGCCAGTTTTTCGTCGATTGCCACCTGGGAAAAGCCATTATTCTGGCAGACGATCATGGCAGTCAGCGAGATATCCTGCCACAGGGGTTTCTGCATGCCGAGATCCTGGTAATGCTGGGTAAACGAGATCTGGCTGCGGATCACTTCACTCGCCTGTGTTGCTTTTAAGATCCACTCCCGGGTCATGGAATCCGCGGTTTTTCCTTCGATCAATCCACAGTATCCCTGGAGCACGGTCAGCTGGTTGAGGATATCATGCCGGGTGATGCTGGAGAGCAGGTTGAGCTTGATATTTACCTCGTTCAACGCATATTCCGTACGTTTGCGGTCAGTGATGTCCCTTCCCACGGACTGGTATTCCGTTAACACACCCTTTTCATTAAAAATCGCCCGCTCTGACCACTGCTGCCACCGCACTTCCCCGGTTGACATGACGATGCGGTGTTCAATCATATGCACCGGGCAGTCCGGGCTGAATGAGGCAAAATGGGCCTTCAGGAGAGTATGGTCTTCCGGGGGGACATCCGGGATAAAATGCTGGTCGATAATATCTTCACGGCTTTTCCCGAAATAACGGCAGTAGGCATCGTTGACAAAGAGATGGGTTCCATCCGGAGCAAACCGGCAGATCAGCTCGGTCTGGTCCTCCACTACGTTCCGGTACCGCTCTTCACTGAAACGAAGCTGCTGCTCGCCCCGGGCAAGCTCTTCATAGTTCGATCGTAGCTCCTCTTCGGTTGCGGTCAGCTGCTCATATGCGGCGTGCAGTTCTGTCTGGCTTTTGCCGAGTTCATCATAGTTCTGGCGCAGTTCCTCTTCGGTCGCGGTCAGCTGCTCGTACGCAGCATGCAGCTCTTCATTCGTGCGCCTTAGGATTTCTTCAGCGGTAATCTTATCGGTGGTGTCCCTTCCCACGGACTGGTATTCGATGATCCGGCCATCCGTGTCAAAAATCGCCCGATCGCTCCAGCGCTGCCACCGTACTTCCCCGGTTGGCATGACGATCCGGTGTTCAACTATGCTGGAGGGGTGTTCCGTTGTGAACGACGAAAAGTGCTCTTTCATCAGCGGTTTGTCTTCAGGAGGCACAACCACTGTGTGAGGTTTTTCAAGACAGGCTTTTTTATCGAGGCCAAAATAGCGGCAGTAGGCATCGTTAACAAACGTGAGCCGGCCGTCAGGAGTAAACCGGCAGATGAACTCGGTCTGGTCCTCCACCACGTCCCGGTACCGTTCTTCACTGAGCCTAAGCTCCTGTTCGCCCCGGCTGAGCTCTTCATAATTTGACCGCAGCTCTTCTTCAACTGCGGTCAGCTGCTCGTACGCAGCATGCAGCTCCTCATTCATGCGCCTCAGGGTTTCTTCAGCGGTGATCTTATCAGTGGTATCCCTGCCCACGGACTGGTACTCAATGATTCGACCTTCAGTGTCAAAGATCGCCCGATCGCTCCAGCGCTGCCAACGCACTTCCCCGGTCGACATGACGATCCGGTGTTCGATAATGCTGGAGGAATGTTCCGGTGTGAACGCGGAGAGATGCTGTTTCATTTGTGGCACATCTTCCGGGGGAATGACGACCGTGTGCCGACGACCTACACAGGAATCCTTATCGAGGCCAAAATAGCGGCAGTAGGCATCGTTGACAAACGTGAGCCGACCGTCAGGAGTGAACCGGCAGATGAATTCGGTCTGATCCTCGACAACATCCCGGTACCGTTCTTCACTAAGCCTAAGCTCCTGCTCGTTCCGGCTGAGTTCTTCAAAGTTTGACCGCAACTCCTCTTCGATCGCGGTCAGCTGTTCGTAAGCGGCATTCAGTGTCTCGTTCGTGCGCCTCAGGTTTTCTTCAGCAGTGATCTTGTCAGTCGTGTCCCTTCCCACGGACTGGTATTCGATAATTCGGCCATCCGTGTCAAAGATCGCCCGATCGCTCCAGCGCTGCCACCGTACTTCCCCGGTCGGCATGACAATCCGGTGTTCGACGACGCTGGAGGAGTGTTCCGGGGTGAACGACGAGAAGTGCTCTTTTATCAGCTGCTTGTCTTCGGGGGGCAGAACAACCGTGTGGGGTTTTTCAAGGCAGGCATCTTTATCGAGGCCAAAATAACGGCAGTAGGCATCATTGACAAACGTGAGCCGACCGTCAGGAGTGAACCGGCAGATGAACTCGGTCTGGTCCTCGACCACGTCCCGGTACCGCTCCTCGCTGAGCCTGAGCTGCTGCTCGCCCCGGCTGAGCTCTTCATAGTTTGACCGCAACTCCTCTTCGACTGCGGTCAGCTGTTCGTAGGCAGCATGCAGCTCATCGTTCGTACACTTCAGTTTCTCTTCGGCTTCTTTGCGTTCCGTCACGTCGCGGATAGCCTCGATCGCCCCGATGATGCTGCCATTGGTATCATACAGGGGAGATACCGTGATCCCGATGTGGGCTCCTTTCCCATCGTACAGGCACGGACTCCAGATCTCGGTCATGAGCTTGTCCCCGGTTCTTTTCAGGAAAGGGTACTTTTTCTCAATGCTCCAGTCGTTATTCAGGACCAGATCAACCAGAATTGGGCGTTTCTCCCCGTAAAACGGGACTGCATAGGAATAATCCCCGGTCCCCAGGATTGCCGCCTTGGATATGCCGGTCATCTCCTCGATCATCTTGTTCCAGGCAATCACCTTGTTCTCGAGGTTGACAGCAAACGTTGCATCGGGGAGGAAATTGATGATATCCAATACGCGCTGCTCCGATTCCTTTAACGCATCATGGGTCCGTTTCCGGTCAATGGCGTTTTTTACCTTATGCTCGAGTTCAGCAAACTGCGCTTTCTGTTCTCCGCCTTTCTGGAGATAGAAATCCGCCCCGCAGTTCAATGCTTCGATGACAATCTCTTCCCGGCCCCTGCCGGTGAACAGAATAAACGGGATATCATGGTGTTTCGAGCGGAGATGCTGGAGAAATTCGATGCCCGACATGTCAGGCATCTGGTAATCCGAAATGATCGCATCGAATTTCTTGAATTTTATCTTGTCGAGTGCATCTTCGACCGTGGTTGCGGTTTCGACGGAGAGATGCCCTGACATTTCAAGGAATTCTTTACCGAGATCCAGAAGCGCAGGTTCATCATCGACATAAAGAATGTTTGACATATAATTCTCAATAGGAAAGTAGAATGTATTTTTTTGTTTAAATAAATTGATCGATTTGAACTTCTCTTATTAAAATTTGTTTTATCTGAATAGAACGGCTCTGGAACGATCTAATGAGAAATCAGACCAAAAGGTAACAGTATAGCGGGCAGTCATTTATTATCCGGCGCCGGATATTACTCATGGATCCGCAGGAGCATATCCTCATCATCAGCGCAGGGGACCGCATCCATACAACCTATCCTGCGGTTCTCAAGGATCTCCGGACCGTCACGCACACATTCATCTTTGCCGAAAAAGAGGTCTATACCAACTCGGCGCGGGATGACAATAAGAAAAGAATGTGGAAGTGCGCCATCCGCGAAGCGGTTGATGACGTAAACGCCCAGTCCCTTGCCCGGCAGATTTCCTGTGCTCTGGTCTGCATCGATGCGGCAACGTTTGACGCGATTCGCGACCCGGTGCTGGGGATATTCAGCGAGCATACGGGTGCCCGGTATTCATTCGACATCTCTGCCGGGTCAAAACGCCTCTCCCTGGGCCTGTTCTCGATGTCGCTCTGGGTCGGGGGTGACGCTTTTTATGCATTCGGCAATTCCCCCCCGCGAAGAGTGCCGGTGCCTTCCCTGCCCACGAGAAACCTGGCGGCCAACCCGCACTACCTCGTGATCCTCACCATCCTCTTCCGGGGACAGGAACACGGAAAGAAGGCAAATACCCTGGTGCCGAAAGAGACGCTGTTCAACGAGACAAAGGCCTGGCAGCTCCCGATCAGGGATACGGAGGAGGGATCCACCGGGCAGGAACTATCTCCCGTTGCTTTTTCGCGGCTCATCGCGTCCCTGATCGAATGGAACCTGATCCAGGAAGAGACCGATCCGGGTAATGATCAGGAAAAACTGTACCGCATCACCCCGGATGGCGAGCTCGCGTTATTCGTCTATTCCGCACGAGTGAGGAAACGGCATGCCCGGAAAACCCCGGAACTTACCTGATTCATACCCTGATGGAATACGGTATGGGATCGATCCGGATGCCGACAGGGTGTGCCAGGTAAAAAACGGGATAATTGAGAAAAAATTACCGGAACCAGCGGTTACTTCCCCTTCAGGACCCGCTCGTCTTCTGCGATCCACAGGTTCAGTTTCCGGATGCCTTCCTCGATATCCTTGATCCGGGCTTCGGTATCTGCGAGCTGGGCCTTTGCCGCGGTCACCTTCTCGGGGATCTCGCAGGTCCTGAGAAATGCAAGGATATGGGCCCTGCCGATCTGGAAGTTCTCCAATGCACTCGCTGCTTTCTCGTGCCGTTCATAATTGGCCTCGAGATTCTTCCGGACTCGCGACTCGGTCTCCGACTGCTGCCGGGGCTTTCCTGCCTTTACCGATCCCCAGGCCGTATCATGGGTCTTCCTGATCTTCTGGATCTGGTCGAAACAGGTCTTCTTGTGTTTTGCCAGCATCTCGTGCTTGTATTTTCCCAGCAGGTCACCGGCATTTTTGAGAGCCTGCCCCCGTTCCACCAGATCATGGAGCTCAAGGTCCGTGGTATTGGCGGGAAGCTGTGCCAGTTCCGTCAGCTTCGTAATTTCATCCACATGCCCCTGCGACAGGGATTCCAGCGAACCGTACTCGGTTTTTTGTTTCTCTTTTACTTCCCAGCACAGCGTATTGAATTGTTTCCAGAGCAGGTCGCGATCGCTCTGGGCGAGCGGTTTTAACTCTTTGAACAACGCGGTCGTTAGCTTTGCCTGGTTCCAGAAATCCTGATATTTGGTAATGATCGGGCGGTTCTCCCGGATAGGACCTGTTAACGACGACAGTTTTTCGATCTCTGCTGCCAGGTGTTCTGCATTTTTATGAGCATTTTTCAGCCAGGGATCGTCTTCAGGTTTCATAGAATTTCTCTATGTTGACTTGCGATTTATGGTCTTATTTGTTTCTGCCCGGTTTTAATACCCGTCCTGACTTAGTACCCGGCAGGAACAATCATGGATGCACGAATACTTGTTGCCTATGCATCGCGGAACGGATCAACTGCAGAGATTGCGCAGGCGATAGGAAAAGAACTGGCAGCCGCAGGACTCGCAGTTGATGTCGCCGGGATCAAGACCATTTCAACGCTCGCGGGATACACCGCGGTCGTGGTAGGCGGGCCGCTCTATATGGGGAGTGTCGATGGCGCTGTGGGAAAATTTATCGGGAGATATCACGAGCAGCTCCAGAACCTGCCGGTTGCTGCCTTTGCCGTCGGGCTTGCGCCAAAGAACCCGGATCCCGGTGCCGTTGAGATGGCAATGGGTGCCCTGAAAAAATCCCTTGGACCCCTCACCCCCGTATCATCTGCCCTGTTTGCCGGTAAACTGGATCCGGCAAAGGTTAACTTTGTGATGCGGAAGTTCCTGGCAATGGCAAAGATCCCGAGCGGTGATTTCCGCGACTGGGATGCGATTGCCGCATGGGCGAGGGAGCTGCCGGAAAAGCTGCACCGGGGGTGATGGATCCTTTGACCTGTTGCTTTGAATCGCAGGGTTAAAAAAGGGGTATCGGGAAGTTACTGGAGATTGAATTCCTCTGCCTCTTTTGAGAGGAAATATCCCAGTACGGTCCGGATCACGACAATCACCGCAAGGTTGATCAGATCCTGCTGGCTGGGGGAAAGCAGGGTAGCAAGAATGTCGGCTGCGATGAGAAATTCGAGCCCGAATACGATCTTGTCCGTGAATTCACGACGGATCTGGTTATAGGTAAACGCCGGTTTTAAGAGTCCCAGCGATACGACCTTTATGACTGCCCGGAATCCCCCGTAGATGATGAGAGCGGCCCCTATAATCCCAAGAGCTATCCCGCACAGGTTGATCACCGGATAAATGACCGGAATTTCCATACACAGACAACGATCGCGATACGACTTGAATGTTGGGTTCCTGCCCGGGCTGTATACTTTTTTTAAGGCAAACCATTAAGCCACCGGATATTTCAGTGTGGTACAGAAATGCCACCCACCATCCGCAAGGACTGCCCCTGCCCGAAAAAAACCTGCGAGCGGTATACGCTGTGCGATGAGTGCGAGGCAGTCCACGTGGTAAAAGGCGGGCTGCCATTTTGCAGGAGGCCGAAAAGGAGTTTCTGGGGAAGGATCCGTAAGTTTCTCGGCATGAGGAAGTGACGGCCATTCACCTTCGTTGGTGAAAGATTGACGTTCACTCCCGATATCTGCGTGCAATTATTAGTAAAAAGGGATGTTCGGGACAAATATTCATAACGTCACAGGAAAAATACGCATAACTCATTTTGTTCAGATGTTCGGTGGGTTAACACCGGGCGGAGCGTGATACTATGTGGATCCCCGATATCAGGACTCTTTTTCTTATCTTATTCCTCGTCAACGTTGTCCTCACGCTGATGCTCTTTACCTTCTGGAAGACCCAGAAGACCTATCATGGGGTCAGGACATGGGTGCTCAGCCTGCTGGTTACGTCCTGCGGGTATTTCCTGTACCTGCTCGAAGGAGCCGTGCCCGTTCTGTTCGCTTCAACGGTGGCAAATCTTTTGATCGCGCTCTCGGTCATGATGCGGCTTGATAGTACCGGGAGATATTTCCGGTCAAGGACACTCCCTGCAATCGTGTACGGTGCGCTGATACCGGCCGCATTCCTGTTGTTCTATTTTATGATCTGTGTCGATTCGGTTGTCATGCGTGGCATGATTATAGGGTTGCTCATTGTTCCCTGCTTTATTGCAATCTCCCTCATAGCGATACGGTCCAGAGAACCAGAAACCCGGTTGATCAGGTACAGCTTTGCCATGGCTTTCTTAGTCACGGCACTCCTCTGGACCGCGATAGTAGTCAACGGGCTAGTTACTCCCGGGGACCATTCGCTGGGAGGTCCGGATCCCATAAATCCTGTCTTCTTTATCGTCACTATCCTCATGGATATCGTCGCCACGGGTTCTTTTATGATGCTCAATATGGCCCGGACCCAGACCGAGCTCCGGCAAAGCGAGGAGCAGTACCGGAACCTTTCAGACAACCTCCCTGATTATATTCTCGTCCACGACCGGAAGATCATCCGGTACGCCAACCCGGCAGCGACCCGGCTCATGCGACCATCCCGGGAGACCCTTGTCGGGCAACCCATCAGTTCCTTCCTGACCGGTTCAGGCGCTGAGGTTTTCCAGGAGTTCTCCGATGGAGCACCGGGCGGAGCATCCCCAACCCCCCTCCGCGAAATCGCGATCCAGCTCCAGGACGGCACCACCCGGTACTGCATGATCAAGACCGTCCGGATTGAGGAGAAGGGGGCCCCGTCGTTCTTATCCGTGATCACCGATATCACCGATCGGAAGTTGGCAGAAGATACCCTTTCCCGGGTGAATAAAAAACTCACGATCCTCTCATCCATAACCCGGCACGACATCAAGAACCAGCTCATGGCCCTTTCAGCCTACCTCGAACTCTCGGGGTCTTCCCTTGACAATATTCCCGAAGCCACTGAATATCTCCGGAAAGAGCGGGAGGTTGCTGATGCGATCGGGCGCCAGATCGATTTTACGAGAATCTACGAGGACATGGGAACAACTGCTCCCACCTGGCAGAATCTCGATGCAAGTGTCCGAAGGGCTGTAGCTGCCCTGCCCATACGGGACGTGGGAGTGGAGGTCGACCGGAAGGACCTCTCGATCTATGGTGACCCCTTGTTCGAGAAGGTCTTTTACAACCTGATCGATAATGCCCTGAAATATGGCGGGGATGCCATGACGAAGATCCACATCTCCTGCCATGAAACCGAAAAGGGGCTTGTCATTACCTGCGAGGATAACGGGATCGGTATCCCCAGCGAAGATAAACAACGCCTTTTCGAGCGGGGGTTCGGGAAGAATACCGGCCTCGGCCTTTTCCTCTCCCGCGAGATCCTCTCCATTACCGGCATCACGATCACGGAGACCGGTGAGCCGGGGAAAGGCGCACGGTTCGAGATACTGGTACCGAAAGGGGCGTACCGGTTTACGCTCTCATAATGCCGGCAGGAGCGCCGGGATTTCCTTTGTTTTGTCCAGCAGGCATTTATCATTTAACCCCGGACGCTGATCATGGCCCGGCAGGAACACGTCCACATCGTCACCGCAGGAGAGAATATCTTCCCGGCATTTGCTGCAACCGTCCGGGACAACCCGGATATCACGCATGTGTACGTGTTTGCCGATATCGAACTCTATTCCAACAGCACCCGGGACGGGGAAGAAATCCGGAAACAGAAGGATATCGCACGGGAGGCGGTGAACCAGGTCAGGACACTCGCGGCATCGCTGAAGATTCCTGCCCCGCTGGTGTATGTCAGCCCCCCGGCAGATGCCACCGCCCGCGACGCACTCCTGAAGATCAGAAAGGAGCACCCGGACGCACGGTTCTCGTTCGACCTTTCAGCCGGCTCTAAGGACATGTGCATGGCCCTGTTCGCGCTCTCGCTCTGGGTGCAGGGAGATGCGTATTACACGTTTGCAGAACGAAAGGGCGAAGCAACAGCCGCAAAACTCGCGGTGCCAAAAACCCCGGCAGAGACGGTGGCAGCAAACCCCAACTATATCAAAATCCTCCAGATGCTGTACAACACCCCGGGGAAACAGGATCACCCGGTTCGGGTCGTGCCCCGCTCGTATCTCTTCACCCAGCTCTCGGTATCCTATATCCCGGTGCGGAAGAAGGGCGTGAAGGTTGCCGAGAACACGATGGGCAAAACTAATCTGTATACCGGGAAGATGGCGGTGATGCACAAGCTCAGCCAGGGGACCTTTGCAAATATTCTCAGGACCATGGTCGCATTGGATCTGGTCCATGAATACCCGAATCCGGACAGCAACCGGAAGGAAAATTACTACACCATTACTCCATCAGGAGCCCTGGCTTTGCAGCTCGCAGAGATCAAACCGCGAAAACGCGAGTAGCATGTACATGTGATAATAGCATGTACATGCTACAATCACATGTACATGTGACAATAATCGCTTTGCTCACGCCGGAGTCTTTTTGGGAGGGGATGGGGGTACCCCCTCCTGGACATGAGAGGGGGAGTGGCTCATTTTTCACGCGAGGGGCTGGGACCCCCATGGGGGGTCCCCCAATATTCTGATAGGGGGGGTCCTCTCATGTGCGATCCGGAGAGAATGCAGACATTGGACCTGCACCGTTTCCCGGACCTGTTCTTTTCTCTTCCTGTTTGCCGGTCCGGCAACTATTCTAAAAACTTTTATATAGTCAATATGCATACGTTGACATATGCTTCTGCCCATGAACGACAAACAGTTCGGATTCTGGAAGATGCGGCGCAGCGGAACCCCGAATATCACTATTGCCAACCTGCTGGGCATCTCCCGGCAGGCTGTGTCCAAGGCACTTCAGGTCATGGACGAGAAGATCGAAGTTGCACTCCGGGAGATGGCGCACGCGAACCAGATCGCGATAGAAAAGATCAACGCGGAGCGGGGGATCCTGATCGGGCGCTCGATACCTTTCCAGACGCCGGCAATCATCTTCGTTTCCGACAAGCACGGGATGCAGGTCTGGTACGAGCATGACGGTAACTGCGGTGAATGCCAGCGGTATACCGAATGCATCGAGCTGCTCTGGGATTATGCAACCGAGCTCGGCATCCGGATTGAGAAAACAGCAGACCCGACAAAAATGGCGGAAGAATTGTTTACAAAAGTGAAGGCGATGGTATGACATTAGCACGTATAGGAGAAATTGTTCACCAATGGATGGGCTGGTGCCCGAATGCACCGGTCCTGCGCACAGCAGCGACGGTGCTCTCAACACCGCCGGTTACCGTAAACCCTCTGGAACCCGAAGGCGGGGCGGGAGGATCGGGACGAATCGGCCGGGGGATCCAAGTCGCAACGGGGAGCCTGAAAACGCTGGCCAGGAACAAACAGCTGCTCTGGTTCTCGCTCCTGACCGGTCTTGTCATGCTGTTCATGATCGCTGCGTTCTTTTCCCTCATGGTGTACGGAACGTATCCCTACCCGGCGATTGCTTATCCCCTCTGGCTTGCCCTGGTATTTTCAATCCAGTTGATCACGGTCTTCTGCCTGTACTTCCTGCTGGCCGGCCTGATCCTGAGCATCTCATCGGGATCTTCGGGTCAGATGATATCTTTCCGTAAAGGATTGTCTGACGCCCGGAGTCATATGCGATCGATCGCGGGCTGGTCGGTTGGCATGGCTCTCCTGGGAACTGCCCTCCTGGCAGCCATCGAACTCAGGTATGCTGATTCCGTATTCATCACGATATCCTCGATTATTGGCCAGTTCCCCTTTTACTTCGTCCTCAGGCCGGAAGTACTCGGCCCGGGCCCGATACCGTCGGTGGTCAACCCCTTATCAGCCGCCACCTTCACCATCGCGGCAATGATAATTAATGTTGTTTTCTTCATCCTCACCCTGTTCGTTGTCCCGGTCCTGGTTCTCGAAAACAAGCGCCTGCCCGATGCTGTCGCGGAATCCTTCTCGCTCGTAAAAAAGGTCTGGGGAGAGATTGTTGCCTGCCTCCTTGTTTTCGGCCTGATTGTAATCGGAATTTCGCTGTCCTCCCTTATCTTCCGCGTAGCCTATGGGGTCGTTTCTTTTGATGACCTGTTTTTCTGGTACCAGGGGGGATGGATCGCCAGTGCCGCCCTGTATATCCTCGTGTGGTGTACCGTAACGGTCATCTGTTCGACCGCCGTGGGTGTCTCACTCTTCGGCCTGTATTCCTATGCAAAGAGTGGCCGGATGCCCGGAATGTTTGAAGGTGAGCGGGGGGCCCGGGGACCTGAATGACAATCACGAGGATTTCAGAGATTGTCCGCGGCTGGTTGGGCTGGTGCCCGAACGTACATGCACAGGTACGCACTGCAACCCTGATTAACTCCGGGTTACCTCTTTTCCGGCCTGCACAAGCCGTGCTCCCAGCTCAAACGCCCGTTTGCAGTCCTGCGGGAAAACAGTCTTCCGCCGCTCTTTTCGCTCTTCCGGGTCGAAATAATTGAAAACGACCTTATCGTAGTCCTCGAACTGGAGCGTCTCACAGGAGAAGAATGATTCAGCGTTCCCGAACGTGCGATTGAGGATGCTCTCATTCAGCCCGGTATGCACGGTGTAATGGAAATCTTTCATCTGCTGTTCTGAGACGTTCATCGTGTACACGAACGCGGTCCGGATCTTCCCGTTGAAAATGGATGACGGAGGGTTGGTGTACGCAAGGTACGGAAAAAGGAGCCGCTCCATAAAACAGCGCATCTCCCCGGTGACGGTGCCGAAATAGATCGGGGAGCCGAGGACGAGTGCATCTGCATCCTGTATCTGTTCGAGCACCGGGGTCAGCCCGTCCTGCATGGCACATTTCCCGTAGCTCTTCCCGCCTTTCAGTTTGCACGCAAAACAGCTTGTACATCCCTTAAAATCGAGATCATAGAGATGGATCAGTTCTGTTTCCGCACCTGTGGATGCAGCGCCATCGAGGGCGTTCTGCAGCAGCATCGCAGTATTCCACGTTTTCCGTGGGCTTCCGTTGATTGCAAGTACTTTCATGTTTGTATTCCTTTTTCCGGGTTAGTACATTCGCAGGTCACTGCCACGAAACCTCAAACGGTTTCCGGCGGGGGATACCGTAGATCTTGTACTGCGGGTGGCCGAACATCATCGCATAAGCTGATTTCCGTCCTGTGGGCAGACCGAGCTCCTTCTGGAGCGGTTCATAGGACATTGCTGCCATCGCAACAAAGCCGGCCCAGCAGGTGCCGATCCCAAACGCGGGGGCTGCGATGTCGAAATGGGTGAGTGCGATGATCGCATCCGTTTGTGCGACCGGGTTACCCTCCGGGATATGAGCAAAGAGCAGGTGCGGTGCACCCCGGCAGATAACATCCGTCCCGCTCTCCCATGCCCCGATCAGCCCCGGAACATAGCCACTCATGGGGTGGGTGGAATTGATAAGGGACTTCATCCACTCGACCGTCAGGCCGGCGATCATTTTCACCTTCTTTGGATCATGGACAACGATCCACTGTACCGGCTGGCCATTGCCACCGGAAGCCGCGTGCCGGGCGATATCAAGCACCTGTTCGATCTTCTCCTTCGGCACAGGATCTTTCGTGAAATGGCGTACTGACCGGCGTTTCTTAAGATAGAGTGCCAAGTCGTCAGAAGAGATCGTCCCGGCACCGGCCGGCAGGGGCACTCTCTCATCAGGGCGGACATTCAGGAGGAGGGCCTGCGATGGGCATGATATCTCGCAGTGCCCGCACTGGATGCACCTGCCGGTATTAGTATCCTGAACCCGGGGGAGGGCATTCTCATCAGCAGGATCGACGATGGCCATCGGACAGACAACAGAACAGATCCCGCACCGGGTACAGAGATCCTGATCAACAAGTATCGTGGTCATGAATAATCTACAAGAATGCATTCCACTTTTAGTTTATTATATACACCAGATGGGTTTTTGTAACATTATTTCCAATAAGTAACTATTGAAGGATTTCGAATGAAATGTGAAAAGACCCCTAAATGCAGCATAGGCAGTATCGTTGATATCATCGGGAACAAGTGGAACCTGCTCATTATCTGGCACCTGCGCAAAAGTGTCCTCAGGTTCACGGAACTCCAGAACAGGATGTGCGGGATCAATTCCAAAACAATAACCAAACATCTCCGGGATCTTGAGGAGCATGCTATTATTGACCGCAAAGTCTACCCGGAAGTTCCCCCTAGAGTCGAGTACTCCCTGACCGGGCGGGGCAAGGCACTCCTGCCAATCATTGAAGCGATGCTGGAGTGGGGCGGGAAGTATCCGCCGCCGGATGGAGCAGAAGAAAAAGACTGCAAGCCTGAATGAGGAGTGTCCCCGAGCGGGGTCACGGAGATAGGACCCTGAAATTTTTATAACCGGGAATTCCCCCGGGTCCGGGTTGTTCCGGATTCCCGGTGCTTTGATAGCATCCGGGCCATTCCTCCACGTCTAATTCATTTTCATCCCCCCGTCTGCCACATACCTTATCCTGTACACGCTCCTACCGGAGAATATGGACCCGGCTATTGAACAGATCCGGCAGGAGCTTAAACAACAGGCAGATCCCATCCTCCAAAAAAGCTCGAAGCGGTTTTTTAAAGAGGAAATTTTGTGTTATGGCTTGAAAACTGCCACCGTCATTGCCATTGCAAAAAAGCACTGGAAAGAGATCAAAAACCGGGATAAGAAAGAGATCTTCGCACTCTGCGAGGAGCTGTACCGATCCGGTTATATTGAAGAGTCCTTCATCGTTTCGAACTGGGCCCATGCCCTTTCAGGAAGGTACGAGCGGGACGATCTTCCCGTGTTCAGGCACTGGATCGATACCTACATCACCAATTGGGCGTCGTGCGATGGTTTCTGCAATCACACTATGGGCGACTTCATGGAACAATTCCCGGAATATATTGATGAACTCAAGCGCTGGACACCTTCCAAGAACCGGTGGATGCGTCGGGCAGCAGCAGTATCCCTGATTGTCCCGGCAAAACACGGAAAGTTCCTCAAAGAGTCCATGGAAATTGCCGACCTGCTTCTCGTGGATGATGACGATATGGTGCAGAAAGGCTATGGCTGGCTGCTAAAAGAAGCGAGCCGGAAGCATACCGATGAGATCTACTCCTACGTGATGAAAAACAAGAGAGTAATGCCCCGGACGGCGCTGCGGTATGCAATCGAACTGATGCCAAAGGAGATGAAAACAGAAGCAATGAAAAAGGATTGGTAAATAAAAAAATGACGCCACCCTTATCGTGCAGATAAGGGATTCACGTGCACTCCATTGATAATGATAGTGATGAAAGAGGTTTTCCTTATTCCATCATCCGGATATGATGTCCGCTTCCCTCGTCAAGTTGTTGTGCGACATGATCCTTAAGCTTCACAACCAGATCGGGGGAAATTAATTTTCCTGCCATCACATGAATTTCTTTTTTACCCGTGGTGGGGTTGACCTCGTAGGTCAGGACAAAATCCTCATGGTTTGCCATAGAAGAGAAGAGCAGATCGGTCACTGCTTCGTGAAACGGTTTTTCATCATTCTTCCGGCGCGTTTTTCTGATAGTCATTATGGTACGTAATACGCACCGGGTAATAAATATTCATCCTAAATTTTCCTGAATATGCGAAAAACGGAGGTCTGCCGGGGATCTGCCATTAAATCCCAATCTTTTTCAAAAACCGCTCATGCAGCCGGGTATCCCCGCCAAGTTCCGGATGAAACGACAGGGCCATGTGTTTTCCCTGCTCAACAGCAACGATCCCCTGGTCCAGCCTCGAGAGCACCGTAACACCGGCACCCGCGTGGGTTGCAACCGGTGCCCGGATAAAGATTGCATGGAACGGGCCGCCATCAATACCGGTTAAGGGAATGTCCGTTTCAAACGATTCCCGTTGCCGGCCGAATGCGTTCCGGTCCACGGTTATGTCGATAAGATTGAGGGTATTGATGCGGGGATCGTCCACGTGGGTTGCTACCAGCACCATACCGGCACAGGTTGCAAAAATACCGCCGGAAAAGGTGCGGATCGGCTCATAGAGATGATTCTTGTCAATAAGCCGGGAGATGGTGGTTGATTCCCCGCCGGGGAGGGCCAGTGCATGGCAGCCTTCCAGTTCAGCGGGGTTGCGTACGGTGACAACTTCGGAAGTTTCACCGTAACCGAGACGATCGAGTGCGAGCACAAACGCATCGATGTGCTCGCTCACGTTCCCCTGGAGCGCGAGAACCCCGATCTTAACGTCCACGGGTTCGCAGCACCTCATCGTCCCTGAGTTTATGGACGTCGAGCCCGGGCATCGCATCGCCAAGCCCGCGGCTTACCCGTGCGATAACCTCAGGTTCATTGAAGTGGTTTACGGCTTCGACAATCGCTTTTGCCATCAGCTCGGGATTCGTGGACTTGAAGATCCCTGATCCGACAAACACACCGTCTGCACCCAGCTGCATCATCATCGCGGCATCCGAAGGAGTGGCAATCCCACCTGCCGAGAAGTTCACCACGGGTAGCCTGCCGCGCTCGGCACATTCGATCACCAGTTCTGCGGGGGCTTCAATTGATCTGGCATAGACAGTCATCTCCTGTTTGTCCATGCCTTTAAGTTTGTGGATCTCCCCCATGATATTGCGCATGTGGCGTACTGCCTCGACAACATTACCGGTACCTGCCTCACCCTTGGTCCGGATCATGGCCGCACCTTCATTAATACGGCGCAACGCCTCACCCAGATCGCAGGCACCGCAGACAAAGGGTACCTTGAAGAGTTTCTTATCGATATGGTATTGCTCATCTGCCGGTGTCAGGACTTCGCTCTCATCGATCATGTCGACACCGAGCGTTTCGAGTACCTGCGCCTCGACAAAGTGGCCAATCCGCACTTTGCCCATGACAGGAATCGATACCGCGTCGATGATCTCCGTGACCTTCTGGGGGTCTGCCATGCGGGCAACCCCGCCCATCTTCCGGATATCTGAAGGCACGCGTTCCAGCGACATGACTGCAACGGCCCCGGCATCCTCGGCTATCTTTGCCTGTTCAGCGTTCACGACATCCATGATAACGCCCCCTTTCTGCATGGATGCAAAGCCGCGCTTGAGGAGCTCGGTACCGAATCTCAGTTCCTCGAGTTTCATATGGCGGTACTATTGATCAGCGATCCCAATAAAAACAGAGTACCCACGGCAATCAGCGCAAACATCACAGTTACCATGCGGGTTGCCTCCAGAATGTCTGCTCCTCCCTCGTCAAGTGTCCGTTCACCGTCACCGATTGTATAGACACCCGGTTTTTCAAAACGGATATCTACACCACCCGCCATTGTTGCCATCACAATCCCCCCATTGAACCCGGGGCGGTTCTTTCCATCCCGCCGCATAACCCTGAGGGCAGGGGAAAGACGTCCCCGCTGGAAAAAATGCAGCAGGAGCAGAAGGACTGTGATCCGGGCCGGTATGAAGTTAAGGATATCATCCATCCGGGCTGCGCACCACCCGATACGCTCGCGTTCGTCCCGGTATCCGAGCATCGCATCCATGGTATTGGCTGCACGGAAAACCGCAGCCCCGGTAATCCCGAACAGGGAGAAGAAGAAGAGCGGCGAGATGATACTGTCCGTGAGGTTTTCCGTCATGGATTCGTAGCCGGCAGAGAGAATGTGTTCGCGATCAAGAGTTGCCGTGTTGCGGGAGACCAGCATCTTCACCTTTTCCCGCCCCGTCTCAATGCCATCATTGAGAGCATCCACGACAGCGAGTGTATGTTCCTCGAGCGATCGCCATGCAAAACAACATTTCAGCAGGAACGGGGCGACAATCAGGTACCAGTACCAGGGGGCGAGGGCGGCAAAACAGTAAAACGGGGCGGCGAACAGGACAACGGTCACCAGCCAGAGAAAGGCTCCGGTAAATCGCTGGATTTTTGGAGAGAAATGTTCGGGCTTTCCCCACCAGCCAATGAACCGGCCAAGAAGTGCAACCGGGTGCAAAGCCGAATGGGGGTCCCCGATCAGCCGGTCAACCAGGAGAGCGGCAAAAAGGACTATCGCAACTGAAGCTAGCGCTGACGGTACCATGTGTAGAGTGCGCCAACAATGAGGATGATGAACGAGACAATATTCAACAGTTCAAGGGAAGTATAGAGCCAGGCGGTATAGAAAATAAGGGCAATTCCCATCATGACCATCAGGAGATGGGGGCGACCGCGGGCGATCGGCTGGATCGGCGATTCTTCTAAAATGATCGGTTTCTTTTGTAGCGGGAATATCACGTTCACCCGGGCGGTTGTTTTCATCCCGCCATACCCGGCGATAATTTCAAGATCAAAGAATCCTTCCTGAATATCGGTATATATGGGAATGGTCAGTACCGATTCATCAACAACATACAGGTTCTCGTGAAAAAAATCGGTGTACATGCTGGCATTTGCAGAAGAGGTCGTTATGTGAATCGGTGCCCCCCGGTTCAGGAATTTCACCCGCAGGCTGCTGCCGGTTGCCGCCTGGATCTTTTGCCTTGGCAGCTCGATCGAATTGATCCCGCTGCGATTAAGATATATCTCCGTACCGAAATCGTTCCCCCCGGTACCCGCAGAGATCAGTATAAAAAAGGGTAACGGGAAGATCATACCTCCACCTCTTATTCCTGGTGAGTCTGGGGAAGGAGATTGGGGATGCCTTCGCTGATGGGGTAGTCCACCCGGCATGCAGCACAATGCAGTCCGCCTTCCAGGATCTCTTTATCGTCCTCTTTGGTAACAGATAACACGAGATCCCCTTTGCAAACGGGACAACAGAGGATATCCATCAGGGAACGTCTCATTACAGCTCATTCCTCATATCAATAATCTGGGTGACTTCAGGGCCGGTGGAGATCAGGGGGATGGCGCATCCGATATCATCTTCCGCCTGTTTCAGGAAATCCTTTGCCTTCTTGGACAACTTCGAATACTCCCTGACGCCAAAGCAGTCCTGGTCCACACGATCAATACCGGTGATCGCAGCCTGCGTGCACCCGTTGATCATGGCAGAGTACCTGGCCATCTCCCCATCCCAGACGCCGATACGGCGCTTCCGGTGGGTGACGGTCCCGAACTCCTTGATCCCCATGCCATCGGATTTCTCAAACGACATCTCGGTGCTGAACGGGCCTTCCCCGACACGGGTGGGGTACGCCTTGAAGACCACGACTACATCATCAATCTTTGTCGGTCCTACACCGTTATCTGCCGCAATCTGGGAAGCGGAGGTATCTTTGCTGGTCACGAAAGGATAGGTTCCATAATAGAGGGAGATGCCAAAGCCCTGGGTACCTTCCAGCAGGACATTCTTTCCGTTCCTGAGCTCTTTATCGATAGCCATGGGTACATCGAGCAGGTATTCGGCAAGCTCGGGGACATCCTTGGCCTGAGGGGAGACCCGCATGACCCGGTCGGAGTTGGCAGGTCCGCATCCGGATCCTGTGCTGCCGATCGTTTTCGAAAGGTGGTCGCTCCCCTTATCCCGTGCAATGTGATCTTCGGTGATGATACCGCAGCGCTTGTCCACGAAGATACGCCCTTTTAACCCTAAGGTGTCAACCTCGGATTTCAGCACCCGGGGATCCACGAGCACGCCGCTCCCGATACAGAGTTTCGCGTCCTTATAGACAAAACCGGACGGGACCATGCGGACGCCGTATGTACTTTCTCCGACCTGGACAGTGTGTCCTGCATTCGGACCCACACCGCCGCGGGAGATGATTTCAGGTTTATCCTTGAAGGCAATGTGGGCAACAATCTTGCCTTTGCCCTCATCCCCAAAAAATCCACCAACGATGATAGTGCAGCTCATATTTGTTTCATGTAGTATAGGTTGAAGTGCAAAATAAACTATCCCTTGTCTCCTTTGTAACGGTCAATAGCAAGCGAGGGAGGGGAGAGGGGGAAGAAAAAAAGCGGATCAGAGACCGTTGATAAACGTCTCCATCCGGCCCAGTGCTTCTGACAGATCTTTTCTTGAGACCGCATAGGCACACCGGAGATGATCCTCGCCACCGGGACCAAAAACACTACCCGGAACAACCGCTATCTTCTGCTCCTTGAGCAGCCGTTCGGCAAATTCCACATCGGAAAGGCCAGTTTTTTTGACAGAGGGGAATGCATAGAACGCCCCCTCTGGCACATGACAGGTCAGACCAATACGGTTTAACCCGGCCACAAACATGTTGCGCCGGAGGCGGTACTCGTTGACCATGCTGTTCTTATCCTCCTCCGCTGACCGGAGTGCCTCGAGCGCCCCGACCTGGCCCATCACGGGCGCACAGAGCATAATATACTGGTGGATCTTGAGCGCTGCATCGCAAAGCTCCTTAGGGGCACAGAGGTACCCGATTCGCCACCCGGTCATTGCATACGCCTTGGAAAAACCATTCAGCGTGATCGTCCGCTCCCAGAGATCACTGACCGTTGCAGCCGCAACATGGGTGCTGTCGTAGGTTAATTCTGCGTAGACCTCATCGCTGATCAGCAGGATGTCCTTATCGATTACGATATCGGCGATCGCTTTGAGATCGCTCCCGTTCATCACCGCTCCGGTCGGGTTGTTGGGGAAGTTGATGATCAGTGCCTTGGTCTTTGGCGTGATCTGTTCCAGCAGGGCATCGGGATTGAGCTTGAAGTGATCCTTTTCTGTGCACCGGACCGGGACCGGCTTTCCTCCCGAAAGGGTTACACAGGGTGCATAGGAGACATAGCTGGGCTGGGCGATGGCTACTTCGTCACCCGGATCAACAACAGAACGTATCGCTATATCGAGTGCCTCGGATACCCCGCTGGTGATGATGATCTCATCATTGCTGGTGTACGGGAGATTGTAGTGCTGACCGAGATACCGGGACAAGGCATCCCTTAATGACTGGAGGCCTTTGTTGGAGGTATAGGAAGTCGTTCCCTGCTCGATGGAGTAGATACTCGATTCGCAGATGTTCCAGGGCGTCCGGAAATCCGGTTCGCCGACACCCAGCGAGATTACGTTGTCCATCGTGAGCGCCAGATCAAAAAATTTCCTGATCCCGGATGGAGGGATCATTTTCGCCCGTTCTGAAACAAAGTTGCGCATTCTCAAAAAACCTCAGAAGGAGTACGGGAGACGCTCAGACTCCGCCTGCTCAAAAAGCGTGTGACCGTTTTCTTTATACGACTTCATGATAATATGCGTCGCAGTCTCGCGTATCCGGTCCATGGGTGCAACATGTTCGGACACGAAACGGGAAACCTCCTGCATATTCTTGCCCGACACGACAAGCTGAAGATCGTAGGTACCGGTCATGAGCCGCAGGGTCTTGACCTGCCGGAACCGCGAGAGGCGTTCTGCGATCCGGTCATAACCAAAATCGCGTTCAGGACTGACTTTCAGTTCGATGATCGCCGAGACCTCGCCGTTGCCTGCCCGTTCCCAGTTGATAACCGTGGAATACCGTTTTATTACCTGTGCAGCTTCGAGTGCGTGAACCCGGCTCTCGACATCGGCTGTTGAGAGAGTGGTCATGGTCGAAATTTCTTCCGCTGAGAGCCGGCTGTTCTCCTCTAAGATACGGAGGAGTTCGAGATCCTTTTCATCCATCATTAATCACCTGAACCAAGTTTTCAACCACTTTGCTTCCATCTTGGAAACATCAATATCCTTAAGCCCGTTGAGCCGTGGATCTTTCAGGACAACCTCGCGGATCTTGTCCGTGTTGGAGTCAAACCACATCTCTTTTGTCCTGCCATACCGCCCGCGACTCACGACCCGGGTATTGATCACCCCGAGCATGTTGAGTTCCGAGATGAGATCGGTGATCCTGCGGTGGGTGAGCACATCGAGCTGGATGCCCGGGGCGATATCCTGGTAGATACGTGAGACTTCCCCGCTCGTAAAGATATTCTGGCCCAGCTGCTCCAGGATCAGCATCGAGAAGAGGATCAGTTTGCTCTGGGTCGGCAGGGTTGCGATGCATTCGATCATGCTATCGGTTTCGATCTTTGCCTGCGCTTGTTTGACGTGTTCCTCGGTAACCTGCGAGGATTCGTCCCGATCGGCCAATTCACCTGAGATCCTGAACAGGTCAAGTGCCCGCCGGGCGTCACCATGCTCCTGTGCCGCCAGTGCAGAACAGAGGGGAATAACACCTTCTGCAAGTGCTCCTGCAATAAATGCCCCGTCAGCGCGCTGTGCAAGGATATCGACCAGCTGGGGTGCATTGTACGGAGGGAATACGATCTCTTCTTCCGAGAGTGAGGAGAGTACTCGGGGATCTAAGAAGTCCTTGAAACTCAGGTCATTTGAGATACCGATGATACTGACTTTTGAATTTTTCAAATCGGAGTTGATGCGGGTGAGATTATACAGCGTGTCATCCCCGCTCTTTTTGACGAGTTTGTCGATCTCGTCCAGTACGATGACCAGGACACCCCCACTGGCTTCGAGCTGGTTCTTGAGCTCGGCATACACCTGATCGGTGGGCCACCCGGTCATGGGTATGTGGGTGCGTGTTTTGTCACTCCCCAGTTCTTCAGATACATCAAGACTCTTGGCAATCTGGGCAAGCACCCGGTACTGGGTATCGATCACTTCACAGTTCAGATGAACGAGACGGCAGACGGGACCCATCGTGCTGCTTGCTTTTTCCAGCTCGGTGCCGACATACCGTACACAGGCCGTCTTACCTGTACCGGTCTTCCCATAGATCAGGATATTCGAGGGGGTTTCGTTCCTCAAAGAAGGGGCAAGAATAGACGCCACTTCTTCAATCTGTGGTTTTCGGTGAGGGAGGATCTGGGGGCGATAGGAGTGCCTCAGCACTTCACGATCTTTGAATATCCGGTTATTGGTAAGATATTTTTTGAATAATCCCGTTGATGGGTCTTCTGGTTCGGGCATAGTTACTCTGTAGTGGAGAGAATTGGTGCGAATACCCTAAAAAACGATCGGTATATTCAGGATATTAACCCCCCCACTTCGATTGGAAATAATGTAATATACCCTTTAAAAAGCCAAATGTGACCTAATATTAAAATTTATTCCTAATTATTTTAATTTAATTTTATAGGATGTATTTTCAGATTGTACTTATTTCTTTGATAATTTTCTTAAATCCCTGGAGAAATCATATGATTTGGTAATGAGGGGGGGGACCCCTTTTCTTCGTGTGGAACTTTTAAAAAATACCACTGGGTATTATTTTAAACACAATAAAAACAGCCAGTTCTATATATTTTATTATTAATATATATAATGATCGAATTGATTGCAGGAAAAATATTTTCAAGGTTTTTTATTACTTCGAAAAAGGTAGAAGAGGTAAAATTTTAGGAAATCTCCACTGGAAATAAAGGGGTGGCGCCTAGAAAACCATGAAAATACCGATTATTTTAACCTAAGATTTTTATTAATGCTTCTTTTACCATATTATCACTCATATGAACCAGAATCACCTGCGATCCATTGAGGTTTTTGCGGCAATTATCACCGTTTCCACCACAAGAAACAAGGAAAATGATACCAGCGGGGCAGCAATATCCACCTTGCTCACAGGAGCCGGTATCGCTGTAAGCCATTATGCAATTGTTCCTGACCGGATAGATGCGATCCGGAACGAGCTGTATGCAGCTATGAAAACAGCAAACTGCATTATTATCAATGGGGGGACCGGCCTGACTTTTGATGATTGTACTATCGAAGCCGTTACACCACTCCTTGAAAAAAAAATAGATGGGTTTGGTGAATTCTTCCGGATGAAAAGTATTCAGGAAATCGGAACAGCATCCATGCTTTCGCGTGCAATTGCCGGTGTGATTTATGGAAAGGTAATTTTCTGCATCCCCGGATCAACACCGGCTGTCACCCTTGCAATGAAGGAACTGATCCTTCCGGAGACGGTCCATATCCTTTCCCATATCAATAAGTAATTCAGCAGGCATTTAACGGCGAGGCATATTCCTCATCGCTACCCTTTTTAGGATGCGCACCTGGTGTCTGCCATACCATTGGACTCTTACCGGTATACTTCCAGTAAGGCAATTCGTTCGAGGATGAGATCGGTGAGGCGATCACCATTGGTTGTGGCCAGTTCTTCCCGGGTGATATTGAACAGATCCATAAGATATGCCTGCTTTTGAGAATCTATACCGCTCCAGGCATCTTCCACAACATGAATCAAGGGGGCGAGGGCATCCCATAGGTTATCGCACTCCGGATAGCAGCAGACATACAGATGGTTCTCTCCTGAGTGAATTCCAAATGGTGCAGCCAGGGAACACTGCCGGGAACCTGCAGCAAATAAGAGCGCCTCCATTTCCAGGGTATTCGAGACCATCTTCCCTTTAGTAAAGGAGCGTACTGCATGGCAAAGTGCCGTATGAGCATGCCGCGTTCCCGCAAGCATATCGGCATTAAAACAGATGATATGGGTATTATGCGCATTCGCTATAGTCTGGATGTCCTGGAGAAATGCAGCACGATCATTAATGGTTGCGATCGCAGCACGAATCTCATAGGTACTGCCATTGCAGGTAAAAGGTCCACCGACCTTCTGGTTTTTGTGCCCGTTGTTTTCATCATGTGATCCTGCTGTACCGTTGTTTCCCGTCATTCAGTCACCCGAATTTTGACAGCGTTGACTGTCCGCGTGCAATATCACTAGGTGCATCAGCATCCATCTCTCCTGATGTTAAACGCCGGGATTTATCCAGTTGTGCAAAGAGCTGTTCTGCAATTCCCCGTCCAAGGATCTTTGTTGCCGTCTCAATGCCAGCTGCATCCAGTGTTCCCGGCGAAGTAATGCCATTGTTAAAAAGGCGTCGGGCACGGACACGTCCTATTCCACGCAGTTTCACGAGTGGGAGCAGTTCACGCCGGATCCCATTTTTCATACAGATCTCATATTCCCTGATCTTCGTGTGGATAGCGGGTGCAAACATCCTTGCCAGTTCAACGCTGGCGTGGAGCAGCCAGTTCACGCTCTCTACCATACCGTAGAGATCCCCGGGACCCACAGAATACCGCTCGCAGATCTTTGCATCGGGCAGCTCATCGGTCCAATCGGAAAGGAGCATCGTCGTCTTGAGTGCCCGGTAGTAGGGCTCCGACTCCTCTTCATCCTGCGGCGGTTCAAGCCAGAGTTCACCGGCATGCGCCTCTATCATGCGATCGAGAGCGGGAAGATCGGTGTTCCTTGCATAGAGCTTAGGCATATCAGGGGTACTGCAGATGGTCTGGAGGACTCCGATATCTGCATAACCGTCGTTTTTCCGGAGATTGCTGACAATAAGCGCTGCACTTCGGGGATCGATATACAACCGGGAGACCAGGCTGCCAAACTCGGTTGCGCCCAGATGCTCTCCCACTTCGACAACCATCTCGGATGATACGAGGAAAGCAAGTGCGGCATCCACGGCTTTTTTCATCAGCCGGCCCTGCCGGTGCTCATGGACATAAAAAGTCCGGTCCATAAAATCGGCGAGTTCGGCCCGGGTAGCGGCAAAACCCGATGCGATAAGGGAGAGCACGTGGGTGTAAAGTGCATCGGGTTCAGCAATTTTGGAATGGATATTTTCTGCAGGGGCATCGATATACCGGTCGAAGAGCTCTTCTACCTGCCCCTCATCTTTTGCGATAAGGACAGCCTCACCATAGGGATCGAGTCGCGGCCGGCCGGCTCTTCCCGCCATCTGGTGGTATTCGCTCGCCGGGATTGGCTGCATCCCCTCGCCGGCAGAAAACCGCAGGTAATCCCGTACGATCACCCGGCGTGCAGGCAGGTTGAGCCCCGCAGCCAGGGTCGGTGTGGATGAGATGGACTTAATCAGCCCTTTCCGGAATCCCTCTTCCACGATCGCACGTTCAGGCCGGCTCAGCCCGGCATGGTGGAAAGCAGCGCCTTTTGCCACACAGGCTGCCAGCGTTTTGACCATCTCCGTTTCTGCACCTTTACTGAGCTTCTCTGCATAGGCGGCAAGAGCAGGATCTTCACTTTTTATTGCGCCGGCAGCCCGCTTTGCGAACGCTTCTGCATTCCGTCGGGAGGAGACAAAAACAAGACACTGCCCCCCCTCCTCGATAGTATCAAGGCAGAGGTTGAGATCATCAAAATTCTTTGAGACCTGTTTTACCGGGCGTTCCCGGTCCTTGAAATGAATGCGGTTGTTGCAGAACACACCCTGCCGCAGATCGACCGGGCGCCAGTTGCTGGTGACCAGTTCGGCTTCCAGCCAGCCTGCAAGCATCTTTGGATTGCCGATCGTTGCGGAAAGCCCGATCACCTGCATGGTCGGATTTCGGCACCGCATCTTTGCGATCACGACTTCAAGCGTTGGCCCGCGACCATCGGAGTCGATCAGATGAATCTCATCGATAACAATCAGGGTGATATTGCTGATCCAGCGGGCATTGTTGCGCAGGAGCGAATCCACCTTTTCACTCGTAGCAACAATGATATCGTTCCTACCCAGCATATCATCGCGCCGGTCAAGATCGCCTGTTGAAATACCAACGCGGACACCCTTGTTACCGAATTCATCAAATTTCTCGCTTGCGAGGGCTTTTAAGGGGACAATATACAGGCATTTCCCCCCAGTAGCGATGTGACCGTGCATCGCCATCTCGGCGATAAGGGTTTTTCCGCTTGCCGTTGGGATTGCAACAAGGAGGTTTTTTCCGGTGAGCATACCCCGCTCAACACATTCTGCCTGGGGTGGATAGAGTTCCGTGATGCCCGCCTGCGTGTACTGGTGTTTGAGGCTTGCCGGAATCGGAAGTTCATGGATCAGCATGCGAAATCCCTTTTAAACCCCTTTAATTCCACTGAAACACTCATGTATTTTCGGTATTTTTTAAAATTACGCTTTTATTCGATATTTATTCTCCAGTGGAAATACAGCAAACTTATAAATATTGTTGCGGGATTTTCAAATATTGCCGCAATCAATAATAATAACTTATCATATCCTGTTTTGCTTCTTTCTTCTTCCGGTCAAGGAAAGCAAAGACATTCTCGTGGGGCACGCCCTCAATCAGCATGTCCACGGCAGTCCGGGCGGTTTTGAGCTGCTCAGGATAGCCGATCATGGCAACGGTCTTCCCGAACACCGAGATCTCCACATCGGTCATATCTTCGATCTGTTCCCGTGCCCTGCCATCCTTGCCGATGATCCGGCCCCGGAGCCGGTCCAGCTGGCGCGGACCATCTGCCATTCCCGAAAGATCAATGACTTCGAGCAGAAGATCTTCATCATCGATCATCTCGAATGCGCGTTCCGGAGAGAATCCGTAGTTGATGGCGTTGATGATCTCGACACACCGGAGAAGGGAGATCGTGTGCTCTTCAGTCCCTTCAACTTTTACGATCCCCTCTTTGCTGTCGATGGTGATGGTGGCGTGGGTTTTGGCCTCGAGCTCTCTCTTGGTAGCTCCGCCTTTTCCAATAAGGACACCCACCCTGCTTCCGGCAATCTTGACTTCCTGTATCATGTTTGTTTCACCTTGGTTTTGATAGGATTATATTTTAATTGCATAACGTTGCGACACTCATCCATTGGCAGTCAACGGTTATCATGGTTCGGCAGCATTCAGTCCGGTAACCGCATTGAAGAGATCGATGTCCCCCCGGGTTTCGCACCGGTTTTTGAAATACCGGTTGATATTGCGAATATCCCGCATTAAAAACTGGAGCGCCCGGGGGTGATCCTTGGTCACGGACTGGCCCATGTCTATGAAATAGAGCTGGTCACCATATAAAATATTGAACTCGCTCAAATCTGCGTGCACCAGCTCCGCTTTGTTGTACAGGATATCGATCGTGTCGGTGATCTCCTTATAGATCGCTGCAGGATCTTCCATCTCGACATTCCGCAGTTGTGGGTAAGCAGTCTCTCCGTCCCCTAAAAACGACATGATCAGGATATTCCTGTCCCATACGAGAGGTTCAGGAACTGCGATGCCGGCATCCCGGGCCCGTACGAGATTGGAAAATTCCTTTCTGGTCCAGGCAAAGATTAGATCTTTTTTTGCCTTTTTTACATGAGAGAACCTGCGGTCACCGGTGACATAGGAACTCATTGTGGTGAAGTTTGCGGTACGGATACGGTAGATTTTGATGGCAATTGTTGCCCCGTCCCGCTCACCGTAGAATACATTGGCTTCCTTGCCGGTACTGATAGAACCACCAATCACCGACAACCATTTTTTATGTACCAGTTTGTAAAGGGCAAGAAGGGTGACTTCGTCAAAGACATCCTCCCGTACCTTGAACATATTCGCATCCTTGATGCGGATACCCATTTCCTCGAGGCGCTGATCGAACTTATCTTCTTTTTTCTCTAAATTCACGGGGGGTCACATTCCTAAAATATTCCGGGACAATTATTTGATATAATCCCGCACCGGTGCAAGGATCTCTATCAGGGAATCGCCACAGGATTTCTTGAGATCCATCGGGTGGACTTCGCCTTTGCCATAAGCACCCTCCAGATCCATATAGCTTGAGAACGTCCGGTCGCCGCCAAATTTCTCCGGTCGCTTGATGGTTATCTCGGGCAGGCGCGGGAAGATGTGGTGCTGGAAGATCTGGAGTACCGGGTTTTCAGGGATCTCCGGTGGACAGAATGCTTTCTGGCATTTCTTCTTGATCTCCTCCTCAGTGTCTGCAACAGAGATATAGTTACCCTGAGAAGAGGACATCTTCTTACCATCTATCCCGTTCAGGATCGGGGTATGAATGCAGACGGGTGCTGCATAGCCGAAGTTGACCAGGTGCTCCCGTGCAAGCATATGGATCTTGCGTTGGTCGATTCCTCCGACCGCTGCATCAGCACCAAGCATCGCAATATCGGCCATCTGCATGATCGGGTAGATCATCTGGGAGACGGTGGGGTGATCCATCTGCCGACCCACCTCGTCCATGCTGCGTGTTGCACGGTTGAGCGTGATCTGTTGCGAGAGCTGGAGCACAAGCAGCTCATAATCCCGGTTGAGCTGGAGATCGGACCCGAGAACGTACCTGACATTTTTCAGTCCGAGCCCTTCGAAACAGCGGCGGTTATAGTCAGCAAGTTCCTGCACTTTTTCCATGGTTCCCTTGCGGTTCAGGAAAGCATGCACATCAGCCAGCAGCACAATGACTTCAAACCCGGCTGCCTGGAGATCCACCAGTTTGTTTACGGTAACCAGATGGCCGAGATGAATCTCACCGCTGGGTTCGTATCCTGCATAGACCTTTTTCGTGGGTTTGTTAAGTAGCGAACGGAGATCGTCTTCGGTTACGATCTCGACTGTATTACGGGTAACCCGTTCGTACGCGTCCATTGAAAAGAATGGGTGATGATGGGTGTTAATGGTTGTTCTGGATCGGTGTAAACCCAAGTGCATCGTTGGTGGTTTTTATGGACGCCGCCCCATCCTTCTGCACACCCATCATCGCGCGGATCGCATCAACGTTTTCAACAACGACATCGGCTTCCTGATGGATTGCCTGGAAGAAACAGAGCTCGTTTTTGTTCGCGTAGATTGAATCTTCAAAGATACAGTTCTCGTACAGATCGGATCGTTGTCTTCCCAGATCCATGGCGAACTCCTTGAGCTCTGCAGTACTTCTGATACCAACACTCTTTTTTATCAGGCCCAGCCGGGGATGGTTGTTGATCAGTTCGATGACGCGGTCCCTTGAAACATCTTTTTTCGTGGTGATCCGGATCGCATGCATGTGCATCATCGTGGTTGGCACGATCATGGCCATGGTAACAATCGAAATATGGGGGAGCACGGACAGAACATCCGGGCCGTGGTGGCTGGGAACACTTACAGGATCCAGAACAATCGCATCGATGGGGCCTTTTTTGATCTCCCCGGGGTCGGAACCGCGTCGTACCATGATCGCGTGCACATGAGTGACGCCGTATTCCTTATCGATGGCATGGATAATCCTGCAAAGACCCGTTGTGTTACAAGAGACAACCCTGACAAACTGTCTGCCGATTGCATCCTTGTAGTTGCAGGATGAATTGAATGAGAACCCGGCGATCTCATGATCCTCTCCGCCCTGCCAGAGCGCCTTTTTCCCCAGTCTCTCATACATTGGTTTATTCGTAGCCCCGACATCGCCCGGTGTTGCATCGACAATGATGTCAGCAGCTTTACACATGTCTTCTACGGATCCCGCAACAGAAAGACCGACTTTTTCAAAAGCGGCTTTCTTGGAAAGATCGGCGATATAGAGTGGATACCCCCGCTGTTTTGCAACAAAGGCCTCAGCATTGGGGCGGGTCTTTGAGACACCGATCACTTTCATGTCTTTCTGAGCAGCGACCGCATCGGCAACCCGCTTGCCGATCGTACCATACCCGTTGATGGCAACTTTGATCATACAATCCTACTTGACGCTGGTACAGAAAAAACTATGCGGAATGATTGCGGGCACCACGGGTGCTTCTGACTTGCAGATTTGCCTTAATCCACTGGATGGAATAGAGGACCTTTTTGAAACATCCCGGAACCAGCATGCCCCGTGTCTTCCAACTCAGATGGATCACAAAAACAATAGGCATCCTTATGGGAGACTGAGGGAATCTGACCATTATTTAGGGAGATTCCCCCGTTCTGAAATTGAACGTGGAAAATGAAAGGCCGGTTTCATATATTTGGGAATATTTTAAATTTGTCAGAAAACGAAGAACAATTATATGAAAACCACCACCATTGCGTTTTCTGAAACACCGGTACGCTGGTGGCAGATAGCACTCCTTGGGATTATTATCTTTATTTCAGGAATAGTTGCCTTCTTCTGGACCCCGGTGTTTATCGATATACTCGTCACGCTCTTTGGTATCCTTGCCCTGGTTGTCGGGCTGATAATGATCGCTTTTTCCTACTCATTTAAAGAAGAGATTGTCTATAAATTCCCCATCTTTCTGGCGGGCATTACATCGCTGATCGTTGCCGCCCTTACCTTTTTGATTCCCGGTCTCATTGCACCAATATTTATTATAATTATGGCGTTTATCGCGATCATCAACAGTATTCTCCTCATTCTTGTCGGATGTTCCCTCTCTGATGAGTGGAAGACGCGGCTCGTTATCGTACTTCTGGGCATGATCACCCTTTTTTTAAGTATCTTAATGGCACTTTTCCCCACCCTCACGGTTATAATTCTGGTAAAAATCTGGGGTATATACGCGGGGATCATTGGAATTCTCTGCATAATTGCAGGGTTGTCAATGCGGACCAACAAGACCTGTTTTGAAAAAACACCGCATCTTCAGAACAACTCTTAAAAACCAAAAATTCCTTTTTAAAAAAGCCGTTTTAGTCTATGTAGAGTGACTGGATTTCAATAATTTCTGTGCTGTTCTTTGCTTTCGCATAGAGATCAAGTGGTTCTTGGTTCACTTCCAGGAAACGGATCCCCCAGTTGACCTTTGAGAGAACAGCAGCAGCCCGATCCTGTTCGCCCAGAATATAGAGTGCTGCCGCGAGCGCCTCAATCGAGGAGAGTACGCAGGGTTTGCCGAAGTTGACCGGATTTGCCGCTACCAGGAATGGGAGTGCCCTGCGAATGCGCCATGAACAGACTTTTCCGGTATCCAGTACTACCCAGGAGCAGTCGAGTACGGTGATGGATCTTACGAACCGGTCTGCGGGAGAGAGTGCCTGTTCAGCTGTGGGATCGAGCAGGAGGGTATTTCGTGGGATAAGGGATAGTTTGGTAAATATTTTTAAAAAACCCGCCTTTTCAAGTTTTTTAACCGTGCACTTCCGGGGGTCACAGCTATTATCCCGGTAGGCGTACAGGGGTATCATTGATCATCCATGCGTGCACACACTGTAATAATGTACGTGCTCTGCAGCCCCTGCGTACTCAATCCCTCGCTCCGGACAGAAGGCATAACGAAACTATCAGATATTGAATTGTTCGAGCGTACTATCGCACGATGTAAACGTTTTGGTATTGAAATGGTGCCGCTGCCCTGCCCGGAGACATTGTACCTTGGTCCTGACAGGAAACCCGGGACATTTCTTGAACGTCTGGACACCCCGGCATTTACCCGCCTTGTGGACGATCTTGCTCTAAAAGTTCAGGCAATCATCGATGAACGGGGTCCACCTCTTTGTATCCTTGGGGTCAACTCCTCCCCAACCTGCGGAGTGACCAGCACCTATTATGGGAGTGAGGATAAGCAACCTCCAAAGCGAACAGGGCGGGGAGTGTTTCTTTCCCGGTTTCCTGCTATCCGTGCTATCGATGTTGCAACCTTTGCAACATACCGGATCTATCTCGCTGCCCCTCTCTTCTCAGAAGCTGAGCGAACCTATAATGTATCATTGGCGGGCCTGCTCAGGCAACACTTGTTCGAAGTTTTCCTCCCTCAGGAGGCAGGTGATGATTCTGACACAAGGAAAAAAACAGAGCAGGAACGGATCTTCTTAAAAAACAAAGAAGATCTCGAACATGCCGATATCATTGTTGCTGTCATCGATGGAGCCGATGCAGATTCCGGCACCGCATGGGAGATGGGATATGCATTTGCCCACAATAAACCAGTGATTGCGGTTCGCACGGATTTCCGCAGGGTCGGTACGCACGAGCAGGTAAACCTGATGCTTGAAGAATCATCAACAGTTGTTTCCAGTACCATCGAGTTGCTGGAATCAGTCAGGTCCCCGCTTATAGGTCAAAGAGATATCTGAATTTTTTTAGACACCAGATCACTCTACCGTTGCTGTTATCCCAAAATTTTCTTTGTTTGGAATGTTCTCCGAATAGGACCGGGATGCAACATTCTATATCTGAATATTTACGAAATAGTAGATGATATAAATGGCAAAAAAACGCGAGGATCGGGGAAAAGAAAAAAAATCGGGAGTAGTAACCGAATGTAATCTTGATGGGGATTACATATCCCCAATCCAATCGTTTCGAGATCTCAATACCAAAAATGTTGTATCTCTTGTTACCCACAGCCGGTACGCACAATCTCTCATCATTTTGACCATTTTTGGCCTTCTGCTCCGTTTCTATAATCTTGGTCTCAACTCACTCTGGCTCGATGAAGCCTCTACGAATACGTTTGCAATAATGTCAATTCCCGATATCTGGAAAGCTACAGCAGGGGGAGAGTTCAATCCACCTCTTTTTTACTGGCTTGAACATCTCATGCTGGTATTTGGCAACAACGAATTTACGCTCAGGTTTATTCCTGCACTCCTTGGGGTACTGACTATTCCCCTGATTTATTTTGCAGGAAAAGAATTCATGGATCGTAACGTCGGGATCATTGCTGCAGCAGCATTTGCATTCTCACCATTCCTGATCTACTATTCTCAGGAAGCCCGGGCATATTCGATGATGCTCTTTTTCGTGGCATTCGCCCTAGTCTTCTATTTCAAAGCCCTCAAAACAAATGACCTGAAAAACTGGGCACTTTTTGGCATACTATCGGCACTTGCGTTCTGGTCCCACTTCTATGCGTTTGTTATTATTGCTTCCCTTATACTCTATGCACTTTTCCTTCAGGTTGAAAATTTCCGGAAAAACCTCCAGAATATTAAAATGATCGCGTTATCGATCGTAGTATTTGTCGTTCTCTGTTTCCCCCTCATTCTGCTGGCAATCCAGCTCTTCGCTACCCGGACATCTTCTGCACCAGCCTTCGGGATCCAAGGACTCGGAATCATCAGTGAGACCTTCCGGGAGCTCTCGGGCTTTTCTGATATCCCGATGTTCCTGCTTCTCATCCTCTTTATAATCGGTATCATCCAGGCATTTCTCATTGATAAAAAGAAAGGAATATTTTTAGTGACACTCACAGTTCTTACGTTTGTCATCAGCTTCATTCTGTCGTACAAAATGCCCATGGTGCCCCGTTACCTGATCTTTTTCAATACGATCTTTTTCCTGGGTGTGGCAGCCTCGTACGGGATATTTTATCGGCTTATCAATAACCGGGGGGTAGTCTACGGGTTTATGGCACTCCTCATTATCATCAGTGCCCCAACTCTTGCAACCTATTATTCGGGGTATTCCAAGGATGACTGGAGGGGCTTTTCCAGCCAGATGCAAAAAATAACCCAGTCCGGTGATCTTGTTATTGTTGTTCCGGGCTATATTTACCAGCCACTCAATTATTATTATTCGAATACCTCGGACAAGACATTCGAATTTGGTGCGGATACCGGAAAAGATCTTGAAAGGATCAATAACGGGAGAGGCAATAGTACCGCTTATTTCGTTGTTACCGGAGATATCAGTGCAGCAAATCCTGATGGTGATGCAATTGCATGGTTAAAAGAACACACAAAATCTCTCGGACAGAATACCGGAATTTATCTCTTTGTTTCAGCGTAGTATCCGTTGTTTGAGCAGCCATGTACGATCTTACGGTAATAATTCCCACATTTAAAGAAGAGGCGAACATCAGGAATATTATTACTGAAGTGGACGCGGTTTTCAAGCGGAATAATCTCAAGGGGGAGATTCTTGTTGTCGATGATAACTCTCCTGATGGAACCATTACCATTGCAAATGAAATCAAAAAAACAAAACCGAATGTAAACAGTATCGTCCGTCTGGCGGATCACGGACTTTCACAATCTGTGGCAGAAGGGTTCGATAAGGCATCGTCGGATATTCTTGTGGTAATTGATGCCGATCTTTCCCATCCCCCAGCTCTAATCCCTGCGATGTATCACGAGATCAAAGAAGGATACGATGTTGTCATCGGTAGCAGGTATATGGATGGTGGCGGAATAAAAAAATGGCCACTTAAACGCCGGGTTATCTCGCTCGGAGCTACGTTTTTAGGGCGCCTGCTCTTTCCCGATGTATCAGACCCGGTGAGCGGCTTTTTTGCTATTAAGAAAAGTGTTGTCGCAAATGCTTCTTTAAAACCCCGGGGTTACAAAATCCTGTTAGAAGTGCTTGGTAAGGGAACCTGGGAAAAAGATAAGGAGATTCCCTTCGAATTCGTGGATCGGGAAATTGGTTCGAGCAAACTAAAAATCAAAACAATTGTTGAGTATGCGCAGCAGGTTATCGATATCACCCTCTTTTCATTCACCCATCACCAGAGTGCGGCATGGAGGGAATGGAAACGAGTGTTCAAATTCGGGCTGGTTGGGATCTCCGGGATTGTCGTAAATATGGGGGTACTTTGGTACCTGACGGATTTCGTTGGTTTTTATTATCTTATTGCCAGTCTTTTCGCCATTGAATTATCCATCATCAATAATTTCATCTGGAATGATCTTTGGACGTTTAAATCCAAAGCAGGACACGAGTTATCCAGCCGTTGGCACCGTTTAGTCGCTTTTCATGTAGTATCCGCCGGTGGACTGGTAATCAACATGGGTGTTTTATTTTTGCTAACTAGTGTATTTGGCGTCTATTACCTGCTATCAAATCTTGTGGGAATTCTTCTGGGTTTTGTCTGGAATTTTATGGCGAACCGGCGTATTACCTGGCAAAGAAAAAAGGAAATTGGATAGGGTGCCGGTGGAAAAATTATTTTCATTTAAATACTGCAAATCTTCACCGTATAACTCATAATTTTCTGACTTTACGAGAACAAACATGAGAAGGTAAAGAATTACCAACATCTTGCGGATCTAAAAATTATGTCTTTTTATGACGGAAATTCTGCACTTAAAATGACAGATAACATTTTTTACTGCGGATTATGGAATCATCGGACATAACTAAAAAAATCTGACCCTTGTTATTAGATTTCCCTGTCATTCTCTATTCCATGTTTAAAAAGGGCATTAATACTCTCATCACATTAGAAGAATCAGACAATTTTTAAAAAATTGAGAGTTTCCTATTTATCTAGGAAAAATTGGCCAAACGTATCATTGATAAATTCGATCATCAGGGCCGTCAATAACGGATACACACCGATCCAGAACAGGTTATCCAAAGTCATCTGGTGTTTTTCATACCAGCCCTAAACAGGATAATTAAAAACCAGAACCCCGCCAACAAGCAATGCCAATGCAATGATCATTTCACGATTAACTCTCTCATTCAGCAGCCAGTATGATAACCCCGTCACTATCAGAAAGTTTAGGGATGAAACAGCATAGAAGACTTTTAAGGGAATGTCCCGCAACACAATTACGGAGAGTACGGTTGTGACTAGCAGAAGCCCGTACGCGGTCATGGTTGGTGTATTCAGATACATTGAAAGAATCTGGAATCGACCCTCCCCTTTTTTTGAGGATCCTTTTTTCATCAATACTTGGCTGACACCAGTAAGCAGTATTGCCAGAAACAGGAGAACATACGAAACGATCATACACACTCTCCTTTGTGGCGTGACAACAGGGTAATCCCAAGGGAAATGAGTATCAGACCAGCAATATTGAACGGGGTGATCCCTTCATGAAACAGAAGTGCCGAAGCGAAGAGAACGATAAAATTCATGAGGCTCATGAATGGATATGCAAATGACAACGGATATCGATGGAGAGCTTGTTGCCATACGAGTGCCTGAAAAAACAGGCAAATCAGTGCAAGGAGATAAAAAAAGTTGGTAATAATCGCAAAAATAGTTACTTCTTCGATATTTGATGCAGCGTATTTTCCAAAAATTCCACTAAGGGACTGGAATAAAACGGATAACAGGATAAAAACAAATGAGAACCTGTATTGCATATTATGTTTCCATTTCCCCGATCACGTATTGCTGGCCATAGGATGTTTCAGCAAGGATTCTCCGTAAATATTCCCCGATAATCCCCATAGACATTAATATTGCACCTCCTAAAAAGCAAATAGCTGCCATCAGGGAGTTCCATCCCATCACCCCATAGGAGGGATCTATTAGTCTTTGAATTATAATCCAAGCCCCTAAACAGATACTCAATATACTAAGAATAAATCCGAACAAAGCAATGAAAATCAACGGCCATGAAGAATAATTGATAATGAGATTGAGTGAATACTTAAAATATTTAAATAAACCATAATTCGAAGTGCCCCGCTCTCTTTTAAAATGATCAACTTCAACATTTCCGATTTTATTTGTTGGCGTTGATTTAATCATCAATCCAAAAAGAAACGGATATGAACTCCTGATTGAAATTATATTTTTAATGATTTCACACCGATAAATCGCAAAAGAGGAGAGAAAGATGTTATTTGGAATCTCAAAAATTTTGTGCATCAATTTTTGAAAAAGTGTGCTTAGTGCATTTTCAAAAAATGTCGAATTATTTGGATTATACTTTCCATAAATCACATTATAGTGTTGATTCATCCCCTCTATCAATTTTGGAATTTCTTCGGGTGGATGTTGCAGATCGTCATCAAGGGTTATAACATATCTTCCTTTTGAATTACGAAAACCACAAATTGTAGCATTATGCTGCCCATAATTTCTAATTAAATGAATAATTTTAATATTGCTATCCTTTTCACGCAATTTCTTCAGAATATTCCAACTATTATCATGACTGGAATCGTCAACTAATAAAATCTCAAATGATCTATTGGGTGATGCGAAGACGGTTTTAATTCTATCAACTAATTCTTCAATGGTCTTCTCCCCATTATACACTGGTATTACAATGGAATATTCAATTGAATCAGGTTTCATCTTGATCTCCCAAATCGCAATCTAAACTTTTTTAATGGAAATATATCCCCTCCCCCCTCATAAGTAGCTCTTAAAATTTTTAACAATCCATTTTTACAAATTATTGTTGGATTTCCATTTTCCATTTTCCAGATTTTACCAGTATCCCTAATCTCAAAATTAATATCATAATCCAGTACGGTTGCTTCCCATACTCTGATAAGATCATTTTGTAACGATGTATAAGCACCAAAATACGGATATCCACTTCCCCTGATTAAATTTAAAATATCTCGTGCGGAGGAATTCCAATCTATCTCATTATCTTCAGGATTTCTCCATATACAATATGTGGCTAATCTTTCATCTTGTTTTTTTGTTTTTATATTGTTAGACCGGACTAGATAGATTAATTCTACAGCACAATCACAATATAATTTTGAAATAATTTTTATTGCCTCTTCAATGTACACAGAATCGTTAATTTCAACCGACTTTTGTAATATCAGATCACCCGCATCAATTTCTTCAGAAGCATACAGCACAGATATTCCAATCTGCCCATCTCCTTTCAATATTGCAGTTGCAGTAGGGCAAAATCCTCTGTATCTGGGTAATAGGGAATCGTGGAAAACAATAATTTTATCAGGTAAATTGCGATTCAATTCAAGTGGGAGCAGATATTGCCAACCAATAGCTACAATTCCTGAAATATGGTATTTATTAATATTTTTTTTAAAATCTTTTTTGAGTTCATTCCAAGATATATATGGGATGTCATTTTCGTGGCATTTTTTCTCAATTAAATCACCAAAATTTTTCTGAACATTCCATTCAGGATATGAACATACGGCACCAATATCCTTGATATTTGTCTTGATTAAAAAATTTAATACATCTAATCCTTTTTCTGTATTTAAGCACCACAAAAAAGTATTCATTTCCCCTCATATATTTGAATTAGTCAAAGTAATTTTCATATTTCTTATTAAAAATGATGTTTCCACATCACTCATCCCCGCAAACATCGGCAGCCTCAGCAACCTCCCACTCATCTCTTCCGTCACCGGCAGATCCTCTTTTCGGTAACCCAGACCCAGCCCAACCGGCGACGAATGTAACGGAACATAATGGAATACCGCCAGAACCCCTGCTTTTTTCAGCTGGCTCATGATCCTATCCCGAGTCTGCTCATCGTGAAAGAGAATATAGAAAAGGTGAGCATTGTGTTTCGCATACTCCGGAACAATCGGTAAACGAATCTTTCCTGCATCCTCAAACGGTTTCAGCGCGGAATAATATGCATTCCATACGTTCATCCGCATATTCTGAATCTCGTCCATTTTCTCCAGTTGGGCATAGAGAAATGCAGACAGCAGATCGCTTGGAAGATAGCTCGAACCGATATCCACCCAGGTATATTTATCCACTTCCCCGCGATGGAACTTGCTCCGGTTGGTCCCTTTTTCCCGGATGATCTCTGCACGCTCGATAATTTTTGGATCATCAGAATTGATGAGAAGAGATCCTCCCTCTCCGCACACATAGTTCTTCGTTTCGTGGAAACTATAACACCCGAAATCCCCAATTGTCCCGAGATATTTTCCCTTGTATTTTGCATTCACACCTTGGGCTGCATCTTCCACAACTTTGAGATCGTGATCCTGTGCGATCTCCATAATTTCATCCATTGCACAGGATACACCCCCATAATGAACCGGATAGATGGCGCGGGTTTTTTTGGTAATTTTCTTACGGATATCTGCGGGATCAATATTCAGGGTATCCGATAGTATATCGGCAAAGACCGGTTTCGCACCTGCGAGTAAAATGGGATTGACTGTTGAGGAAAATGTGTACGAAGGAACAATCACTTCGTCACCGGCTTTGAGATCCAAAATCCGGGTGGCCAGTTCAAGCGCACTTGTGCATGAGGTGGTCATAAGCGCTTTTCGTGCACCAAATTTTGACCGGAAGAAATTTTGCACGAGTTTGGTATATTTCCCATCACCGCTGATATGCCCCCCATCAATGAGTGAGTGAAGCACATCATCCATATACCGGATCTCATCTCCAGTAAGATAGGGGCGGTTAAATGGGATCTGCATTATTCATCGCCTTTCTGGATGGTATTATTGATGGAAAAGAGCATCTGGTTTGCATGCATGAGCGACTCAAAGGTTCCGGCATCTGTCCAGTCACCGTTAACAATATCATAGGTCATCACAGCATGTTCCACATACCAGTTGTTGACGGAAGTGATCTCAAGTTCCCCACGTTCAGAGGGTATGATACTCTGGATTATCTCAAACACCAGTGGATCATACATATACACACCGATTACGGCATAATCGCTTTTTGGATTTTCCGGCTTTTCTTCGATCTGCATGATCATTTTATTCTGTTCATCCAGTGCCGCAACACCAAACCGTTCCGGATCCCCGACGCGCTTAAGCAACACTTTCGCACCAGCGGGTTGTTTTTTGAATGCCTCAACGTATTTCCGGATGCTATGGGTGAGGATATTGTCCCCAAGAATGACGACAAGTCTTTCACCGTTTGCAAATACTTTTGCAAGTGCAAGGGCATCAGCAATCCCTCCTGCCTTCTCCTGCACCCTGAAGGTAAAATTGCAATCAAAATCAGAGCCACTCCCAAGCAACTGGACAATTTCCCCCATGTGATCTTTTCCGGTAACAACCAGGATATCGGTAATCCCTGCAGAGAGCAATTGCCTGATAGGATTGAAGATCATCGGCTCTTTTCCCACGGGTAACAGGTGTTTATTCGTTACTTTGGTAAGGGGGTATAACCGGGTGCCGGTACCTCCTGCGAGTATTACACCTTTCATGTATCTTTCTCCTTGCGTCCGATATAATAAAAAGTACTGGCAATATTTTTTGCCATGGGATGTTCGATCAGAATTAGATCTATGAATTTTATTGGCCATAAAATGAGAGTAAACATAACAAACAATATTTTATAGAGTGGTATTATTCGGAACGAGAGAAATAAAGCAAGCCATTCAGTTAAAATCCAGACCAAAGACGAAGTCGGTCCTGCACCAACTCCACATTCAAGTTCGATAAAATTATGATGTAATTGAGAGATACCGGATGACGTCCATCGTTTATAGTCATGCGGACTTGCATGAAATCCTTGCATAAATGGGATATGTGTATAAATTACTCCCTTGTTTTTCATCACGCGATACATTTCGTCAACTCCTTTTTCAGGTTTCGGAACATGTTCCAGAATTACAATGTTGACAATTGCATCAATAGAATTATTTTTAAATGGTAATTGAGTTGCATCAGCTACGATATGAACATTGCTAAAAGGAGTAATATCCAGGTTAATGAAACTTTTTTCAAGTTTAAACGGGCCCGATCCTATGTTTAAGATAATTGCGTTTTTATCATTTGTCACATATTTTACAATTCTCTTGTAGGAATCTTTTTTATAACTAAATACCGGAGAAATTAACCAGATAAGAAAATTATAAAAATTCGGATACTTCTTAAAAGAATATTTTATTGAATCAAGCCAATCCCTTTTTTCATCATGGTAAGCAATCATGATAACAGAACAAATTTGTTTTTCCCATAATTATTATCATAATAGGTAAGATAATCATTATTTATAACCGAATTTAACCATTCTTGGTGATGCAAATACCACTTGATTGTTTCGGTTAGACCATAGTTAAAATCAATTTTTGGCTTCCAGTAGAATGTTGACTGGATTTTTGTTGAATCTATCGCATAACGCCGATCATGACCTTTACGATCTTCAACATAGGAAATAAGTGCTTCTGAAATCTTCAAATCCGAGCGTAATTCTGCAAGTATTTGAATGATCAATTTCACAATCTCAATATTTGATCGCTCGTTGTTCGCACCGACATTGTAGATTTCCCCAACAACTCCATTGTGAAGTACAAGGTCAATCGCAGAACAATGATCATCAACATGGATCCAGTCCCGGACATTGAGGCCATCTCCATACACCGGAATTTTTCTCCCTTTCAGGCAATTGAGTATCGTAAGGGGGATTAATTTCTCCGGGAACTGATACGGACCATAATTGTTGGAACATCGGGTGATGTTGATCGGGAGGTTGAAGGTATGGAAATATGCCTGTGTCAGCAAATCGGCGCTGGCTTTACTTGCAGAATATGGGCTGCTGGGATCGAGTAAAGTTTTCTCGGTAAATAATCCTTCAGCTCCAAGCGATCCATATACCTCATCAGTGGAGATCTGGAGATATTTTTTCACACCTTGCTGTAATGAAATCTGTAATAAGTTCTGGACACCCAAAACGTTTGATGTTACAAAAACATCCGGATAATGTATACTTTTATCAACATGGGACTCTGCAGCGAAATTGACTACATAATCCGGGTGGAATTGGTTGAATACATTCTCTGTTTTTTTAATATCGCAAATATCTCCTTTGACGAAAGAGTACCTTATATCCTTTTCGAGATCGGATAAATTATTGAGATTTCCGGCATAAGTTAACTTATCAAAATTCAGAATTTTAATTTCTTGATGGCGGTTTAACAAATTCCGGATGAAATTGCTGCCGATGAAGCCGGCTCCCCCAGTGATGAGATATTTTATTATAGACATTATTGGTTATTGTTGAATTTCGAATCTCTTAAAATATTCTTTTTTACCCCAATTTCCTAGGTATTTATCGCAAAATTCAAATTATCAAGACTCTACTGATACTTGATACAAAATGTTTTTGATCGATAAAATTAATGTCAGTGATGAATCCAAAAAAACCATAGTATATCTTTTACTCCCGCTTCTTTTCTTGTTAATTGTCTTTCCTGCAGCGTTTCAATCGAATCAGGTATTCATTCCTGAGTATCATGATGCGATGTCGCTGATGATGCCGGAATTATTCTTGATGGAAAATCCACTCTCATTATGGAATAATTACTGGAATACAGGTTTACCCGAAATTGCAAGTTTTAATTCTGATCGGTTTTATCCCTTCTCATTTCCTTTTACCTACATCTCTCAGGATATTTTTATAATTAACCTGATTATCCTGATTAATCTCTATATCGCCTTCCTGGCGTTTTACAAACTCGGGACCCTTGTTGTAAAAAATTCCGATTTGCTGATGATCTATTCATTGGGATATATGTTCTGCGGTGTCCTCATATCACGTGTATCTATAGGACATATCTCGTTTGTGTATGCCTTGGCTTGGATTCCTTTATTGTATTATTTTTTCTTTAAAATTATCTGGAAGTCAGAAAATACCATTTTCAATATCATCGGTCTTGCTCTTTGTGAAACACTTCTGGTTTTTACAGGATTGGGATATTTCAATTTTTTTACAAATGCAATTTTGGTAATTTATTTTCTGTATTATCTAATCACTCGTAAAATTAACCTGCAGACGATTGTTGCATTGTCTGTAGCAGGGATCCTCTTTGGTTTAGTTAGTGCGATCAAGCTGATCCCGAACCTTTCAATCATGCCTTATATCCAGAGAATTGACATTATTAATCCACTCGGTGATGGCGGATTACTGGAAAATAATTTGGCATCCTTTATTTTTGGAACACCAATCGATACGGTTTTTGGCCCCTACGAGACCATGGCCCTTATAGGTATCATACCAATCCTTTTTGCCATCATTGCTCTTGTCTGGGGGAAAAAAGATATTACGGTGCCGTCTTTTTTTGCGATTCTCTTCTCATTAGTCTGGGCCGATGGCGGCAGAACACTTCTCTCGTTCATTCACTTGTTCCCGGTCATTAATGGTTTCAGGAACGCCGGTAGGATCTTCGGGGCAATAATGCCGATTGTATTATTGCTCTCTATATATGGCGTGTATATTCTCCAGCAAAAATTAAAAAATAATGATACATTCGAGATATCCAGTGAACAAAAGAATAGAATTACGTTTGGTGTTGCCATCATTGTAGTCCTCAAATTGCTGGAACTCCCTTGGATTTCTATACCCTCAATAGAGGCAGCTTTAAGCATAGTACTGGTTTTTGGGTTTTTACTGCTCATATATTTGAATAAAGCTGATGCATTCACACTCTCCGCATTTTTTTGGATATCATTCCTTGTCGATGTTGTCATTATTTTTAAAAATTTTTCTGTTTTTACGGAATCGGTACTGATCAAAGGTCTTCTTATCTCGCTCATCCTTGTTGCTGTTTTACTCTTGGTTAACAGATTTTATGTGAATAAAATCTGGCTGAAAAAACATATCTTTGAAGGATTATTGATTATTGGAATTCTCCTCTCGATCACAGCAAACATCAGCGTCTTACAGATATATGACCCTCACTTAGATGAGAGTCCGGCATTAAAAATAATTGAAAAAATAAAAGAATATCCTCAAACGACGTCACAAATATGGGTTTATCCTGCCGGATGGTCATTCCAGCATATGGATTTCACGTACTGGTTAATAAAAAATCATATGCATCCCATGGTGGGGCATTACACCTACCTGCCAAAAAATATGCCCCCGCTTAACTTAAAAATTGGTAACACTGAATATTTCACAGCAGATTATATCATCGATACTGCGTATCTTGAGAATGGAAACCAGAACCTCCCCACTGCTACCTTCAAAGTCAATAATATTTCCGTATATAAACCGGATAACGTTCTTCCCAATGCATTTGTAGTCAGGAATGATCAACTGATTCCATCCAAGATTGAAAAATTCACTCCTGACGAAGTAGTTTTATACGGGCCATTCCTTCAAGGGGATGTTGCCGTACTTAAAACTGCTTTTTACCCAGGATGGAAGGTCAATAATCGTGATGCATCCAATGTAGGAAATATGGTCGGGGCCCAGCTTTCTTCGGAAACATCATCTGTCACGTTCAAATTTGATCCACTCGATGTGAAGATTGGGGCGATATTAACCGGGATTGGAATTATCGTAATTTTTGTGCTTATCATAAAACGGCGGGAATTGGAGACATATCTCAAAGGAATTAACAAATCTGTGGCCAGTAAAAAACCAAATAAAGGAAAGAAATCTGAAAAATAGTGAAGTAGCCTGAAAAAATCAAAATAAACCCTGATTTTTAAAATTTTTAGGTTGAACTCAATGGAAATGTAATAAGTGAAATCGATCTCCAAATTTTTTTCAAAGAGATAAACTCTCATATCCTCCTACAACCAAGTTGTTGTCATCATGTCCAACCTCACCGTCGCAATCCTCGCTCCCCCCGATTATGCCAAGGATCTGGGAAAAAAGGGTACCGTAAGCGATATTACCTTCTATAATCTGAAAAAAGGCGACGCCACCGTTACCTTCATCGAACCGACCCGGTACCCGGAGAAACTATCCTCACTGTTTTACACCGTATCGGTATCGGAGCGGATAGTCCTTGTCGTCGATGAAATCAATGCCAGTTTTGGTGAATGTGTGCTGATGCTCCAGTGTGCCGGCAAATCCAATGGATATCTCATTTTAAAGAATTATATCACGCCGGACCAGATCGCCCCACTCATCAAAGGCACAGTTCTTGAGCACTATGAGGTCATTGAGGAAGACATCGTTGGTCTTCGTGAGAGGATGCTCGAGATATCCGTAAAACAGTCCGCTCATCACAAAACACACGAAGGATCCGGAAAAGGATCTGTACCGGTCGACTCCCATTTCAATGTGAAAGGTGTCGGCGTAGTTGTGCTCGGCTTTGTTGCGCAGGGGTCCATAAAAAAGCACGACACGTTAAAAGTCCTCCCCACGGAAAAAACCACCCAGATCCGTTCCATCCAGAAGCACGATGATGATTCCGACAGTGCGATTGCCGGTGAACGGGTTGGCCTTGCCCTGAAAAATATCGAATCTGAAGACCTTGACCGGGGATTCGTCCTGACCAATGATCCTGCAATAAAATTCTCCACCACCGTTTCAGGGAAAGCACAAATCGTGAAATACTGGCCGGCACCGCTCAAGGAAGGCATGGTGCTGTATGCCGGCTACTGGATGCAGTTCCTCCCGACCCGGCTGGAAAAAATAACCGTGGATGGGGACTGGAGAATGCCGACCATTACCCTAACCATGGAAAAAGCCTTGGTGTACCCTCCCGGTGCACAGGTGGTGCTGCACTACCTTGAAGGGGGCAAACTTCGCGTAGTTGGTTCGCTCACCGTCCAATAATGTATCCCCTCCCTATTTTCCTCTCATTTTTTCAATTGTGTTATACCCTCACCATGATCTTATCTTTAAGAACGATCATCATTATTCTGAGTAACAATGTTTGAGAGTCTTATTGGATGGGTTATCCTTGGAATTGTCGTCCTCGTAATCATAGGACTAATTCTCTGGGCAATTGGTATTTACAACCGGTTCGTCACGCTGAAAAATTCATCTGAGGCAACCCTCGGCCAGATCCGGGTCGCCATGAAGAAGCGGCTGGACATGATCGAGCAACTTCTCGGATCCGTGAAGAGCTATGCCAAATTTGAAAAAGAGACCTTCGAAAAAGTCACTGCCATGCGTGCGAGTGTTGCGACAGCAAATCCCGGTGATCTGAACAAAGTCGAAGCGGAATCCCGTTCGATTTTCGGGCGCCTTCTTGCAGTAGCGGAAAATTATCCCGATCTCAAGACCTCCGGCACCGTCATGAGCATGATGGACTCGGTGAAAGGCCTCGAAGATGAGATTGGCCGCCAGCGGTACACGTTCAATAATATCTCGCAGGAATTCAACACGATGATAGACACGATACCCTCCAATTTCGTTGGAAAGTTCATGGGACTCATCAAACTCGAGTACCTGCAGTTCGAAGAAGCGATAGCGACTCCCCCGAAGATAGAATTCTGATGGGGCAACGAACGTGAGTGAAAAAAGGCAGCTGAATGCACTTGTCATCGGGGGGCTTATCCTCGGGATCCTCGGGCTGATTGCAGTCACAGTGATTCCCCCCCTTTTTGAAGGGGATCTCGCGATTGATTCGTACGAAGCCATTCTTTCAGAAGACGGAACCCTGCAGGAACACTATACCTATGACGTTCTGTCCTCCGGCGAATATCGCATGCTCTATCGCACATGGGAAGCTCCCCTTGTTTTTGACAGCAATCCCCTGGAGTCATCTGTACGTTTTGTATCGATGGTTCCGTCTGACAGTACGATAGGGTATGCAAAAGATGACTTGGGAAATGTCCAGCTTACCGGTGGTTCCAGTGCCAGCGAATCGAAATCCCTGATTAATAACCTTGCACAAGACGATGAAGTAGGAATATTCAATCCCGGTTACTTTACCTCAGGAAAATACCCGGTTGATTATACCTACATACTTCATCCACCCATTGAATACGATGCGGCTGCAACCCATCTGAACCTGAAACTTGCCGGCGAAAATCACATCCCGTACCGGACGATCAGGATCACGATTCCTGCAGATAATATCGAACAGGTGTATGCCTATCCCTCGTCTCTTACCACGCAAAAATCCGGAAACCGTTACATCATCACGGGAAGTGCTGCAGCCGATGAGATTATTGCCGTTGAGATGGTGGGAAATGCCCAGGGCTTTTCCCAGGTTCCGGGATTCCGTACCGAAAAGCAGGATATCCAGGGCCAGACCTCCTCAGCGAACTTCTGGTATAATGCCCCTTATTACCTCGCCCTCCTGCTGAGCTGGCTCGCAAAGGTGGCAGTGATCCTGGTACCGCTTCTCCTCCTCGTAATTTACAACCGGTATGGCAGGGAGAAAGAGTTCACCGTTCCTGCATACCTGAGTACCCCCCCCTCCACAGCGCTCAAACCGTGGCAGGTAAACCTGCTCTTCAAGGGCGATGCACTGGATTTCGATGAATCTGGGTATTACGCCACGCTTCTCGATCTTCACCGGAGAAAGATCATCACCATTAAAGAGAAGGGCGAAGGAAAAGGTGTTGAGATTCGTATCCTATCCGGTGAAACAACCGATACCTATGAGCTGCGGGTTCTCGCGTTTATCAGACTCGTATCGGAAAATGGTATACTGGACACCGATTCGATTGCCGCACTCGCCAAACGTGCCAGCACCCTCAGTAGTGCTGAGGAGAAAGCACTGCAATACCAGCGCTCTCTTACCGATGTCACCAGCAGGGTTGACACATCGCTTGCAAACCAGTACATCGTGGACGGAAGGGATCATGTCGTACCCCTGGGATTCGTTTCCATTGTCCTGTTTGCGATCTCGCTCATTCTTGCAATGGTTATGCCTATGCAGTCCCACATCCTGTTCCCTGCAGTTGTGTTGTGGGTAATTGTCGTTGTCCAGGCAGCGATTGCGTTTGCTGCCCCTTCCACGCTTTTCGGGCACTGGAAGGATGACCGTTACAAAGAAAAACTGGAATGGGATGCATTCACCCACTTCCTCTCGGACATGGCCATGATCCAGAAGTATGCTCCCGCGGACCTGTCGATGTGGGGTGAATGGCTGGTGTATGGAACCGCACTGGGTGTGGGAGATAAAGTCGAACGGGCAATGAAAACGCTCAATATCCAGGTAGCGGATACCGGTATTCCAGTGGGGGTCATGGGTATGAACGCGGCGTTTATCCCCCTCATGCATTTCTCTCCTCCCAGTCACGGCGGCTCAGGTGGAGGCGGCTTTGGGGGTGGTGGATTTGGCGGAGGCGGAGGTTTTGGTGGCGGCGGTGCCGGGGGACGTTAAACCGAAAACCCCCCTTTGCCAAAAAGCCCGATTATACCATATTGGCCTAAAAACAGCCCGTGGATGTTCATATAATGTATAAATCCACACAAACCATATGAATACCAAAAAAGGAATCTGATTATATGCAATACACGGAAGGTCAGCTCGGCAGGGTTTTTGTCGTGAGGATCGATGACGGTGAGGATATGCTCGTCTCGCTACGTCAGTTCGTTCTTGACAAAGATATCCAGGCCGGCTCGATCACCTTCCTTGGTGCGCTGATGAACGGGAGAATGGTGACTGGCCCGGAAGAGCCGGTAATTCCTCCCGTTCCCCACTTTGTCATGTTTGAAGGCGGGTGGGAGGTATTCGGGATTGGCACAATCTACCCGGGTGAAGGTGGCCCCCATATCCATTACCACGCCTCGGTCGGCCGCTCAGGACATGCACTCACCGGCTGTCTCAGGGAAAAAGCAACAACCTACCTGATCATTGAAGCGGTCATCATGGAGTTCACGGGTCTCAAAGCCCGACGGGAATTCGACCAGAAGACCCAGCTCCATCTTCCTCTTCTTGGAGATCGGGGGGATACACCGAAGCTTACCGATTTTGAGAAATCTTCTCCCCAAAAAGAAGAATCTTCCCCCGTTGAGAAAACGGAAGAGACGGATGATCTCCCGGGTGGACTTGCCGAGATTATCCGTGACCTGACCCGGCGCCCGCCTCCAAAATCTTCGCAATAACCCCGGATATGAACATGCGTTTAAACCCGTTTTTCCCATGACCCGGCAACCCCTCTGTCTTCCGATGTCTGTCAAAGAAGCGGAAAAACTTGGTATCAGCCAGTTTGACATCATTCTTATTACCGGTGATGCATATGTGGATCACCCCTCGTTTGGCACCGCGCTTATCGGCAGGGTTCTCTGGGATGCCGGGTATTCAGTGGGAGTCCTTGCCCAGCCGGACTGGAAGTCCGATGCAGATTTCACTGCGCTGGGAAAACCCCGTCTGTTCTTTGGCATCTCGTCCGGCAATGTCGATTCCCTGGTGAACAACTTCACCCCCAACCTGAAACGGCGAAGTGACGATGTGTATTCGCCGGGTGGGATTCCCAAACGTCCCGATCGTGCAACCATCGTTTATACAAACAAGGTACACGGGCTTTTCCCGGATACCCCGATAGTTATCGGGGGCATCGAGGCAAGTCTCCGCAGGTTTGCCCATTATGATTACTGGCAGGATCGCGTCCGGCAGGCACTGCTTGCCGATGCCCCGGCCGATCTTCTCATCTTTGGTATGGGTGAGCGCCAGATAACGGAGATCGCCCGGCGGCTTGCAGCGGGAGAACCCATCGCCTCCCTTCGGGACGTTCGGGGAACCGCATATACCATGGAGATCGCCGAATGGCGCGCCCAGCGTCCTGAAGGTGTTGTTGAACTCCCCCATTTTTCTGAAGTCTCGCAGGACAAAACAGCGTACGCCCGTGCATTCGCCCTCCATTACTACGAGCAGGATCCAGTGCGGGGAAAACCCGTTGCCCAGCCGCACCCAAAGACGGTAGTTATCCAGAACCCCCCGGCACCCCCGCTCACTTCTGAAGAGCTCGATCATATCTATGAACTCCCGTTCAGCCGTCGGGCGCACCCGTCATACAAACAACCGGTACCTGCCCTCGAACCTGTACAGTTCTCGGTAACGAGTCACCGGGGGTGTTTCGGCGCGTGCTCGTTCTGTGCCCTTACCCACCACCAGGGAAGGATCATCCAGAGCCGGAGCACAGCCTCGATTGTCCGCGAGGTGACCCGGATGACAAAGATGCCGGAGTTCAAGGGCATTGTGCAGGATGTTGGTGGCCCCACGGCGAACATGTTCGGGCTTTCCTGTGAACAGTGGGAAACCTATGGTGCCTGCCGGAACAAATACTGCAACCCTTCCTGTAAAACGTTAAAGACAAGTCACCGGGAACAGTGTGATCTCCTGGAAAAACTCCGGGAAATTCCGGGTGTGAAAAGGGTCTTTATCGGCTCGGGTATCCGGTACGATCTTGCTCTTGCCGATGATGGGGATTATCTCCGCACGATCTGCGATCATCATGTCTCCGGGCATCTCAAAGTAGCACCGGAACACATTGCCAGAAAGGTTACCGGCATCATGAACAAGCCGGACCGGGAAGTTTTTGACCGGTTCCGCGAAGAGTTCGAGGCCCTCCAGACCGGAAAAAAGAGCCGGCAGTATCTCCTGCCCTACTTCATGTCAGGACATCCCGGTTGCACAATGGCCGACATGATCGAGCTTGCCCTCTATATCCGCAATAACCGGCTCTACACGGAACAGGTGCAGGACTTTACTCCCACTCCGATGAGCGTCTCAACCTGCATGTATTACACCGGACTTAACCCGTTCACGCTCGAACCAGTGCATGTGCCCAAAGGGCAGGAGAAGAGGGTCCAGCGGGCACTGATGCAGTACCGCGATCCCCGCAACAGGGAATTAGTAATCGAAGGGCTCAGGGCTGCCGGCAGAACCGATCTCATCGGCCCTGGAAACGAATGTCTTGTTGCAGCGGAAGACCGGGGAAATCGCCAATTCCTGACAAAATATCGCGGAACGAAAAAATAACCCGGTTTCAAACGTTTCTTGCCTGACCGGAAAACCCGGCCTTACGTATAGCACTATACGGTTTATGGGTCAAAATACCGTTTTTTTGGGGTTTTTTCCACCACGGTCTGAAAAATAATAATCTCGTTGGGAAAAGTATCCCAAAAATTCTCAGATCTTTCTCACAACTATAGGGGATTTTCTCATAAAAGTCTGGTGAATGGGAAAATTACTCCCTGCCATAATCGTCCTCAAACCGGACGATATCATCCTCTTCAAGATATTCGCCCAGCTGCACCTCTATTACCTCAAGCGGAATGACACCCGGATTTTTCAGCCGGTGCTTCATCCCGCTGCGGACAAAGGTACTCTCTCCCTTCCGGAGCAGACGGGTCTCCCCATCGAGCACTACTTCTGCGGTCCCGCTCACCACTACCCAGTGCTCACTCCGGTGATGGTGGAGCTGGAGGGAGAGTTTCTGGCCTGGCCGCACGGTGACCCGTTTGATTTTATAGACTCCGGACTCTTCGAGCACGGTATATGAGCCCCACGGGCGGTGTACCTGCCGGTGGAAGCGGGTGATTGGATCATCTGCTTTATTGTACAGGCTGACGAGTTTTTTCACCTGCTCGGTATGCTTATTGTCGCAGATAAGGAGTGCATCGGTCGTGTCCACCACAACCAGATCGTGAACCCCGATAAGCCCGACATGCTTTCCTGAAGCGTAAACATAGTTATTTTTCGCCGAGATGTACTCTGCCTTCCCTACGTTGCCCTGTGCATCGTGATGCTCGACATCGTAAAGCGCCTTGAATGTCCCCAGATCACTCCATGGAGCGTCAAGCGGGACAACCGCTACACGCTGCGAATGCTCGAGCAGCCCGTAATCGATCGAGATGGATTCAAGATTCGCATAATCGGGGGTCATATCGGGAGAGAATGCAGCGAAGATATCAGGGCGGTACTGTTTCAGTTCCTCAAAAAAGCAGCACACAGACAGGAGGAATATCCCGCTGTTCCAGAGATACCCGCTCTTCACATATTCTTCGGCAGTCTTCTCATCGGGTTTTTCCTTAAAGGCATCAACAACACTGCCAACCGAGAGAGGTTTTCCCGGTTTGATGTACCCGTAACCGGTGTGGGGTGATGTGGGTCTGACACCGAATGTCACAAGATATTGACCGGCAAGCGGTTCGGCTGCCCGGATCTGGTCGAGAGCAGCATCGCCGAGGAGGTGATCGCTGGGGAAGACGACGGCAGATGCCGAAGGGTCGTCTGCCCGGACCTGCTGCATTGCCCATGCGATGGCAGGAAGAGTATTTTTTCCCGCAGGTTCTGCAAGGAGATGATCATCGGGAAGTGAATATCCCAGTTCTTCTATCTGGTTCCGGACCAGGTAGTGGTGGATCTCGTTTGTTACCACATAGATCCCGTCGTACCCTGAAAGCAGGGCTGCCCGCTCGCAGGTCCTCTGGAAGAGCGAGAGACCATCCATCTGGATGAACTGCTTGGGATAGTACTCACGGGAAAGTGGCCAGAGACGGGTCCCGACACCGCCGGCAAGAATAATGGATTTCATAGATCACCGTGATCCCGTGCCAAGTGATAATCACTCTTTGGACGGGGTTATAGCACATAGATCTGTCCGGATTCACCATTTATAGGATTCGATCTCACTTGGCCGGGAGATCAGGAACCTGAGGAGGTGACGGCAGGCAGATCGAAAAATTTCCTCAGCCAGAGTTCAGTACAGACAATTCTCCAGATCTCCGGCGAGTAGGCCGATCTCCCCTCAAGAAATGAAAGATAATTTTTAATTACTGCATCGGCATCCCAGTACGGGCGTGCATGGAACCCGGCAGAGCTTATCAATTCCAGCACAAATGGGCGGAGTGTCTCTCTCATCCAGACCTCTTCCGGTGTGACAAATCCCATCTTGTCCATCCGGCAGCGGATTGACTCAGGAATTATCCCCCTGATAGCATTCCGGAGGGCAATCTTGGTAACGCCACTACGAATTTTCTGGTTAAGCGGGAGTGACGTTACGTACTCCACAAACCGCACATCGAGATAGGGCACCCGGGACTCGATCGAAAATGCCATGGAATTCCGATCCTCGTAGTGGAGGAGTGCCGGCAGGTTGGTGCTGGTCAGTTCGTGGATAAGTACCTCGTCAAGCCTGCCCCCGTAGCGGTCTACCCGTGGTGCGGTACATTTCAGGAGCCCCCTGCGTCCTTTGCGGACGAACAGTTGTTCTGCTGCTGAACGGAAAAAGCCACGATGGTGCCTGAGGCTTCCGATGATCTCCCGGAACCCGGTCAATGTATGGAACGAGCGGAACAGTCCCCTGATATAACTGCCCTGGTACGCAAGATACCCGGCCAGCAGCTCATCTGCCCCCTGCCCGTCGAGCACAACTTTGACCTGCTCGCGGGCAAGCCGCATCACGCAGTACTGGGCATAGATCGAGAGCGAACCAAACGGCTCGTCCTGCATGTAGACCAACCGGTCGATATCATCCCAGAGTTTTTCCGGGGAAGGTTCGGTACGATGAGCGTCCACTCCTGTTGCGGCAACAACTTCATCGATATACCGGCTCTCATCGAACCGTTTGTCGGAGAAGACCACGGAGAAGGTCTTCTGCCGTGCCCCGATGCTTGCCGGTGCCTCTTCCCTTATGAGACCATTGATGATCGCGGTAAGTGCTGACGAATCAATGCCCCCGGACAGGCAGGTACCAACAGCGACATCGCTCCGGAGGTGGATGCTGGTTGCATCGTGCAGCAGGGAACGGAGCTTCGATGCCACCTCTGCATCTGGTACACTGGAGTGAATTTCTGCGTTGACCTTCACGTCCCAGTACCGGAACGGTGGTTGAGCCCCCTCCTTTGTTACAACTATTGCATGAGCAGGCCTCAGCTGGAGGATGCCGTCAAACATCGTTCGTTCAGAATGGTCGAGCACTCCCCATGCAAGGTACGTGCCCAGCGTGGCATCGTCCGGTTTCGTGCCGACAGCCGGGTGAGCGAGCAGCGCTTTGATCTCTGAGGCAAACAGGAAAGAATCTCCGGTATCAGTGTAATAGAATGGTTTGATCCCGAACCGGTCCCGGGCGCAGAACAGCTCCTGCCGCTGGTTATCCCAGAGGGCAAACGCCCACATGCCATTGAACCGTTCGAGGCACTTATGTCCCCATTCCTCGTAGGCATGGAGGATCACTTCAGTATCGGATTTTGAATGGAACCGGTGGCCTTTTTCGATAAGCTCCTCGCGGAGCTCGACAAAATTGTAAATCTCGCCATTGAAGACCAGCCAGAGTGTGCCATCCTCATTGGTCATCGGCTGGAGACCCTCAGATGAGAGATCGATGATTGCGAGCCTGCGGTGGGCAAGGGCTATCGGGCCGCTGATATGGGTACGTTCACCATCCGGTCCCCGGTGGGCGAGCCGTTCGGACATGACCGAGAGAAGCTTTGTATCCGGCTCTTTTCCGTCCAGACAGTACTGCCCTGCAATGCCGCACATTATGGTAAAGTTGGGTGGTATGGGATTAAAAAGATGTGAGGGTTCTTCCTGATCGGGATGGTCTCTTCCCTATTTGATATCGGCCTGCTGTATGTTTTTTGAACATACTTTGGCATCTGGTATATCTCGGCTGCTGTTGTGTCGTACTGCGGCGGAATTGTGACCCGTTACGAAAAAAGATTGTTGGGGCAATTTTGGGGGTAGCTAGACTGTGACAATGCTTTTAATTACAGAAGGGTCATCGGTAGCAAGGGTAAAAGTGAGAAGCGAGCCATCTTTTTTGGATTTTTCCATTAAACCGATATATCTCTTGTAGTCTGGAATATTTTTTGCAAGTGTGTAAATGCGTTGAGATGGAGTAAGCCAGATTGTAGTATATTCAGCATTTGCATTTTCGTCTACCAGTATAACCTGCATCGTGATCTGATTTGCCATATCTGAGGAAGATTCTGGTTGCGCTGGATTTGAAGTGACATTATTTGGTGGTAGCTGAACTGTAACGATCCTCACAACGTTGATGTTCACGCTGTAGGCCGTCTCGTTGCCGGTTACCGGCTCCCATGAACGCAGGTACGATGCAGAGAACTTCTGGGCGCCGGGATCCTTTGCGATGATGACCCAGGTGCGGGTCCCGCCCACGCCCGTCATACCCGGGGCCGCCTCATTCATGCGGTAGTCCGATGACTGGAGTTCAAGACCGGGTGACAGGGTTGCATTCCACTGGAATCCGGTGGTCGGGTTTTCTGCAAGTTCGACAGCAAACCGCGTAGTCTGTGCTATTTCTCCGGTTTTCCCGTTATCTGCTTCGGTGAAGGTGACCATCTTCTTTTCTCCTGCTGCCATCGTTGTCATGTCGGTGGGTGCCGGGGTTGCAACCGATACCTGGGTTGGGGCCGGGGATTCAGCTGCCGGCTGGGTGCACCCGCTGACGAACAGCACCAGTACCAGCATGAGCCCCAGTCCGATGATCCCGGGCAGGAATCGCCCGGAGTGACGTGGTGATGATGTCATGATCAAAGATGGTGATCGGATCGGTTTATACATACCTTTGACTTCGAAAAAAGTTGTAGTGATGGAAGGCTCCATACTTATCGGAAAATATTTTTTGTGCATCAGGATTGTTATTCCGTGCAGGGAGAGATGCTCGTCTGAATGCCTGAAAAAAAGATCAGTTCTGTCCTCTCTACTTCCGCTTCACCGGCACTGCTTTCCGCACCGGCTTCTTCTTTGCAGCAGCCTTCCCGGCCGCCTTCTTAGCAGCCCCCCGCACCGGCCCTTTCGTCTCACACGGGATGCACTTCTCCAGCTTATCGTCAATGATCCGGTACGCATTGGCCAGCACCGAAGAGTTCGAGATCATACCCGCTAAAAGGATGACTTCAAGCACTTCTTCACGGGTGGCTCCCATCATCATCGCGGCCTGCATGTGGTAGCCGGTACAGTGCGGGCACTTGAGGGCGGCACCCACAGCCATGCTGATCAGTTCCACGAACTTGGGATCGAGCGGGCTGGTCTGGGCTACCGTCCCCTTGTAGAGCAGGTGGGAGATGAGCACTTCGGGGCGCTCGCCCATCCTCCTGAATACGAGCGGCACTTTACCGTATTCCTCCTCGATCGCCTTGAGCCACTCTTCAGCCGTGACATCAGCGCCCTGCCTGACAATGAGTGCAAGTTTATCCTCGAACTGGTCCCTGGTGGATTGTGCTGAAACTTTCTTTACCATCATATCACCTTCTGACGTTGTCGTGTTTTATCGCAACGTGTTATATCGCAATATTGGTCTCGGAGAAGGGCAGAACTTTTACCAGAATATAGTCCCGCATCCGGGAGGGCACGATCTCTGCCACTTCCCCGAGCGTGATGCCATCCTCGATCTCCATTGCCCGGAGCTGCGGGGCGAACGTATCGTACGGCAGTTTCACCCGGAGCCCCGCCATCTGGACCGTGAGCGGGGTGGGAGAGGTCACGTCAAGGATCGCGGGTATCTTCTCCCGGATCAGGTTCATGAGCCGGGCCGGGGACACCGAGAGCGGATCTTTTGCAATGTTTTCGCGTTTCTTCTCCAGCACCCGGGTGATCTCGTCGATGATCTCATCGAGCTTGTCGAGCTGGTCGGCTTCCTTGGTTCGCCGCATAAACCGCCCGACTCCGCCCACGTATCCCTCGACCGGGGGGTCGACGATCCGGATCAACGTCTCCTTATCCGGCCCTCCGCAGACCACGACCGGCACCTCGATTCCCCGCAGGAGCTTGGGCATCTTGAACTCGATGCAGGTCTCGAAGTTGCCCATCAGAAAGACGGCGATATCGTGCTCGTTGATAACATCCCGCTCCTCGTCATTGAGCCCGGCGATCCTTTTGCCGGGCCCCCGGGCAAGGCTCACCATGTTGCTCTTGGCTCCGATGCGGCGGACGTATTCGGCTATGTCGCAGGACGGGTGGGGGAGGTGGTGGATCTCCAGGCTCATGCTGACAACTGCGATCTCGGTCCCGACCAGCGGTGAGTCCGTTACTTCGCCGAAGATCGGCCGGGAGATCTCCCGGATCAGTTCGATATCGTCTTTGGGCACAAAGCACTGGAGTACCACTTCCTGGGCGAGCACGTGTTTCTGGACAACGTAGCCCCCGAGGTCCTCAATGAGATCGATCACGATATCGTGCTGGTAGATGCCGCCCTTGTAGGTGACGGGAACAAGCATCATGGTACTTCTCCCATCAGGGCAAACTTCGCCTTAACCAGTTCATCGATGTTCTCAGTAAGCGTGTTCTCGCTGGCAACGAACGAGAACTTCCCGTTCTCGAACCGCTCGCTCCGGAGCCGGAAGCCTTCCGGCGCCACGCACCGGAGGGCGTAGATGAGGTCCCGGTTTACGGACTCACCGGGATGGCCGATCACGATCTGCTCGATCTCTTGGGGATCTGCCTGAACCCCGTAGAGGACTACCGTGAACCGGTCCGGCTGTTCGACCTTGTCCTTGCCAAACCGCTCCCAGAAAATCTTGAGCATCGAAGCAAGGTAGGTTTCATCCGTAATGACGAGCGTCATCTTACCTTCCTGCGGGTTGATGTTGGCAATATCTCCCACGCGGACCACGTTCGTGATCGGTTTGAGGATGCCGACGGCGATAAAGAGCGGGATCTTCGGGTCGATATAGACATGGATCTTCTCGATCACCTTGAGGAGATTGTGATCCAACAGGACATCGTTGGTGATCTGCTTGTAGTACTCCGCACCCACCGGCTCGGGGCATTCCACTTCAAAGTACTCAACGGCGAGCATCTAATCGTCCTTTATGAATCCTGATGCAAGGAGTGCAGATCCCACGGCACCGATATACTGCGAGTATGGCGGCACGACCACCTTTGTCTGGAGCAGTTCGCCCATCGCAAAGACAAGTCCCTCGATGAGGGACGTGCCCCCGACCATGATCACCGGCTCCTTGATATCCACTTCCTGCAGCTGCTGCTCGTATACCTGCTCGGCCACACTGTGACAGGCAGCAGCAGCCACATCTTCCCGGGTACTACCGGCAGCAAGGGCATTGACCAGGCTCTGCGTGCCAAAGACGATACAATAGCTGTTCATCGGCACGCGTCCGCCCATGCCTTTCATGGAGAGCGGGCCGAGTTCGGTAATGTCGACGCCGAGCCGTTTCGCGGTCATCTCAAGGAATCTCCCGCTTGCCCCGGCACAGATCCCACCCATGGTAAAGACGCCGGGGATCCCGTCCATCACCGAGATCGCCTTATTGTCCATACCCCCGATATCGATCACGGTGGCGGGGCCGTGCTGGCGGTCCGCGAGATAGACTGCCCCTTTGGAGTTGACCGTCAGTTCTTCCTGGATGAGGTCCGCTTTGATCTCCTTGCCGACAAGGAAACGGCCATAGCCGGTTGTCCCGACAGCCTGGATCTCGTCGCGGGTGACCCCTGCTTCGGCAAGGGCGTGGGCGATCACTTCATTGGCACTTTTCAGGACTTCGGTCGTGGGCTGCCAGCCCGTGCCGATGATCTTGTTGTCCCGCATCACGACCGCTTTTGTCGTCGCAGAACCCGAGTCAAGGCCGAGGGTGAGACCGCTCTGGGTTTCCCGGGCGAGCAGGGCACGGCGCCGGGCAATGGTCGTGAGGGCTTCCATCCGGGTGAGGAGGGTTCCGGCAGTCGTGCGCTCGGTAAACGAATAGCTGACCACCGGGAGCCGGGAGTGCTCGTTGATGTAGCGCCGGAGTTCGTTTCTCACAATCGCCGCCTCGGCGCACCGGAAGCAGGTGGCGATGAAGACCGCATCGGCTTCAACCCGCCCTTCGACAAGGGCCATGGCCCGGGCAATCGCGAGTTTCAAGTCCGGGCTCTTGACATCGAGGCCGAACTTATCGAAATCCCGGCGAATGTCTTTTAAGGCAACATCCGGGAAGAAGATCTCGCCGCCGACCTCCCGGGCCGCTTCATTGATCTCGTTCTGGATACCGGAGTACTCCGGCCCGCACGAAAGTTGTGCAATCCGCACCGGTTGCGTCATTTCGCCCCTCCCAGTTCGGTTAAGAACCGCTTGATTGCTGCTACGAATTTCACGCCTTCTTCCTCATTCTTCGGGTAATTCAGCTCGAGCCGGGGCATCTCCTTCTGGTGGAGGAGGAACTTGATCAGCTCGTTGGTGCGGGCACACCCCATGCAACCGAATGCGAAATCTGCATCGTTGATGATGATCGCCGCCTCGGCCTCCTCGATCATCGGCCCGTAGAGCGACATGCGCCCCCGTATCCCGGCAGGCACTTCGACGGCTGCCCACTTCAGCCCTTTCTTGGGCTCTTCGGGCGTGATCTGGAGCGGCGGGGATTCGAGTCCTGCGGTCTGGATGCGTTCGCGGATGGCGATGGCAGACGAAAGGGGCGTGTGCCCGAAGCGTGCCACCATGTCAGAGAGGATCAGGCTCGTTGCCGGGTAGATGAATACTTTTACCATTTCAGGACTCCTGTGCATCGATCAGTTTTTTGAGTTTATTGATATCGAGCAACGGGCGCTCCAGCGGGTTTTCCATAGGAGGAACGGTCGTTGCGTCTTTCTTGTTGAGTTCTTCAAGCCCGTGGGAGACGTACGGGATCACGGTCATCTCGAACTCCATACCATTGTACCCGGGCCGGGCCCCGCCAAGGTTTGCCCGGCAGCGACGTGAATCGCCGGGAGGAAAGCCCCGGTCTTTTACAAAAATATGATCGGGATCGATCTTCCGCAGTTCGGTGACAATGAGCTCGACTTCCTCTGCTTTCCCGCTGATGACGAGACCAAAACAGGTCTCTTTTATCATCACCCCGTTCGAGATCTCGTATCCCCGGGCCGCAAGGTCTGCCGGGGTGATCTCGAACGACTCCACCACCACGTATTTTGTCACGCTGCCGATGTGGGTTGGTGTATATTCTGTCACTGCTTCACCTCACGGATATACACGGTCTCTTTCTCCCGCACTTTCTTGAGTTTGTCGGTATCGATCACGCGCCCGATGATATTGGTCCCTTCGAACGGTTCGGAGGTCGGGCCGAACTCTTTGTTCGCCGAGAGGCGCACTCCTACGAGCCCGGTGCCTTTGCGGGAATCGTTGGTGATGGCCAGTGCAGCTGCCGCAGCTTCGTCCGTTGGCATGTTTTCCGGGATAAGTTTCAGGCCCGGGGGGATCATTGGCTTAAAGAGGACAACATCGTCGAACTTGAAGAAGACCGGCATCATGCCGGCATCGTGCTGGATGAGCCCGGTAACCCGGCGGAATACGTCGCAGCTGAGCGGAGCAGCCACATCATCGAGTGCGATATCGATCACCTTCTCCAGCGGTGCAGTTGTTACTTTCACTGCCTTCTCTGCAAGCACATCGAGGGTCGTCCACGGTTCCTGCGAGACGATGATCCTTTCTGCATCCTGCTTGTCGGAGACCAGCGTTACTCCCCGTGCAGCGCAGATCTCCTGGGCCCTGCTGAACGGGAGACCCAGCAGGTCGATGCGTACCGGCTCCACGCTGACGGAAAAGATGTCATGCTCTTTGGCCAGTTTTACCAGTTCGATGCCCTGCACCACCTGGCCAACCACGCTGTGGACCAGGCTTGCCGGAACATCTGCCCGGTAGATGTAGACTCCGCCCGCAGTCTTTCCGGCAGACCGCACCGTGACGGTCCCTTCGCGGCGGGGACGGCGGAACTCCCGGGGCACATCCTCGGTTCCTGCCAGCCGCTGGTCGAGGATATGGGTACTGGTTGCCCTCCCCACGGTATACTTTCCTGCATGGAGTGCGAGCAGCATATGCTCTACGCTGCCGGCAGCTTCTGTGGTAATCTTATCAGGAGTATACCCCTGTGCCATGATCTTTACGCGGGTGACGACCTGCATCCCGTCTTCCAGCACAAGGCTCAGGTCATTCGTGGTGAACGAGCGGCTCGTGTCGGCCCAGCTCATGACCGGTTCGATTTTGGTGACCCTGTCACCCGAAGAAAAGCGGTCGAGCACGGCCCTGCCACTCACGATTGTTCCTACTACCCCGCCGCTCTCATCTGCCCCGTGGTCAGCGGAATGCCGGACCCGGGAGAAGAGGAGATAGGATCGTGCCGGTTCATACCCGCCGCAACCAAGGATCACATCCCCGCGATCATAGAGATGCGGTTTTCTCTGGGGGCGGATGCCGGAAGGAAAGGGACCAAATGCGGTGGCGTACCGGTCGGTCCAGTGAAGCCCGAGCTGCCCGATGATACCGGGGGATTCAAGAAAAGCTGCGGCCTGCCCCTGCACTTCAATGATGACTTCGCCCGCCGTGGTGGTGATCGCAAGACTGCTGGTCTTTGCCTTCTCTTTGATGGCCGGGCGGATGATCGCCACGCAGCAGCCCGTTTCGTGGCCGGAAAGGATCGATGCAAGCGTGCCGCCCTCGCCGGTCTCCAGCCTCTCTCCATCGAGGTGGATGGTGATCATGAATCGCCTCACGCGACTGGCAGGGTCATGACCTTGCGTTCTTCTTCGGTCAGGATTGCAAGCACATCTGCAGTCTTTCCGATCTGCACGATCTTGCCGCCTCGCATCAGGGCAAGGCGGTCGCAGATGTCCCGCACGAATTCCATATCATGGGAGACGACGATGAACGTCTCTTCCATCTCCTCGCGGGCATGGAGGATCGAATGTTTCACATCGATCTTGGTGATCGGGTCCATGGTGCCGGTCGGCTCATCGAGGATTACGATACGCGGCTCGCGGATCAGCACCTGTGCCAATGCCACGCGGTGTCTCTCGCCCTCTGAGAGCTGGGAAGGCATCCGGTTGAGAATTTCCTTGCTCTTTTCATCGGTGAATCCGGCCATCTTGAGCGTGACTAACGCTTTTCGCATGGCAAGCTCTTTCGGGAATTCCAGGCCGATGGCATCGGTCAGGTTGTCCAGCACCGTCCGGTGCGGGAACAGGTCGTATTCCTGGTGCAGGAGTCCGATATAGCAGGTTGCCCGTCCCCGCTGATCAATCCCCGGCTTGGTCATATCGATCCACTCTTCGCCGATACGGATGTTCATCTCCCCGCTGGTGGGCTCGATAAGGCCGGCGATAATACCGGAGAGCGTGGTCTTCCCGGCCCCGCTCTTGCCGATGATCCCGAAGATCTCCTTGGTTGATACGTCAAAGCTGACGCCGTTGACTGCCTTGATTACCCCGCGGTCAACAGAAATGTAGCGTTTCACCAAGTCCCGGGCAACAACGACATGCTCGCCCAGCTCCGCTGCTTCGAACTTTTCGGAATCGTCGCAGCCTTTCATGAACTCGGCGATAACTTCTTTGGGCGACCCGAGTTTTGCAATGCTGCCATTCACGAGAAGGATAGCGCGGTTGGCCACATCCTCTATGACCTGCGAGAAGTGAGAGGTGACGATGATGCCCATATTATTGGTCTTTGACGCTTCGATGAGCATGGCATGGACGATCTTGGCCGTGCCGGGATCGAGCGTGCCGGTCGGTTCGTCGGCAAAGAGTAAGAACGGCTCTTTTGCAAGCTGGCGGGCCAGCACGACCCGCTGTTTCTCACCACCCGAAAGGTCCCGGGCGATATGCATCATCCGGTGCGAGAGCCGGACCTGGTCGATTAAGTCCGCTGCCCGGTTGATCGCCAGTTCCTGCGGGTAACTGATATCGTCAAGTGCATGAAGGACATTTTCGATCACACGATCATCGCCGTACAGG
>PGYM01000002.1:0-166076 GCA_002839675.1 Methanomicrobiales archaeon HGW-Methanomicrobiales-1 | reverse complement strand
ACCCATAGTGACAACAGCGACTGGGCTGTTTGCGTCACCTGAATGGTAGTCTCCCTTGACGAGTGGCCATCCGCTTGCTGGTGATTTCTTGTCTGCCATCTTGTTCACCTCATCCCACCAGTAATGCCGGTACTATGATCAGAATCAGTGCAAGGAGTAATCCTGCGACAAATCCGACCAGGCCGGACGCGGTAACTGCCGAGTCAATCTTGTTGGTCCTTACGAGGATCTGAGACTTATAGCGGATGTTTTCCACCATATTCTCGATCGCAACCATCCTGATTGGTCCTGTAGATTTTGCTTCTTCTGCCATCTCTTTCACCTCATCATCAGGAACCCGACCAGGGCGAACGAAACGATCAGACCAATCATCAGGCCTTCGATCTTACCTGCATAGACCCCGGCGGCAAATTTATCCCGGTACCCGATGTCCGTCACCATCTTTTCGATGATTTTCATGCGGGCTGTGATGATTGCCATTTCTCCGGAGATCGGTTGCACCTCACCGGTTGCTTCTTCTGCACCGGCCGCTTCTTTGACTTCTACGACAATGGCGTCGCCAGCGAACGCACCCGGGTCCCGGGCCTTGAGTTCGTTGATCTTCGCCTTGATTGCGTTGAGGTCCTCGCTTTCCATGATGTTGACGATTTCCGTCTGTTCCTGGAAGCGCTTGATAGCTGCATCGTTGAGGTTCTCGATGAACGGAATAGCCCCTTCAGCGCCGNNACCCATAGTGACAACAGCGACTGGGCTGTTTGCGTCACCTGAATGGTAGTCTCCCTTGACGAGTGGCCATCCGCTTGCTGGTGATTTCTTGTCTGCCATATCAGCTCACCTTGATTAATTGGAATGCAACGATTCCTGCAATGAAGAGTCCAACCGCGAGACCGTACCAGAATGATGTGATACTGCCACCAATTGCAAGTCCTTTCTCCCTGTTGGGGAAGGATGCAAGCATGTTGCCTTCGCCTGCGAGCATGTTGACGAGGTCATCGGCTGTTGCCTCAAGGACGGTAACTTTCTCCAGAACGGGGGAAAGTGATTCGCCTTGTGAGGTGATGATGCCGATGAACGGGTCAGCGACAAGCCCGAATTCCGGAAGCACTATAATGTTTGCCATTTAGTGTCCCTCCACATCGGGAATCGGTTTCGAGTCGAGCCATGCTGCTGCGTCGCGCTTTGACATTTCAAAGTACTGGCTGTATGTGTAGAACCAGCCGATGATTGCGATAATCAGCGAAATGAGTGCTGATCCAAAGCTGATCAGGGCAAACGACATTACGGCTGCAACGATCATGCTCAAAAATCCGCACTCTGCGGTGAGCATGAGCATCCTGTCCTGTTTCCAGCCGGGTCCAAGGCATGCGTTGAACGGGTGCTGGATTGCAATTGCGCCGAGCAGGAATGCGACAGCGATAAGTCCGCCGCCAAGGAAGGAGTTTGCGTAGCTGGTTATGGGCATTCCCATGAACGAAACGGTTGACGTTGTCAGGCCGGCAAAGGTAAATCCACCGGTGATCATTGCTGCAAATCCCATAACGGTAAGGGAACCAACCACTGCCATTTCAGTGAGTGCCTGGACCATGGCCGGGATTTTCATGTTCAGGATATTGTTTGAGACATACCCGAGAATGAAACCAATGACGGCTGCAAGCACGAGTGCAACAATCGGTGCCATCGTACCAAACTTGGTAGCGAGGAGCATCGCGATTACACCCGAGCCGAATGCGATCATACCTGCGGATGGTACACCGGTACCGATACCGTAGCTGCACAGCACCTTGATGGTGTGGCTGCCCCAGATCAGTGCAGCGACTACTGCAAGTCCGCCGAAGAATGAGAACATCTCGGTGTTGGTGACCGCATTGAGGTACGTCAGGTAAATGCACACGAGTGTGCTGACGAGTCCCGCGATCATGATCTTATTGTGCGGGACGCCGCCTTCAATTACTTCAACTTTTACTGACATCTTCACACCTCACATTACCACGATCAGGATCGCTACGAATCCGCAGAGTGCTGATGCAACTGCTGATGCAACGATTGCCCGTGGCCAGCGCTTGAACTTCGGGTCGTGGGGTCCTTCGATTGTTCCGGTGATGTTGTATGCGGTCAGCACTGCATTCACGAGGAATAAGGCGACTGCGAACATACCGGCGATGGATACTGCAACAGGGAGAATCTGTGCTGCAGTTGCGTTCATCATAGTCGGGAACGTTGCCTTGTAGAGGCCGAGAAGTTCCAGGTAGATGAGCGTACCGCCTGCACCGCCAAGAAGACCGCCAATCACGCCACCGACGAATGAGACGAACGGAAGACCGTGACCTTCAGTACCCTGGGATTTGTATTCTGCCTGTGAGTCCCCGGTGATGGGGTCCTTTAAGACTTTACCTGACGCGGCCGGGATACCCATGCCAAAGACGTAGACAAAGTTCACCATCATACAGGTGATTGCCATCATGAGGCCGCCACCAATACCACCGGTGACGACTGCAACGACCATACCCTGGTCTGCTGCCCATGCTCCGCCGAAGAGTCCGGCGAGACCTGCACCAGCTGCGAGCATGGCGACACCTGTCGCGATACCCGGTGCCTGTCCCATTGCTGCGGGAGCACCACCGACTGGCACGAAATGGGTGCCGAATCCGATCATGACACCGCCGATGATGATGCCGATAAGGGCCATGACTCCCAGACTGGGAGAGACGGTGTATGTCAGGCCGATGATGATGATCAGCATGACAATGCCGACTGCCATCGCGCCTGGGTTCATTGCGCCGCCAGCTGTTGGTTTTGCTGCAACTGCGCTCATGCTTCTGCCTCCTTGGCTGCGGTGTAGGGTCCGTAGTTCTTGCGTGCCCAGACCTCGATATACCGGTCAATGACCGTGAAGATCAGGATAATGAGGACACCGACTGCGATTGCACCCCAGCCTGCGTAGATTCTCTCGAAGAGAATGGTACGCCAGAGTTCGAGGAAAACAATCAGACCAAAACAGAGACCGGATGCCGAACCACCAATCTTGTGGGTGAAGAATCCGTTGTCAATCGAGTTGCGCTCGCCGGCTTCGGCGTAGCGGACGATATTACCTGATGCAGAGATCGGCACACCGGCGCCGAACTTCTGGTTCTGGTACTGACGTTCCTTACCATAGTACGGGTTGCCCGTCGCAGATCCTGCTGCACCGAGTGCAATACCCCAGATCAGTGCGAGCAGTGGCAGCGGGAACGGATGTCCCAGTGCACCATTGATCAACTGACAGAGTGCTACGGTACAGAAAATTGCGATGAACGCGTGTGCCATAGTGACCGTTGTCATGGACTTGATGATGTCCACGTAAACGGGCTGACCGAACTTAGCAAGACTTGCAGTCCTGCCAAGGTACGCAGTCGTTGCGTAGACGCCCTGTACAAAGACTGCGAGTACACAGCCGAGGACGATCGCAAGGATTGCGTTGATTTGCATCGCCATGAATGCCCATGCCAGGCCTGCACCGAGTGCACACCAGAGACCGTATGCCGGTGGTTCTCCAGCGACCGCCTTATTGAAGATACGGTGCAGGAATCCCATCTGCGGTGCGAGCTGAACCTGTGAGTTCGGGTCACCTTGTGATCCGATGTTGGATTCAGTATCTTCCGCAGATCCGGCTACAGTGGCAAGAGCTCCTGTCAATGCAGTAATTCCAATGCCAAATACTATTTGTTCCATTTAGCCTCCTCCCCTCGTGCGAAAACGAGAGTATTCAAAATGCAATGCCACACACATCGAGTTAAACTCTTTGTGGTTAGTGTAAATTTGGTGAGATCTTAATTAAAAGGTTTCGAAATCAAATCGCCGAAATCGGACGATAAATAGCCCGATTTATAAAATTGAGGCTGATATCGGGTTATTTACACATGTGGATTTGTGTTAAGGAAAAAAAAGTTGTGTTAGGGGCAACCGGGCTTGCGATATGGGTGAATGTTCAGGCGTGCCGGTATCGTATCAATCCGGTGGCTTTCCGCTGAGCTGTTGTTCGATTTGGTCGAGCCGTTGCCGGATCTGTTCATTCTGCCGGGTCTGCTCCTGGAGGGCAATCCTGATTTCGGAGAGATTACTATCGCCCGTCCCCGTTGTGTTGCCCGGTACGGGGGGATTGGCAGTATCCGGCGTGAGGAGCTTGTTGGCGATAAAACCGGCAAGGGTTCCAAAGAGGCCGACACCCATGGTCATGACCATAACGCCGACCATTCTCCCGGTATTGGTCACCGGGTAGCGGTCGCCATAGCCTACGGTGGTGATGGTCACGTATACCCACCACATGGCATCCGAGGCAGACAGGATATTGGCATCCGGGGCCGAGCGTTCCGCGATGAGCACGAAGAACGCCCCGGCCTCGATGACGACCATCACGCAGAAGATGACGATGTAGAGGACACTCTCGGCCCGGTGCTTTTTGAGCTGGAGAAAGATGTTCCGGCCGCCATACTTGTCGAGCAGGTGGTAGGCCTTGAAGATCCGAAAGAGCCGCAGGATGCGGAGCGCCGGGATGCTTGCGAGGAGATCTGCCCATCCCCAGTCCCGGATGAAATAGTATCTTTTCGAGCCGGCGGTGAAGAAGCGGTACAGGAAATCTGAGAGGAAGATGATCGTCAGGAAGAAGTTGAAGGTTACGATGACGTTGATGGCATCGGTATCGATCACGGGAAGCCAGGAGATGATGAGGTTGATGACGGATAATATCGAGACGAGGATGATGAAGATCTCGTAGCCGGGATCTTTCATGTCCTGCATGTCGAGGGTTGCTCTGCTGGCTTCGTCCATGGGTTTTCCCCGTTCTTTTTATGATATTCTTGCAGGGGACAATAAAAACAGGTAGGATTTGGATCGCTTTTGATTAGTGATGAAAGGCCCCCCCAGCGAATCATATGATATCGTTAACAGTACTGGTGCACTCTTTGAGCGGGAGGCTGAGGATACCTGGCCTGGTCCATCAAAATAGTATCAACTGCACCACTCACTGCACCACCCGCTAACTTAGAATGTGTTTCAACCCGGACCCTGCTCAAATTTTTTTTAATCACCCTTTGAATTTTATTTTTCAATCAAACCTTGATTTTAAAATTACAACCGGACTTTGATTTTTATTTTTAAACCAGACCTTGTTTTAAAAAAATTAATCGAACCTTGATTTTAAAATTTCAATCAAGCTTTGATTTTTAATTTTTAACCGGATCTTGCTTTAAAAAAATAAATCAAACCTTGCCCGGAAATTTTCAATCGACCCCCGGACCCTGCTTGAAAGCCGTTTGCAGATCAACCAGACTCTGCCTGGAAATGTTCAAAGGCGATCACTTTCAAGGCCACGGAATTCAAAATGGGAGAAAATATGTCCACCCTTCAGACGTAAACGTATTCCGGGATCTCACCAAAACAGTACTTTGGGCTGCTTAGTCGGATCAACCAGACCTTGCTCAAATTGTTTTCATGGCGATCACGATCGCGTTCGAAATCCTTTACCGGATCAATCAAACCCTGATTTTAAAATTACAATCGGACTTCGATTTTTATTTTTAAATCGAACCTTGCTCAAAAAAAATTAATCAAACCTTGGTTTTAAAATTTTAATCAAACCTTAATTTTTATTTTTGAACCGCACTTTGCATACAAAAAGACACTACGGTTGGAAAAATCCTGAAATAATCTGTTCAGCAGGAAATGGTTAGTGCACCAGATCACGGTGCGAAGTGGTGCGTTCCGGCAATTACCGGGTGTTCTTTTGCATCACAACCGGTTGATTATTGGAGTGATCCCGATCCGGAGGAAGCAGGGCCTGGATGGGGGCCTGATTGTGGGGTGGAGGGATGCCCCCCCTCAGCACAGGACCCCCCATTTCGCTGCTCTGTATCAGAACCCGCAGAACTCCCGGAATCAATTTCCCAAACTATAAAACACCCCGGGTCAGGAAATATATATGGAGCGGATCACCGCCGTAGCAAAGGGGAAGGTCCAGGGAGTAGGATACCGGCACTTTGTTTCGAATTGTGCCCAGGCAACCGGTGTGCACGGGTACGTCAGGAACCTTCCCGACGGCACCGTGGAGATGGTAGCCGAGAGTTCTCCTGCATCCCTTGCCGATTTTGTCCGTCTTGCCCGTGCCCGGGATAATCCCGTAATAAAAGTCGAGGATATCGCGGTCAGGAACAGTCCCGCTACTGAAGAATTCCACTACTTCCGGGTTGTTTGGTGACCGTTTTTTTAAAAAAGGCCGTGTTCCTCCCGGTAACCCGCAGACTGTATATACCGGTGTTTCCGTCTACCGCTTACCCGCAATAAGCCGGTTTGCAGTGGCAACCGCGTCATCCGCTCCCGCTGCATATGAATCGGCCCCGACCTGTTTCCAGAGGTCCGGGAGGATGGCAAACGGGTACCCCCCGATGATGATCTTCACGTGTGCCGTACCTGCATCCGCCCGGAGCGACCGGATCAGGTACTGGACATCGGGGAGGCGGGATGGCATGGTAATCGAGAGGGCGACCGCATCGGCCTTCCGGTCCTTTACCGCATCAAGGATACATTTTACCGGTGTGTTTGCCCCAGTGTAATACACCTCCCAGCCGTCCATTTCGAAGAAATCCGCCACCATGCGGATCCCGATATCGTGGAGTTCTTCCCCGACACTGGCAGCAACAACCGATTTTTTCTGCGTTATCTTCCTGCCTGAACCAGCGACCCGGTCATGCATACGACCCATGATCTGGTGAATGGTTCCGGTAACGTAATGCTCCTGCGCAACAGTTGCCTCGTTCTGCTGCCAGAGTTTTCCGGTTTCCCTGAGCACCGGCTGGAAGACCCCGAGATAGATGTCGTGAACCGTGGTGCCTGATGCGAGTGCTTCATCGATGATCGCATCGGCCCGGTCCCGGTCTGCTGCAAGGATTGCATCAAGGAATGATCGGGCAACCGTGGACAGCGAAGTCTCAGGGGCCATACACGGGTCGCTTTTTGCAGGCGATTTCAGGGCAGAAACTGCCTTTTTGACAAAAGCGCCGACATGCTCCCTATAGTCCGGGGGCAGTTCCTGCGCGAGAATATCCTTGAGAACCCCGAGGTAGGAAACAGCCAGTTCCCCGGGAAGGTGCCGGGCAGCAAAGCGGGACTGCTGGTGGCAGGTATAATCGATGAGAAAGGCCGGGCTGCCGGTTGCCAGCGATTCCTGGAGACTCCCGATCATATCCATGAACTCTGCCCGGATACGTGTCCTGCGGTGAGGACTGAATGCCTGCCAGGTTTTGGGATGTGCTTCTGCGTACCGGTCCAGCATTTTTCCGGCAAGATAATCCCGGTTAAGGCTGACCGGGTGGTATACGGGGGTTCCGGGATTTTTCATACTTATGCTCCGCTTCGTAATGAGGAAATCCCGCTGAAGGGTTATTAGCTTTCCCATTGGCACGATCTCCAGATCGCTGCGTGCTGAAGACAGCGCCCGGTGATGATGCAGTGCACGACGGGAAATATCCCCCATCTTATCCCCCTCCCCTGCCGCGACTTTAAAAAAAGGAATCAGGGCAAATGTCCTGTCAAACCCATCTGCCGGTTGACATCCCCCGTTTTTCTCTCAAATCAGGGCTGCGTGCATTCCATAGTGCACGAACCCGCGTTGCCCCCGTACCATCTCTCCCGGATCCAGAGCGAGACATTCACGAGCCCGATCAGCACCGGCACTTCGACGAGCGGGCCTATGACCGTGGCAAATGCCGCAGGTGAGGCGATGCCAAAGACCGCGATGGCAACCGCAATCGCGAGCTCGAAGTTGTTGGACGCGGCGGTGAACGAGAGCGAAGCCGACTTTGCGTAATCGATCCCGAGACGGTGGGACATCCAGAAACTCACGAAGAACATGATGACAAAGTAGCAGAGCAGCGGGATGGCGATACGGACCACGTCGAAGGGCACATTCACGATATACTCGCCCTTGAGCGAGAACATCACGATGATCGTAAAGAGAAGTGCGACAAGCGTGATCGGCGAGATCTTCGGGATGAAGACCTGCTCGTACCATGCCTTTGATTTTACGCGGAGCAGGGCATACCGCGTGACCATGCCGGCGATGAACGGGATGCCGAGGTAGATAAAGACACTCTCCGCAATCTGGAGCATCGTGATCGAGACTTCAGAACCGGTCCCGATGCCGAGCAGGGGCGGCAGGTACGTGATGAAGAACCAGGCATAGACCGAGTAGAAGAATACCTGGAAGAGCGAGTTCATCCCCACGATTGCGGCACAGTACTCGCAGTCGCCTTCCGCAAGATCGTTCCAGACGATCACCATCGCGATACAGCGGGCGATCCCCACGAGGATCAGGCCGTACATGAAAAGCGGCTGGTCGCGGAGGAAGATGACCGCAAGCGCAAACATCAGCACCGGGCCGACAATCCAGTTCTGGACAACCGAAAGACCGAGCACTTTCGTGTTCTGGAACACCTTTCCCAGTTCCTCGTACTTCACCTTTGCAAGCGGCGGGTACATCATCAGGATGAGCCCGACTGCAATCGGGATCGAGGTGGTGCCGACCGAGAGGCCGGTGATCAGGGCCGGTACGGCAGGTGAGAAGTACCCGATGGCGATACCGGCTGCCATGGCAAGGAAGATCCAGAGGGTCAGGTAGCGGTCAAGAAAAGAGAGTTGTTTGTCTGGTTTCATGCGTTTTTCACCCTCTATACTATCAGAGTATCTTTTCCAGGATATCTGCAGAATCCCGGACAAGTGCCGGGCATTTCGTCATGAACAGGCCGCTGTCCTTTGCTGCAGAGAACGCTTCCGGATCGCTCAGATCATAGCCGAGCAACTCCGTGCAGTTCACGGATCCGTTCTTTTCGGTAAACTCACGGATGAATTCCCTGACCCGCGCCCGGGTCTTCTCGGTTGCAGCTTCATCGTCTGCCCGTGTCTTGCCGTATTTCAGTCCGATCACCATGAGTGCCCCGGAGACCGCACCGCAGATATTGCCGGTCTTTGATATCCCGGCCCCGAAACCGCACGCGATCTTCTTTGCCGTATCAGGATCCAGACCCAGTTCATTGGAATATGCAGAGAAAACAGCTGATGAGCAGGTGAACCTGCTCATGAAGCTGGCATAGGCGTCGTCAGATTTTGTCATGGAAATGTTTCCGATCAATAGGTTAACCCAGAATCGCATTAAACAGGTAGCCCGTCAGCGTGAATGAGATGAACAGGATGCCTGCAAATACGGCGAGCAGTTTGATCTTGACCACTTTTCTGAGAATGATCATCTCCGGTAGCGAGAGACCGATGACCGACATCATGAACGCAAGGGCGGTTCCCATTGCCATACCTTTTGCGGTAAGCACTTCCATGATGGGGATCATGCCAGCTGCATTGGAGTAAAGCGGGACGCCGACCAGTACCGCAATCGGGACCGCGAGCGGGTTGCCCGGTCCGGCGATGTTGACCAGGAAATCTGCCGGGGCATATCCGTGGATGATTGCACCGATGGCGATACCGATGATGATATACGGCAATACTTTGAGCGTGATGCTCTTTGATTCGCTGATACCAAAGTCGATCCGTTCCTTTCCCGTCATCTCCTTATCCGGCTGATCGTGCATCTTGCACTTGTACACGAACTCCTCAACCTCGCCTTCGAGATGGAGGCGCCCGATGATGATGCCGGCCACGATTGCGATGACGAGACCGGAGACGATATAGATTAAGGCGATCTGCCAGCCGAACATGGCGAGCAGCATGGCGGCGGCAATCTCGTTGATCAGCGGCGATGCGATAAGAAACGAGAAGGTGATGCCGAGCGGTACGCCGGATTCCACAAAGCCGATGAAGAGCGGAACGGCCGAGCAGGAGCAGAACGGCGTGGGAATGCCAAGAAGGGCTGCGACCACGTTGCCCACTCCTTCGGTGCGTCCCCCCACCCATTTCTTCACTTTCTGCGGTGTGATGTAGGTACGGACAATGCCGACAGCAAAGACGATCACCGCGAGCATGAGCGTGACCTTGATCGTGTCGTAGACAAAGAAGTCCACGGAAGATGCGAGCGGGGTGGTCGGGACAAGCCCGAAGATCGTATAGGTCAGCCAGTCCGCAAAGAGTTGTAAATAGTCCTGCATGATTTACTCCCCGGATAGTGCGCCCTGTATGGCGGCAACCACCCGTTCAATTTCCTGGTACTGCACATCAGCCATCCCGTTCTTTTCAATGCCGAGATCGGTTGTGATGATATGGATATGAGGGGTGATATTCGTTGCCCCGAGTTTTTTTCCGGCACAGCAGTCTTTGCACCCGTCAATGACGATGATCTGTTCCCCACCCCTGCATTCTTCTTCCAGAGATGCAGCGGATTTCTTGACATGCGTCCACTGGAACCGGCCCGGCCGCCTCTGCATCAGGGAACATGCGGCCTGCGTGGTTAGTTTACCGGTGTTTGATATTCCCGAACAGGTTACAAGCACAATCATGGTTTCCTCACACGAGTGGCGGAGAGAACGTTGCGAGCAGGAGCAGGCCGCCGTCTCCTGCGTTGATCCGGTGCACCCGGTCCGCTGGCATTACCCCGACGATGCCGGGAGCGTACGGGATGACACTGCTTTCCAGCGTGCAGGTCCCGTTTCCCGCGATCACGTCATGGATCTCAATCTGCCCGGCATGGGCGTGGTCGCCGATAGTGCAGCCGGGATCGATCCGGACATGGTGGAGGCTGAGCCTGCCCCCGGTGTCCTTTCCCGTTACGAAGTGTTTTAACGAGACCCCGGCAAACTTCGGGTGCGGGTTCCAAGGCAGGCTGGCCGTGGGGACCGTCCGTCCGTTCGCGACAACCTCTGTGTGACGGCCTCCATCTGGGTTATTTATGCAGCACATGATCCCGGCGCTTATCCGTTTTTCACGGCATTGACTACGGTCTGTACATCTCCCCCGTCATAGGCCGGCCCGGGGATTTTTGTGATGCCGAGATCGGTGATCATCACGTAGCGGTCAATTGAGAGGCCTTTGTCGTCCATGATCTTCTTTGCACAGGCAACCGGACAACCGTCTATCACGATCCGCTCATCAGCCGATTTTCCAACGCTGACCAGCTTCTCAATGCCCCCGCCAACACCGGCAAGGCACGAACCGCCGCCATACCCCTCACGGGCGAGCTTGCATGCCGCTGCGTTCGCGAGTTGTCCGACGTTCGATCCGATACCGGAGCAGGAGTAAATAATCCGGGTTTTCTTCTCTGCACCGCAATTGCAGGTTGATTGTTGTCCTTCCATGATACTCACTTCATTTCAACTTTTGTTGAATCAATGTGAACGGGGCAAGGTTATATATCTTTTCATTTCAGATTAAATTGAAATGGTACAACGGAAAAAATCCTGCTGCGGAACACAACCGAAGGATACCCTGCCGGCAAAATCGACGGATATCCCGGAGCAGATCCAGAAGGAACTCGATGAGATTGGAGGATTCGAAGCACTGGCTGACCGGGTCCCTTCTCCCGGGGAACTTGAGGCACAGGGCCGGGTATATCATGCGCTGGCAGATCCCCTCCGCCTTACCATCCTCTATCTCATCAAAGACCAGCCGCTCTGTGTCTGCGTTATCAACCGCTTCACCCGCCTCTCCGGTTCCAAGCTCTCCTACCACCTGAATATCTTAAAAGAGGGTGGCCTTATCGAAGGGGAGTATCACGGGAACTGGATTGTTTATTCGCTGACGGACACCGGCCGGGAATATTTCCGGTAACCCTGCCTAGTTCTTCCGGCAGGTTCTGCCTCTTTTACCGGAAGACCAGGTACTCCAGGGCCACGGCAACAACGAAGATCCCGGCACCCGCGAGTGCAATGGGCAGCGAGTAATTTTTCACTACGGTTTTGATGTCATCCCCGGTTGTCCGCTGGACAAGCCAGAAGAACGGGTCGGTCACGTAGGATACAACGCATGACCCGGCACCGATGAGGAGGATGAGCGGGAGCGGGTGGATTGCACCGACAACTGCTGAACCTGCTAGGACTTCGGCCGTGATCACGGCAGTAACCACCCGTGAACCCTGTGCAGTCTCGATCAGTGCTGCGAGGATGAACGGCACGAGGATAATAGGGATCAGCAGGGTCAGCTGGCCTAAGGCAATCTGGGCAAATCCGCTTTTGACAATGACAAAACCGAGTGCTCCTGCGCCGCAGATGTCAAAGATGATCAGGCCCGCGTGTTTGGCCCCCTGCGACAATCCAGGTGCCCGTGCTGCTGAAGGAGCAAGGGCAATAGCCGTAACCGCACCGACCAGCATGATGAAGTTGATCATGCTCACCTGCGAGAGGTGCAGGATAAGAAAAGCTACCGGAATCGCGATCAGGATTGCGATAAAGGGAGCCCATGCCCGCCAGTGAATTCCCTGCTGCCGGGCCGGCGCGTTGACCTCCTGGCCCGGGGGAGACGCAGTGTACGCATCATCTCTTTCCGTAGTGAAAGAAGCCGGATGGACAAACCGGAAGTAAAGGAGGATTCCTCCCAGTAGCAGGAGAGAGAGCGGGATGGATACAGCATCAAAGAAAAACGGGCTCATTCCCCTGGAGAATGCTTCGTAGAGCGGGATGACAACCGGTGTTGGGTATATGAGGGCGTAGGAGATGATGCCCCCGACCGCGGCAAGATACAGGAGTACGTTGCGCCTTGTCCTGTCTTTTTCAAGGCTGTCGAGGATCGGGTTGAGCATGATATACGCGGTGATGCAGCAGGTTATCGGCACGGACAGGAGATATCCCGATACCCCGGCAATCACCGGCGGGTTTTTCACGTACCGCCGGATATCGGTAACGATCTCTTCGATCTGGTGCTGCTCCTGCAGGAGTTTTGCAATAACTGCCCCGCAGAGGATGATGATGCCAAATGCTGAAAAAACCTTACCGATCCCCGCGATGATCCCCAGCATCGTCGCGTCAGGAGTCATACCCGCAAGAAGCCCGAACAGGACTGCCCCGCCAATCAGGGTAAAGAACGGGGATATCCGGTACCACAGGCTGACCATGGTGATGAGGGCAAGGGTGATCGCAAACGCGAGGAGGGGATCCATGAGTAATGTACTTGTAAGGGGATAGAAAAAGACTTGGAATCATATCCGAAACTTCACGCAGGCCGGATGATTCTGCCCCGGCCTGAAAAGATCCGGTGACGCGAAGGGGAATTACCTGGTTCGAGAGGAGAAATGAGACCCGATCCTGTGGGTCACCTGCTAACTTCCCCGAGGATTTGTTTAAGAGCCGGTTCTGTCTCTGCCATTACCTTGTAGATCTTATGATTCGAGCGATAGTAAGATTCGATAAGCCCGCCCTCTTTGAGTTTTTTTAAGTTATAGGAGATCAGGTTCTGCGGTTCTTCAAAGACATAGAAAAACTCGCAGACACAGTGGTCCCGTTTTAAGAGCATCAGGATGATCTTCAAACGGAGCGGGTGAGAGAGCAGTTTTATGAGCCGGTGTAATTCCGTCACGGTATCTTGGTTCAGCATCTCTTTTTCGGCACGGAGTTCATCTTCCCAGTCACTTCGCAGGGCGCAGTCGGCAGGACAGCAGCGGGCAGTTGCCATGGTTACGAGATAGGCATGAAAAATACAAAAGATGCTCGCTTGGTCTTATGCAGGTATTTGAGAGGATCGTGCGATTTCAATTTTTCTTGAAATCCGGTTTGGGGATATATCAGACTCCCCGACTCACCTTTCATGCAGTGATGAAAGAGATGGATTACGAAACTGCAAAGATAGCAAAAGTGACCGGCAAATGCCCGGCCTGCGAAGACTATGCTGAGAGAAATTCCACCAACCCCCCGAAGATCGCGGTGATGGCCTGCGAAGGGGCGTGTGCCCGGGGCGAGGTTGCCCGGCGTGCGGCAAACCTTGTCGCCCACCGGCTCGCCCGCGACCAGACGGTAAGGATCTGCCTTGGCGGTGCATTCACCAAAGATACCGGCCAGCGGAACCTTATACGCAGGGCAGAGAAGGTGATCGCCATCGAAGGATGTTTCATCAATTGTTCATCGCGGATGATGGAAGGGGTCATGGCTGACCTCCGGCCGACAATCGTGCGGGCGGACCTGATCTATAACCTCGATCTCCCGTTCGGGATCGACGAGGTGCCGGACGAGATGTTCACGGTGTACGCATATCAGGTTGCAGAACAGGTGGTAAAAGAACATTTGACACCTGCTGCCTGTTGTGACAACCCGGAAAAAGGATCCCTTTGCGCAAGCGGTGGGTGCATATCGAAACGCTCCGGTGGTTGCGGGCCGTAGGGTAGAGATCAATAAATTACTGCTTTTTTTCTTTTAGTCCCATCTGCACTTTCTGGACGGTGACCAGCCCGTGCTCCACCATCGCCTCGACTTCAGGGACGATGGCCATGATCTTCTCTTCGGTATCCACCACATCGATCACGACCGGGAGATCCAGCGAGAGCTGGAGCACATCCACCGTGCGGATCTTGTACTCGTGGCCATAGCCGACCATACCCCGGAAGACCGTGCAGCCGGGAAATCCCTTTGCCAGAAAAAAATCAACCAAGTATTTGTATGCAGATTTTTCCTTGATGCGTACTGATTCTGCAATATAGATCCGTAACAGCATTCCGTCCGTTAACATAATGTTCCCTCACATGAGCCACAGGACAAGGAGATACCCCCCGAACACACCCGCGAGGCTGCCTGCAACATTGATGAGCATATTGGTAATCATCGTATGATAATCATGGTCTTCAAGCATGCGGAACGTCTCGAAACAAAATGTCGAGAACGTGGTGAACCCGCCCAGCGCCCCGATACCGATCAGTGAATAGAGTTCGCCCGGTAGTGCAGCAAAGACAACGAGCGAGAAGGCAAAACTTCCCAGGATATTTACGAGTGCTGTCCCAATTGGGAGACCCCGGACCGGTTGCAGTTTCGCGAGCTCGAAACGGAAGATCGATCCTATCGCTCCCCAGATTCCCACCAGGACAAACGGCTCCATTCAGATCCCCCGCTGGTAGCTGATGATGTACCGTCCGACAAAGATCCCAAAGAGCCCCAACACGAGATTTGCTGCAAGGTTCAGGATTGCGATACCCGGCGCCACCTCAAAACTCTGCACGGCTAACGTCGAAAATGTGGTGAATGCCCCGATGTAAATTGACTCGTACATGAACACGCCCATGAGGATACACCCGAGAAAATTGACAACAAGCGTACCGGGAAGGGACGGGATCTGCAGATCGATGAACCCGCGCAGAACCGCACCGAGGAATCCCCCGGCTGCGATGAGTGCGTAAGAATAATAAAATTTCATCTCGTGGGTTCACCGTATCGCTGGCATATCTGTGTGCATTATCCTGATGTACCTGGTCTATCGCAGGAAAACCGGGCAATGTGCCAGTAAAATTAGGGGGGATGGTAAAAAAATCAGTACCCGTGTTACTTGCCCCCTTCTCTCATTAAAGGGAGGCGGAATACGTCAATATCACAACCTTTATCCAGTTGCCTGCCGATGATTCGGTCAGACGATGATTTTCGCCGGGTTGTACCATGCTCGATGAGCCCGCCCGTATACTGATTGCTGCTGTGCTATGCTGGATCAATTTTGTAGCTATTGATATATTTTTCAGGTTACCGGAACGCGGGGGTGTTTCCGGAGCAACCGCCATAGCTGAGGAAATAGAACGGGGTGGCGGGGACCTGCATGGCGGGAATATGATGGGCAACATTGTCTCGTCACCCGATGCTTCGGCAGGCACGCTTCTCGCAGCCTGCGGAGTATACTGTGCAGGACTTCCCGGCGGTCTATTTGCGGTCCTGCTTGTCTATATCGGCAACCGCATCTGTTACGATCGCGGGTACGCAGGGACAACCGGAGCGATTACTGCAACGTTCCTTGTCTACGGTATGACCATGATCGGGTTTACCGCACCGGACTTTATCGCCGGTATGGTCATTGCGATCCTGACCATACAGGGCATCTCCCATGCCCGGTCCAGCCGGCTGATCGGCCGGCTCTGGGCATTCAGGAACCGGCTGCTGGGGGCCCCATGATCGCGATATACATCTGTGCAGCAATCGCGGTATATGCAGCCCTGCGGGTGATTGCCGAGCGAAAGACGATGCGCAAACTGCCCTTTCTCAACGTCATATCGTTTGCCGTCACCGCCATCATTGCACTCCTGCTGCCGCACCCGCTCACTATCCTTGCAGCAGCAGCGTTCTTTGTCGGGTCCACGTTCGAGTCCAACGCGATCGCCAGTACCTGGTCCGGGGGGATGAAGCGCAATGGATGAGATCATCCTCGTAGCATCGGCACTGCTCATCTTCATCGGTGTGGCAGCTGCGATCTTCAACCGCGATCCTTTCGATAAACTGATCTCCATCTCCATCCTGACCGCCGGGGTCTTTCCGTTCATCATCGACCGCGGGTTACTGGACGTGGCGATAGCACTGGCATTGATCGCTCCGCTTTCCACGATTTTCATCCTGATGGCATGCCAGAGGAGGGCACCATCATGACCGTCGGTTATGCGCCGGAATTTATCATTGGCCTCATCGTGCTGGTAGCCGGTTCGATCGCAGTCGCATTTCCCCAACCAAAGGATTACCTGACCCGACTGATCAATCTCGAGATCCCTGCCTTTGGCCTGCTGCTCATCATGCTCTCGTATAACGAGGCGCTGGCCCTGCTCACATTCGGGGCAATCACGGTGCTCTCGACGTTCATCTTCGTTCGGGTCATCCAGAAGAAAGAGGTGGCCGGATGATCATACGGAAGATCTCGCACATCCTGTGCAATTATGAAAATATTACCCGCCTCTTTGCCGGTGCCTGCCTGCTCCTGTTTATCGCCGGCATCCTCCTTCTCCCGCTCCCGTACAGCGAGAAGCAGCTCTATCCCAAGAACTTTGACAAGAACAGCTCGCTCGACCCGTATGATCGCGGGGGACCTCCGTTCACGCAGGCGACCATCGTCTCCCAGTACCCGGCAAATTCCCCGACAGCAGGGCTCGTAACGTCGTACCTGACGCCGTTTTCCCTGTTCCTGTCGCAGGTGACGATGCACCTTGGCACCACCATCGTCTCACACCCGGGAGGGATTATTGATGAGATCCTGTACAACACCCGGGGGCTGGATACCGTTGTCGAGGCCACGATCCTCTTCATCGCGTTTGCGATTGCCTCGTATATCTACCGGAAGGGCTGACCATGTGGGCACAGTACAGTTACGGGATATTGGTCGTGATGGTCGCTGCCGTGATCGCGTTCTATGCACTCGCACGGGAACATGATGATCTCCAAAAACTCCTTCTCCTCGATCTGGTCGAGATGGTGGGGCTCAGCGTAATCGCACTGCTCGGCACCGATCTTGCAGAAGCACTCATTCTCCCGGGCCTGACCGTGGGAATTGCCGAACTGCTTGCCCTCTCCCAGATCTATTGCACGAAAGAGGGAATACGGGACCGGCCCGTAACCGGGCTCAATATCGAAGTGATCGCAAAAGCGGATGCCCCGCTTATCCTCTCGATATTCCTTGTCGCCTATGGCCTGATCCTCTCGGGTTTCACCGGTGGAGCGGTGGCGGGTCTTGGCCTTGCCTTCCTCTTCATCTCCCGCACGTACCGGGAGGACTTAAACCTCCTCGAGATGGCAAGCGGCATCTCGTGGGCGCTCTGGATCGCAGCCTTCTTTGTCTTTATGTTCCTGCCGCAATACTGGTTTATCGCCCTCATGGGCGCTGCGATTGGGATCCTCCTGAAAGTGACGGTCAAGTTATCCCTTGTCGGGATGATGTGGGGGGAGTCGCATGATTGATCTCATCGGGGGAGTCCCCCTCTTTGTGCTGGAATTTGGCGACGAACTCGTGTACTTTACGCCGTACACGATCACGCTCTTCCTGCTCGCCCTCACCTTTACCGTGCTCGTGCTCATCAGCCGGCCGGAAAAACAGATCGATATCGCATTCGGGGGCGATGCCTACCGGGCCAAGGAGATCAGCCTTTCCGAGATGCGGTTTCGGCGCTTCATGGCGATTGCCTGTGGTCTTGCCACGATGGGGGCGATGGTGACCGGGGATATCTTCAATTTCACGCTCTTTACCGCGATGGTCGGGATTACCAATGTCGGTATCGTTGCTGCGGTGAAGAGCCGGCATGTGCAGGATGCAGCCTATCAGTACGGGCTGGTGGCCCTTGCGGCAACCGTCCCGCTCTTTGCGGGGGCAGCCATCTATGCAGCAGTCACCGGTTCGCTCTCCATGATCGAGCTGATGAAAGGGACTGTTCCCGCCGTCCCTTTGATTGCAAAGGGGATGCTCGTGTTAGGTGTAATAGGTGAAGGTATGGCCCCGTTCTACGCGGCAAAAGCCGAGATGTTCCGGGCACCGGGTGCCCCGTACGTGATTATGTGCTCTCTCTCGTCGCTGCTTATCTTCCTGCGGGTAGTCGAGATCGTTATGCTGGGGTGATGAAGATGAAGAAAAAAACGGTTGCACGAATCTTCTGGGCGGGTGCGGGTGTCTGTGTCATAGCATCCGGCCTCTACTTTATGGAAATGATACCGCTTTTCGCGTGTGCAGCCCTGCTGGTTGTGGCATTCCCGGTTACGGTCTTATCACTCTTCTTTAGCTGGATGGCAGGAGAGTCCGGAGGTGACATCCCGTTCATCGGGTACTGATATGATCGCAGAACTTGTCCTTGCTACGCTCTTTGGCCTGCTCCTCTTAGGCATCCACCGGAAGATCATCGCCCGGATCCAGCGGAGGCCCGGTCCGCCCATATGGCAGGAGATCCTGCACATGCTCAAGTTCTCCTTCAAGACGACCTGGATCCCAAAGACCGCAAGCCCGGTCCTCTTTGTCGGGGTTGTCCTGATCGCGATCGGCATCTGGACTGCGGCCTTCTATGTGCTCGTCAGCGGGGGAAGCCTGCTGGTCATATTAGGGATCTACATGCTCCACAAGATCGTAGAGCACGGGTTCGGGCTCTCGTCGGGATCGCCCTACGGCAAGTATGGCGGTGTCCGGTCGGTCATATCAGCGGCATCGGAGATCCCGCTCTTTGTCAGCGTTGCGGTGATCGCGGTCTACACCCGTTCACTCGACCTCTCTGCCATCATGCAGTACCAGCAGATGAACGGTCCGATGCTCATCACCGCGTTTCCGGCAGCCTGTGCCATGTTTCTCGTGATCCTCTCGAAGATGCCCTTTGGCCCCTTTTCTATTGTCGAGGCCAAGGAGCTGGTGAGCGGGTACAAGACCGAGCACTTCGGCATCTGGCGTGCGGGGCTTGAGATCTGCAATGGCTTGAAGACATTTGTCCTGCTCGCCGTCTTCCTCGCGGTATTTATCGGGCCGCTCTCCCTGCCCTGGCTCCTTCTGGGGATGATCCTCATGATAGTGCTCCTCGCCTTTGCCTGTGCAGTTACCCCGATGATGTCGCCTTTCGATTCCGTGACCATCCAGATGCTGGTCACCGGGCTGATGCTGGGGTATGCAGCAATTGTCCTGATGGTGGTGCACCCATGATCCGCGAAGCAATTCTTTTTGGGGGCATATTCTATGTCCTCGTTACCCTCGCACAGATCATCGATCGCCCGTCGATATGGGCTGAAGGTCTGGTTGTTGCCATTGTGCTTGCCATTGCTACTGCCTACTATCTCTTAAAAGACGAGGAACGGCTCCATGCCGCAGAGATCATCTCCCTCTGGGCAGCAGTGCTCCTGTTCGTGGTCTACGGGGCACTCAGGTACGGGGGGATACTATGACCACCTACCTTTACGAGCAGGATCTGGTCCCCCAGAAGTACCGGATTCTCATTGCCCTGTGGCACGACAAGCTCGTGCGACAGATCGCTCAGGAACTAGGTGTCCCTGTCCAGGAATTACGAAGATTCTTAATCGAACACCTCGACATGATCCAGCTGGAAAACCTTCCCGCCCGGGCAGAGGTGGCTGAGGCGCAGGCCGACTTGGGTGACACCGTTGCACGGGCACTCGGGCGGGAAAAATATACCCTCTATCTCCAGTTCCTTTCCGGTGCAGCAATGGATGCCATTTTCAGGGAAGTGAATGCACGCATACAGGAAGGCATCCCGATAGAAGATGCGATCGCGTATGGCAGGACACAGATACGGGAGGCACTGAAATCATGAACATTCTCCAGCGGATAAAAAATGTGGTCCGTTCACGCTCGATCCATGTGGCATACGTTGATGTCGGCTCCTGCAATGGTTGCGATATCGAGGTGCTCGCCTGCCTTGCGCCCCGCTACGATATCGAACAGTACGGCATCTATGTTCACAATAATCCAAGGGAAGCAGATATCCTGCTCGTGATTGGCGCCTACACCCCCGGATGGGAGGAGAAACTTGCCATGGTCTGGGAGAAGATTCCCGCACCCAAGGCAGCGATCACCATCGGCAACTGCCCGATCTCCGGGTGCCTCTTCGATCGGCGTGACTCCTATGTCGATCCGCCGGTAAAAAAGCATATCCCGATTGCCGCCGAAGTCCCGGGCTGCCCGCCCCGCCCCACCGAGATCCTGCAGGCAATCCTGTCAGTCCGTGATACGGTCTTTGCCAACTGGGAGGAGATACGCCCATGAAACGAATTGTCGATGTCAATATTCCGTTAGGACCCATTCACCCCTGCCTCAAGGAACCGATCCGGCTCAAGTGCGAGGCGAAAGGAGAACGCATCACGGGTGCGGAAGTCGAGCTTGGGTACATGAAAAAAGGGATCGAGCGGATCATGAAAGGACGCCCGTGGCAGGAAGTCATGTTCCTTGCCGAACGTGTCTGCGGCATCTGCTCGGTGATCCATAACATGGTCTTTATCGAGGCAATGGAGCAGATGAGCGAGATCGCCCTTCCGCCCCGCGCCGCATATCTCCGCGTGATTGCAAACGAGCTGGACCGGATGCAGAGCCACCTGCTGGCAAACTTCTCGTACTGCTACACCATCGAGCACGAGACCCTTGGCATGTACCTGCTCGACCTGCGGGAGCAGGTGATGGATGAACTCGAGCGCCTGACCGGTGCCCGGGTCACCTGTGCCTACATTATCCCCGGCGGGGTCCGGTGCGATATCCCCAAAAAGGAGGCAGAGACATTGCTGGTCTCGCTCGACCGGATGGAGGCGGACCTGCGCCGTTATACCGGTATGTTTGAAACCGGCCCGATGATCGCCCTGCGAAGCCGGGGGGTTGGGATTCTCACGCTGGAAGCAGCACAGCGGGCCCACGTGGTTGGCCCGACTGCCCGGGGGAGCGGGATCGCGTTTGACTGCCGGCAGAACCATCCCACCTACAAAAAACTCGGCTTTGTCCCGATCACCCGGCCTGATTGCGATAACTTTGCGCGGGTGATGGTCCGGTTCGACGAGGTCTTCCAGAGCATTGCCTTGATCAGGAAATGCTTAAAGGAACTCCCCAAAGGGCTCATACGGGGCGGAGGCGTCTGCAAGGCGGGAGAGATACGGTACAGCGGTGAAGCCCCCCGGGGAGAGCTGACGTACTTTATCAAGAGCGACGAGTTCGGGCGGATCGTGGAGATCCAGATCCAGACCCCGTCCATCATGAATATCGAGGCGTGCTGCCATGAGATGATCATCGGGTCGGATTCAATCGCCGATGTCACGTCAACTTTTATCTCGGCAGATCCCTGCGTTGCATGTGCGGAGCGGTAAGATGGGGTCATCGTTTTTCTGGTACTTACGGGAGTTTGCCCGCGCCGAGTGGATCAAAAAGTTCCTCTTTGCAAAGACCGCTCCGCTGGTAACACCCTCCCATTTCCGGGGCTTCCCGGAGCCGACCGGCAAGACCTGCCAGCATGCCCTCTTCTGCATGATGGCCTGCCCGGCGCCGGGCGCAATTGAAGTGGTGCATGCCGGTGACGGCTGGATGCCGAAGATCCACAAGGGGCACTGTATCCGCTGCGGGCTCTGCGTTGAGGCATGCCCGAACGGAGTGCTGAAAAGCGGGAGGATCCTTGAAACTGTTGAGCGCGAAGGAACATCGCTGCTCTTCTCGTTCCGCATTGCGATTGACACAGAACTCTGCACCGGTTGTGGGAACTGCTGCACGGCCTGCCCGGTCAACAAGCAGGCCGATGCCCAGATGGGGGCCGGCGGGCATTCCTCGAACGATGATGTGATCATGCGGGTGCAGGAAGGCGATGTCGTGGTGATTCACGAGGACAAATGCACGGGCTGCAAGACCTGCGAGACGAGCTGCCCGACCAATGCCATCCGGATTGCCCGGATCCTCGAAGGATACCAGCAGCCCGTGCCGGAGGGATTGCAGTGAAGTGCGTCCTCAATACCGGACGCTCGGTCCCGCAGGGAGCTGCTGTTGAGCACAAGGGATCCGAAGCTTACTCTGCTGTAGCATCGGCATGCTTCCTCAATCCTGTGGACATGATGGTGCTGGGAATTGAGAAGGGAAACCGGGTCCGGGTGTCTGCACCTGCAGGTTCTATCGTTCTTACCGTGTCTCCTGCGGAAGGTGTGGCACGAGGCGAGATATTTGTGACAAACGGCCCGTATGCAAACCACATCATCTCATCAGAGACCCATGGCACCGGCATGCCGGATTTTAAAAACCAGTTTGTTGATGTGGAGCCGTGCGATGAACCCGTGAAGAGTGTTGGGGAACTCATGGAAGCTATCGGGGGGTTGCGCTATGATCATACGTGATGTGATCTGTCCCTTCTGCGGCTGTCTCTGCGACGATCTCGAGATCGAGTGCGAAGGGGGAAAGATCATCAAGGTGCAGAACGGCTGTGCCCTTGCCGAGGCAACGTTCATTGACGATACCCGGCTCCCTGCCCCCATACGGCGCATGGAGACCGGATGGGAGGATATCTCCTATGACGAAGCGATCAAGGAGACGGCAGAGATCCTGGGGGATGCGGACCGTCCGCTCCTGTACGGGTGGAGCAGCACGCACGGCGAGGCCCAGAGCATTGGCGTGCATATTGCCGAACGGATTGGTGCTGTCATCGACAACACGAGCACGGTCTGTCACGGCCCGTCCATCCTTGCGATCCAGGAAGTAGGTCACCCCGGCTGCACGCTCGGGCAGGTGAAGAACCGGGCGGATGTGATCATCTACTGGGGGGGTAACCCGATCGAGGCGCATCCCCGCCACATGAGCCGGTATACTACGTTTGCCACGGGGTTCTTTGTGCCGGATGCCCAGCAGGAACGCACCGTGATCGTGGTAGATACCCGCAGGACCGACACTGCCAATATTGCTGACGAATTCGTGCAGATTGAACGCGGTGGGGATTATGCAGTTCTTTCTGCCCTGCGGGCAATTGTGCGGGGAAACTCATCGGTAATCCCCCAAAAAGTTGCCGGGGTCTCAAAGGAGCAGCTGCTCCGCATTGCCGAAATCTGCAAAAATGCAAAGTTCGGGGCGATCTACTTCGGGCTCGGTCTTACCATGAGCCGGGGAAAATACAAGAATATCCGGAATGCCATCGAGCTCACCGACGAACTCAACCGGCATACAAAATTTGTCATCTCCCCGCTGCGGGGGCATGGGAATGTCTATGGTTCAAACGAAGTTTCCACATGGATGACCGGGTATCCTTTTGCCGTTGATTTCTCACGGGGGATTGCGTTTTACAATCCCGGTGAAACGACTGCTGTTGATGTTTTGAGGAGAGGCGAATGCGATGCTGCTCTCATCGTGGCAAGCGACCCGGGTGCAAATTTCCCCAGGGCTGCGGCAGCCCATCTTGCAAAGATTCCGACGATAATCATTGATCCGCACGTGAATGCCACGACCGCGCTTTCCCGCATCCACATCCCCTGCACCGCTGCGGGTATCGATGCCGCAGGGACCGCGTACCGGATGGATGGGGTGCCCATACGGCTGAAAAAACTGATCGACCGTGGTTTTCCCGATGATGCCGAGATCCTCAAAAAGATCTATGATCTCCTGAACGGAGGCATGGGGCCATGACCGAGTTATGGGTAAAAAATGCCTGCGTCATCGACCCGATCCGGGGCATCAACGGCGAGATCATGGATATCGCGATCCGTGACGGCCGGATTGTGGAGTCAGTCTCGGACCGGGCAGACGTGATCGATGCACAGCGTTGTCTCACCCTGCCCGGCGGTATTGACTCGCATACCCATGTCAGCGGCACCAAGGTGAACTTCGGGCGGTACATGAGCCCCGAGGACATGCGGGCGGGACGCACGAAGCGCAAGGGGAAGATGCATGTCACGAGCGGCTACTATGTCCCGACTACGTTTGGGAACAGCTACCGTTACAGTGCCATGGGGTACACCACCCTGCTCGAAGGGGCGATGGCTCCCTTAGAGGCCCGCCACACTCACGAGGAGTTTACGGCAACTCCCCACCAGGACATGATGGCAAATACCCTCTTTGACGGCAACTGGGCAGTCATGGATGCGGTGCGGGAAAAAGATGTCCGGAAGACCGCGGCAGTTGTTGCATGGACCTTAAAAGCAGCCCGGGGATACGGGATCAAACTGACCAACCCCGGTGGCACCGAAGCATGGGGCTGGGGCGAGGACTTAACCGGCATCCATGACATGGTACCGCATTTCGCTGTCACGCCGTCCGAGATCATCACCACCATGATACGGGCAAATGAGCTTCTCGGCCTTCCCCACTCGGTGCACCTGCACTGCAACAACTTAGGAAAACCCGGCAATTACCAGACCACCCTTGAGACGTTCGATCTCGTGCCCGACCTGAATGCGGATCGCCAGACCCTGTATGCCACCCACGTGCAGTTCCACTCCTATGGCGGCGGGACCTGGAAGAACATCTGTTCCAAGGCAGAGGATATCACCCGCTCGATCAACAGCAAGCCCCAGATCGTGATGGACATGGGCCAGATCATGTTCGGCCGGACAATGACCATGACCGCCGACGGGCCCATGGAGTTCAACCTCCACTGCCTCCACAACAACAAATGGAGCAACCATGATGTGGAACTGGAGACCGGGTCCGGTATCATCCCGGTAACGTACTCGAAGAAGAGTACGGTAAACTGCATTATGTGGGCTATTGGCCTTGAACTGGCGCTCCTCACCAAAAGTCCGTGGCAGTGCCTGCTCGAAACCGACAACCCCAATGGTGCGCCGTTCGTGAAATACCCTGAGGTGATTGGCCTCCTGATGAGCAAACGCTACCGCGATGAGGAATGTGCAACGCTGCATACCGGTACCGAGCAGAAGACTTCGCTCTGTGCGCTGGAACGGGAACTGGACTGGCACGATATCGCCGTCATGACCCGGGCCGGGCAGGCAAAGGCACTCGGCATCGTCAGCCAGGGCAAGGGCCATCTCGGGATCGGTGCGGAAGCCGACATCGCCATCTACCCGATCCGGACGGATTCCGTTGACCCGGCCCGCGAATATCGGAAAGTGGTGGAAGGGTTCCAGAAGACCCGGTACACGATCAAGCGGGGACGCGTGGTATCGCGGGACGGGGAGATCATCGTTGACGGGGCAAATGCCACCTTCTGGGTGGATGCAAAGGTGCCCGAAGACATACGGATGGAGAACGATCCGGAATTTATCAAGAGATTTGAGCAGTTCTACACTGTGAGGATGAGCAATTACCCGGTGCAGGACGTGTACCTGCCCCGCGGGCGGCGCATAGAGACGGAGGCATTTACATGAGAGTGATCCTCGAGAGCAAGGTGCGAGCCAAGCCCAACATCCCGATTGAAGCAGAGGCGATCATCCCCCGCAATTTCTTAAAAGGTACTGACCTTCTCGTCTATGAGGGCAACAAGGAACGCCAGCTCTCTGAAATGTTCTGGATCTTTGTCGAAGGGACGGCAGTGGCCCCGGAGAACATCGAAGTCGTGCTCAAAGGTGACACGTCCCGGATAAAACGTGTAGGGGAGTACATGGACACCGGCAGTATCATTATCGAAGGGGATATCGGCATGCACTGCGGGAACTTCATGAGCGGCGGAACGATCGAGATCCGGGGCAATGCCGATTCGTGGCTCGGACGGGAGATGCGGGGCGGGACGATCATCTGCCGGGGCAATGCGGGTCATTACTGTGCAACCGGCTACCGTGGCGAGAAGAAAGGAATGCAGGGTGGAACCGTGGAAGTGTTTGGCAATACCGGGGATTTCTGTGCCGAATACCTTGCGGGAGGCACGGTGCACATCCATGGCAGCACGGGAGATTTCCCCGGCGTGGAGATGCGGGGCGGGGAACTGACTATCGAAGGAGACGCGACCCGGCCCTGCGGGAACATGAAGAACGGCTCGTGCGTGATCCTGGGCACGGTGCACGACATGCTCCCCACGTTTGAAAAGACCGGGCAGCGGGTGCTTCCCGCATGGAAGATCACCGCGGATGTGTACAGGGGCGATGTGGCAAACCGGGGGAAGGGCACCCTCTGCGTGCGGAGCTAAAAAAATATGTCGCCTTTCAGGCGCTCTCATTTTTCACGATCAGGTCAGCGAGACCCCTGACCGCATTCATGAACGGGGATTGCCCCGCAAGGAGCGGGGTGACTACCGGTTCAGCATGTACCACTTCCGGATCAGCCGGGAGATACACTACTTTAAAGAAAAGTCCTTCTTCCCCGCATATCTCATGAACTTTCCGGAGATCGTCCGGTGCACCCGACCGGTTCACAACCAGTATCCTGTTTTTGATCCCAATCTGCCGGGCGAGAAGCGCTGATTCCCGTGCTACCGACAGCGCATTATATGACGGGTCGCTGACAACCAGCGCCGTGTCAAACCCGTCAGCAACCGCCCGCCCGAAATGCTCCATGCCCGCAGGTGTGTCCAGCAGGACAACCTGTGCCGGCAGGAGCGGCATGTGGCGGAGGATTGCGGCAAGGAGGGTATACTCCGGGCAGAGACACCCGGCACCTGCCATACGGACGCCGCCCATGACGAGGAGCTGCAGGTTATCAGCCACAGGGACGGAGAAGCGGTCAATGACATCGCTCACCTCCGGGTTAAGGGTGAGGAGGCCGCCCGGAGAAATATCCGGACCGGCGCCGGTCTTTTCCCGGAGATATTCCGCGCTTTTCGAGACCGGCACTACCTGCACTGCCTTTGCCGGCGGGATTCCGAGTGTCACTGCAAGGTTCTGCTGGGGATCGCCATCCACGGCAAGCACCTGCAAACCCTCGCGGGAAAAAAGATGGGCAAGGAGAGCGGTGAGCGTGGTCTTGCCCACCCCGCCCTTGCCGGCCATCACTACCCGTATTCCCCCGGTCCTGCCGGAGGAGGGATTGCCGGTTCCCGGTATTTTTCCGGGACCGGATATGCCTGCCGGCACCTTCAAATCCCCAGTTCGGTCCGCTTGCGTTCGATGTGGTCCGAAATAAGCACCGCAGCTTTTGCCGGATCAGGTTCTACGGAGAAACTCGCGTTCACGGCGCCCTTCAGTCCTTCGGTCAGGAGCGACACCGTTGCAGGGCTTCCTGCAATGTGCGGCATCACGCCGAGCACCGTGTACACACCGGAGGCAACAAAGTATGCCCCGATGGAGACTGCTTTCTGCGAGTACCACTCGGGCGCTGCACCGGCAATGGGCAACTTGTGGATCGGCACATTGAGGGCATTGCCGAGTTCCGCTGCGAGCACGAGAATGCGGGAGTTGTCAACGCAGGAGCCCATGTGGAGCACCGGCGGGATCTTCAACGACTCGCAGACTGCCCTGAGGTCAGCACCGGCAAGCGATGCGGCCTCGGGCCGGAGGAGGCCGGCTTTTCCGGACGCGATCGCGGCACAGCCCGTCTCGACACAGAGAATATTTCTCTTGATGAGTTCCTTTGCCAGCGTTACATGACCTGAGTCATGCTTCACGTGAGGGTTGTTGCAACCGACGATCCCAACCGCACCCCGGATCTTCCCGGCAGCGATCAGGTCGATGAGCGGTTTGAACGAGCCGCCGAGTGCATTCTTGATCGCTTCATTGGAAAATCCCGCCATGACCGGCATGGGCTCTCCCGGGATAAGCACCCGCTGGGGGTTCCGGTTCTTGTAGTTCTCTACGGCCATCCGCACAATCGCTTTAGCCGTGAGATACGCTTCCTCTGCATGGAAGTCAAAGTAGTACGAGCCTGGGATCTTGGCTTTCGAACTCGTGGAGATGATCTGGGTGTGATAGCAGCTCGCGGTCCGGGGGAGCGAGGGGAAGATACACTGGTAGTCCACGACCATTGCTTCAAGGGCACCGGTTGCGATGATCATTTCCTGGTTGAGATGGTTACCGGACATCGGGATGCCCTTTCGCATGAGCAGTTCATTGCCGGTACAGCACATGCCGACAAGGTTGATCCCCTTCGCACCGTATTTCAGTGCGAGTGCCTTTAACTCAGGATCTGCAACTGCTTTTACTATCACTTCGGAGAGCATCGGGTTGTGGCCGTGCACTGAGATGTTCACGTGATCTGCCTTGAGTACAGCCAGGTTCATCTTCGAGCTGGTAATCGTGGGCGTGCCAAACAGTATGTCCGAGACATCGGTGCCGATCATCGATCCGCCCCAGCCATCCGAGAGCGAGGTGCGCAGACCCTGGAGCAGGATATTGACATAATCGGCGCCGACACCCATCTGGATGCGATGCATCGAGTCCACCACTTCGCGGTCAATGCCCCGTGGCGTTATGCCGAGTTTGTCCCAGATCTCCCGGGTGGCTTTCGGGGCACGGTTGAGGAACTGGAGCGTGTTCTTCTTCATGCCGTACTCTTCGAGCATGGCACTGCCCAGTTCTTCGGCAAGCTGCTCCGGCTTCTTCCCGTCGGTTTTGATATTATATTCCTTGCAGATCCTCTGGAGTTTTTCTGGATCGCCGATTGCATAATCTTTGGTCTTTCCGGTGCCAAGGAGATACAAGGTCTCTACGATATCGCGGCCATGATCCGAGTGGGCTGCCGCTCCCGTTGCGATCATGTCTAACAGGTTGCGCGAAACGATCAGGTCGGCATCGGCCCCACAGACGCCCCGGATGCGGTGGGGCGGGATGATCCGGCAGGGCCCCATGGTACATCGTGAACAGGACGAGCCGGCTTCACAGTATTTACAGGGTGGCTGCTGCATCTCGAACCGGTCCCAGACCGTCTCGATACCCTTTTTCATCATCAGTTCAAGGACCGGCTTGGCGTTCTCGTCGGTTGTCCGCTCATTCTTCTTCTGCTCGATCAATGCCGGGTTCAGAAGGGACATCCTTGCCCTGTCGAGCTCGCAGACATCGAGCCGTTCCCGGATCAGCTGGGGTTTTGGTTCTTCTGGCATTTTTCAACACACCCTATCTTTTGGATATCTGGTTATCGATCACGAGCGTATTTATTTCCTCTCCTTGGGGAACCAGAACCCTGGTGCGAGAGTATGCGGAAAATGCCCGGGAGAGTATTACTATCCTTTCCGGGACTTGTTGTGTCCCTGCTCCTTTTCCATCAGCAGGTTGATCACGGTCTCGGAAATATCCCCGGCGTACTCGCCGGCCCGCCGGATACTCTCCGCGATATATCCCACGTGGATTGCCACGAGCGTATCCTGTTTCAGTACCATATTGTTGATATCCCCGCAGATCGTATCGAGTGCCTGGATCGATTCGATATTCCGGTTTGCGTCTTTCATATCGGCATTAAAAAACGATACTATGCTCCGGTCAAAGTTCTCCAGCGACAGGGAACTTGCCTTCCTGACTGCCGCAAGGATCTTTTTGTCGAGTTCACCATCAATAATCGGCGGGGTATTTTCGGCGATCCTGACGGCATGGTCCCCAATCCGCTCTATGATACGGCTGAGCATGTAATAGTGCATCGCCATGCTTGTCGAGATTCCCATCTTCCGGGACAGCGATGCATTCTGCATGATCATGTTGGTCTGCCGGGCAATCAGCCAGTTGAGCCGGTCCACATCCATGTCGCGGCTGACTACATCTTCAGAAAGCGCTTTGTTGCGGGTCTCTAAGGCAGAGATTGCATCCTCGTGCATGGTCTTGACGATTACAAACATGCGCTTGATGGTATTTTCAAACGGCATCTCCGATGGATTGAGGAGATCTTTTATCGCAATCACCGACTCGGTCTCCTCAACTACTTCCTGGCCGATGGTCATCTGGGAAAAGTCCCGGACAACCGTTCGGACGAACGGGGGAAAGCGCTGTTTTGTGGTGAGCCGGATCATGGTGAACCCGGTGATGTAGGTCCCGATCAGAAGGCGGAAGAGAAACGCCGGGTCTGCAATGGTGCTACAGTTGATCTCCTTGATCCGCTGGAGGGGATCTTCAGTAATCTTTGTCGTGACCAGCAGCGTCCCGTCCGGTTGGGCGATAAGCCCGACAGGATCATTTTTCTTGATATGTTGTTCCCCTGCCCAGTCCTTGGGGAGTGTGACTACGAATGATGCACCCCCGGTTACCTGCACCCGCCTTATTTCCATGACTCACCTCGTATTACTATAGTAAACTGATTTCACTATGTTACTCTATTCTCATCTTTATGATATATATTCCTGTATAGTCTATGGCGAAAAACAGTATATCAGCCCCGGGGAAATGGTGGATGGAACATCATGAGAGCAAACAGGAGTTCATCGTTACTCATCACCATTGGCCTTGCCGTATTGCTCATCGCAGCAATGGCAGTAGCAGGCTGTACTGACACCGCAAACAAGAACACCCCTGCAGCACCGGCAACAACGCCGGCTGCGGTCGTGACCGCACAGGATGCAGCCCTGGCAGCAAATCCGGCAGTACCGGCAGCCACATCTGCACCTGTATCAACCGGCCAGAAACAAACCATTAAGATCAGTGGGTCAACCACCGTTCTTCCCATAGTCCAGAAGGCTGCCGACCAGTACATGGCAACGCACCCGGACGCTGACATCCAGATATCCGGTGGCGGATCCGGTGTAGGCATCCAGGCAATCGGTGCTAAGACCGTTGATATCGGTATGTCCTCCCGTGAAGTGACCAAGGCAGAGATGGCAAAGAACCCCGGCTTTGTTGTCACTTCGGTTGCACAGGACGGTATTGCCGTTATTGTCAACCCCGCAAACACGATCCAGTACATTACCCTTGACCAGATCAAGAACATCTATCTCGGAAAAACCACCAAGTGGACCGAGATCACCGGTGCAAGCGTTCCCAATACCAACAACCAGATTGTGGTCATAGGTCGCGACAGTGCATCAGGAACCCGCACGTATTTCGATGAGACTGTTCTCCTGAAAGCAACACCTATCAACAAGATGCTCGAGAAGAACTCCAATGGGGCAGTCCTCCAGACCGTAGCCCAGACGCCCGGTTCGATCGGGTACGTCTCTATCGGGTTTGTAAGCAACGATGTCAAGGCACTTCCCGTCTGGTATAATGCCCAGAAGATTGTTGCACCAACCATCGACAGTGTGAAGACCAAGACCTACCCGGTCTCCCGTGACCTCTACATCATTACCAATGGTCAGTCCAGCGGTCTTACCGGCGACTTCATCAAGTACATCCTCAGCTCCGATGGCCAGAAGATTGTTGCCGATGAAGGCTACGTAACCCTCAATTAAATCCTGGAGCAGGTGACAGGAACAATCCCCATTTTTCTTTTAAAGGAGGCGATGAAACATGGAATTTACTAAAAAAACGGGGGGTGCCTTTAACGCCTCTAAGGGCACTGCCCGGTTATCTGTTCGCAAAGAACAATCGATCAAAACCGTATTCTTCTTTACAGCCTTCTTTGCCGTAATCGTAGTCTCATTCATCCTGCTTTTCTTATTACGGGATGGCTACCCGATCTTTGCGCAGGTCGGAATACTCAGTTTTCTCCTTGGCCCTGACTGGGCGCCAACAGCAGTTGTACCCTTGTTTGGTATCTTCCCCCTTATTGTCGGTACCCTGCTCGTCACCATTGGGGCCATGGTCTTTGCCGTCCCGCTTTCCCTTGGCTGTGCAATCTACATCTCTGAACTCGCATCCCCGAGGTCAAAGAAAATCCTCAAACCGGCAGTTGAACTATTGGCCGGCATCCCCTCGGTGGTATACGGGTTCTTCGGGCTCATTGTTCTTACCAGTTTTATCCGGGTGAGTTTCGACATTCCCACCGGGGAGACCTGGCTTGCGGCTTCGGTGCTGCTGGGGATTATGGCCCTTCCCACGATCATCAGTGTCTCTGAAGATGCCATCAGTTCGGTACCCCATGAGTACAAGGAAGGGTCGCTTGCGATCGGGGCAACCCGCTGGCAGACAATCAGCCGTGTGCTGGTGCCGGCAGCCCTGTCGGGCATTGCAGCAGCTGTCATCCTTGGGATTGGCAGGGTAGTAGGTGAGACCATGGCAGTTCTGATGGTGGCAGGTAACGCAGCCATTATCCCGGACCCGATCTGGAATATCCTGTCCCCGTTACGGACACTGACCGCTACTCTTGGGATCGAGATGGGCGAGGTATCGGTCGGCAGCGAGCACTACAGCGCCCTGTTCGGCATTGCCGTTGTCCTGCTCGTCATCACGCTCATCATCAACCTGTCGGCCGTTGCCATCCTGCGCCATATCCGGGAAGGAAGAACCCGAAGTTCCGCACGAACACCGCTCGTCTCTTCGGCTACCAGAGAATCCCTTTCCCGGTTTTACGGGATCATCGGTGTTGTCGTTTTACTGGTCTTCCTGCTTGCCGCTGCACCGTGGTGGCTTGCAGCCCTCGTCCCGCTCATAATCGGGGCCTGGTATTTCGGCAGGGACCGGCTCTCCCCGAAAAATATCCAGATAATCGCCTTTGGCCTTATCGGCGTTGCGACCGTCATTGTACTTGCCATTCTTGTCATCATCCTGCAGGACATTGTCATCAATGGGCTTCCGGCACTTTCGTGGGAGTTTTTGACCCAGCCCCCGAAAGATCTCGGCCGGGCCGGCGGGATCTTCCCGGCGATCATCGGCACGCTCTACCTTGTTATGGGCGCGATCTCGATTGCGCTTCCTCTCGGTGTGGGGGCGGCCATTTATCTCGTGGAATATACGCGGGAAGGGAGGATCACCCGGCTCATCCGGACCGGGGTAGACCTGCTCAACGGCACACCTTCGATTGTGTTTGGCCTCTTCGGGTTTGCCTTCATCGTGCTCTATCTCAATGTCGGTGTTTCGTTATTGGCCGGGCAGGTTACGCTTGCCCTGATGGTACTTCCAACCGTGATCCGCACGACCGAAGAATCCTTAAAAAATATCCCGCAGTCCCTGCGGGAGGGCAGTCTCGCGCTGGGTGCAACCCGTTGGCAGACGATCAGCCGGGTAGTCCTGCCACCGGCAGTGCCAGGAATTGTTACTGGTGCAATCCTCTCTATCGGCCGGGCAGCAGGAGAGACTGCCCCGATCATGTTCACCGCAGTCGTCTTTTCGTCGCGTTTCCTGCCCGACTCGGTACTCCAGCCGGTCATGGCGCTGCCCTACCATCTCTTCATACTCGCAACCAATGTGCCCGGGTCGTCCACCAACAAATACGGGACTGCGCTCGTACTGCTCCTGCTCGTCATCGGGTTCTATGCGGTTGCGATCCTCATCAGAACACATTTCCAGAATAAGGCACGGGGATAAACAATGTCTGAATCTGCAATTATCACGACAAATAACGTCAACCTCTGGTATCATGAGAAGCATGCACTCCAATCGGTCTCGATAAAAATCCCGAGAAACCGGGTGACTGCACTTATCGGCCCGTCGGGCTGCGGGAAATCAACCCTGCTGCGGTGCTTCAACCGGTTAAATGATCTCATCGATCACGTGAAATGTACCGGTGAGATCCTGCTTGACGATGAGAACATCCATGCTCCGGCAATCGATGTGGTGACACTCAGGAAAAAAGTCGGGATGGTCTTCCAGAAACCCAACCCGTTTCCCAAATCCATCTATGAAAACGTGGCGTACGGCCCCCGGGTGCATGGCATCCGGGATAAATGCGAACTCGACAGGATCGTGGAGCAGAGCCTCCGCCACGCGGCCATCTGGGATGAGGTAAAAGACCGGCTGAATGATTCTGCGCTCGGGCTCTCGGGGGGCCAGCAGCAGCGGCTCTGCATTGCCCGCACGCTCGCTGTGGAACCCGAAGTGATCCTGATGGATGAGCCCTGTTCAGCGCTCGATCCGATTGCAACGGCAAAGATCGAGAACTTAATCGAGCGGCTCAAGGAAGATTACACCGTCATCATCGTCACCCACAACATGCAGCAGGCAGCACGGGTGAGCGATTATACGGGCTTCATGTATCTCGGCAAACTGATCGAATGCGGAAAGACGGGGCAGATCTTCGAGCACCCGAAAGAAGAACTTACTGAGAATTATATCACCGGCAGGTTCGGGTAAGCATCATGGCAGAAAAATTCCACACTGAATTAAAAAACCTGAAACGCGACACGCTGAAGATGGCGCATCTCGGGCGACTCATGCTGCGGACGGCAGTCGATGCGCTCATCCGGCAGGATACGGAACTGGCAGCGTCCGTAGTTGCACGAAAAGAAGAGATCCACGAGATGGAAGTCCGTCTCGAAGAGCACTGCTACCATTTGATTGCCCTAAACCAGCCGATGGCAAAAGATATGCGGATCATTGCCTGCACGCTCAAAGTCATCACGGCATCGCTGCGTATCGGGAGGTACGGTAAGTCAATCGCAAATACCGTAAACGACCTGTCCACCAAACCCCACATAGCGAACATGATGAGCATACCGCACATGGCGGATCTCGTGCTCGACATGGTCGACGATGCGATCAAGGCGTACGAGTCTGATAGCCTACGACTAATTGATGATTTCTCGTCACGGGATGATACGATCGATGCGCTCCGGCACTCGATCTTCCGCGAAGGGATCACCTACATGATGGAAGATCCCAAGAACATCTCGCGTTGCACGCACTATATCATGGTGGCCCGGTATCTCGAGCGGTGCGCTGACCATGCCTGCAAGATCGCTGAGAATGTTCATTATATGGAGACGGGTGAGAGGATCGAGATCCATTAAACGGCGGGTGTTTAGGAGAGTCTGATGGAAATAAGATCGTGCCTTTTATTCAATGGAACACTCGTGTACCCATTTTTTGAAATCTTCGTCTGAAAAAAAAGAGCCTCATATTCGCATTCCGGTAGACTTTTTTGTGTTGGGATGGACTAAAACCCATAGTAAAAAATGCCTGAATTTAAAGGCCTTTGGTGGCTACCGGGCGAGGGTGTTTCCACCCGTATTTCGGCAATCGCAAGGAATTTCGGGCGTGTTTTTTACCGGGCCGAAAAAGGAGACTTTTACGGGTTTTTCCGGTAATAACCGGGATGCCGGAACAGGAAAATGAGCCCGTAATGGGCTTATTTTTCTCTCAGTGATCTTTCCCCTTCCCGGACTAACTGCTGTCTGCTTTGCGTCGTACCTGCATGCCCGAATGTTGCAGTATTCCCGGGATCTTGGCAGAGCTCATATTCTTCCGTTTCACGAGATACCGGCATTTCGGGGGATCGGAGGGGTTTATTCTCTCCGCCTTTTCGATCCTGAGCACGATAAAGGGGCACTGACCGAACGATCCGAACTCCAGCCTGCGCAGGAATCCTGAGATCGTGTTGTACTGGTAGCGGTTCAGGTCAAACCGTTGCCGGATCTCCTGCACCGTAACCCACCGCTCATCGGTGCCATTCTCCTCCATAAACTGGTCAAGCAGTTCGGGTATACCGGAATATTTTTTCATCCTGGCACTTCTTGATTCATTTCAGACCGTTAAAAAGGTAAACGTCGTCAGGACTCAACCAGTTTTACCAGTTTTTCCATGACGGCATCCACGGCTTTCCACGTGGGTGTATCAGCATGGCGGAGAACGTAGGGGCGTCCCTCATCCCCGGCTTTTACCATTGCCGGGTCAAGGGGAATTGCACCGAGATACGGGACGCCCAGATCTTCTGCCGCTTTCTTTCCGCCACCCCTGCCGAACAGGTCTATCGTATCTCCGCAGTGGGGGCAGATCATCCCGCTCATGTTCTCGATGATGCCGATGACCGGTACTTCCAGTTTCTGGATGAATTTTACCGATTTGACGGCATCCAGTACCGCCACATCCTGCGGGGTCGTCACGATGACCGCACCTTTTACGTTTGGGGCCAGTTGCGCGATCGAGAGCGCCTCATCTCCGGTGCCCGGGGGCAGGTCTACGACAAGGTAGTCAAGCTTTCCCCAGTTCACTTCGTCAAGGAACTGCTGGATCGCCGCCATTTTCATCGGCCCGCGCCAGACCACCGGGGTACTCGTATCCGGCAGCAGGAATGCCATGGACATAACCGAAAGCGTTCCGGTGACATGTACGGGCTCGATATGCTTTTCCAGAACGGCCGGTTTCTGGCCTTCTATACCCAGCATCTTGGGGATATTGGGGCCATGAAAATCGAGATCCAGGAGTCCTACATTTCTCCCGTGGGCAGAGAGTGCGGAAGCAAGGTTAACCGAGACTGTGGACTTGCCCACGCCACCTTTTCCGCTGAGCACAAGGATGACGTGCTTCACGTCAATTTTTGATTTCGGCGGCAGCCCTTTCTGGGGTTGTGGCGGCTGTGCTGATGAGCAGCTGGAACAGTTCTCATTACAATTCTCATCGCAGTTCGAATCTTTTGCGGGTGTGTTTTGTGTCATAGTGTCATTCATCCTTGTAAAGTGAGATTGCTGCATCAGCGGGTTTATGTTTTGTCAGTCGCGCTTCTCTTCCTCGGTCACCTGTGCGAGGATCGCAGCGGTCGGGCCGATATCGATGATCTTCCCGCCCCGCATCAGGGCCACACGATCACAGACATCCCGGACAAAGTCCATATCGTGCGAGACAACAATAAAAGTCTCGTCCATCTCGTCGCGGGCGTTTAAGATAGAGTGTTTCACGTCCTGCTTGGTGATCGGGTCCATGGTCCCGGTCGGCTCGTCAAGAATCACAAGACGCGGCTCGCGGATAAGGACCTGCGCCAGGGCGACGCGGTGCCGCTCCCCGTCCGAGAGTTCGCCCGGGAACCGGTTCAGGATCTCCCGGGCCTTCACTTCAGTGAACCCGGCCATACGGAGCGTGACTACCGCTTTCCGGATTGCCAGCTCCTTGGGGAAATCCAGTCCGATCGAGTCGGTGAGGTTGTCAAGCACCGTGCGGTGGGGGAAGAGATCATACTCCTGGTGCAACAGCCCGATGTACTCTTTTGCCCTGCCCCGCTGGTCGATGCCGGGTTTGGTCATATCCACCCAGTCGTCACCGATCAGGATATTCATCTCGCCGCTTGTTGGTTCGATGATCCCGGAGATGATCCCGGAGAGGGTGGTCTTGCCCGCCCCGCTTTTCCCGATGATACCGAAGATCTCTTTCTTTGCGACATCGAAAGTGACCAAGTTTACCGCTTTTATCACGCCACGATCGACTGAGATGTACCGTTTGGTCACATTCCGTGCCGAGAGGATCTTCCCTCCCAGTTCTACCGGGGTCGACTCCTCGATCTCATGATAATCTTTGGCAAACGCACGGATCACCGTTTTCGGTGAACCGATGGACGCGATCTCGCCATCCACCAGCAGTATTGCACGGTTTGCCATCTCCTCGATTACCTGCGAGAAGTGCGAGGTAACAACCATGCCCATCGTATTCTTCTTTGCCGCCTCGATGAGCATCGCATGGACCAGCCGGGCGGTCCCGGGATCGAGTGTTCCTGTAGGCTCGTCTGCAAAGAGCATCGACGGGTTCTTGGCCAGTTGCCGGGCCAGCACTACCCGCTGCTTCTCGCCGCCGGACAGGTCGCGGGCAATGTGAAGCATCCGGTGCGAGAGCCGTACCTGGTCGATGAGATCTGCGGCCCGGTTGACCGCATGTTCCTGCGGGTAGCGGATGTCATCGAGTGCGTGGAGCACGTTCTCGATCACCCGGTCATCTCCATAAAGTGCGAATGTCCGCTGGAACATGATCGCGGTCCGGTTCATGACCCGGGACTTCATCCCATCCGTTTTCTTGCCCCAGAGATCAACATCGGCAGCCACGAGTTCCCCGCCGCACTCGGGGCATTTTTTACCGGCCCGGCTCTGCACATCCATGAATGTGCAGCGTTCACAGGCCGCCATATGGTAGACAATGGAGCCTTTGGTCGGCGGCTGCTCAACACCACGGAGCAGGTGCATAAGCACGCTCTTTCCCGCTCCGCTCCTGCCGATGACGCCTATAATCTCTCCTTCCGGTATCTCGAACGAGACCTTGTTCAGGACTCTCGTATTATCGAAATCCATGCAGAGGTCGTTTACGCTGATGAATGGTTTTGACATAATCTGTCTTCCTCAGTACGGCTGTTGTTCAGGAGTTTCATTTTTGGTAAGGATTTCCGGACCGGTATCCTTTCGCGGGTAATCTTCGGTATCCTGCCGGCAGGATCCGCGCCCCCATCCCCGTTTCAGCGGCCCGTTCCCGTCAAAGTTCGGCATTATAAAAATCCTCACGACTGTTGTAGTGGATTATTACACATATGAGCATAAAGATTTAAGGATCGGGTTAAAAAAAAGTTATGCTGAACGGGCGTTGGTATACCGTGCATCCCTCCAGTAAAAAAAAAGACTTTCCTACTTTTCGGTACTTTTATCCTTATGACATTTTGGGCACCGGCCTTCAGCAGCTTTTGTGCAGCCGGCCATCTCAATACCCTTGCCGTTGACCAGCGCATCGGCGATCTTGCGCCGGGCTTCATGCAGGTCGCGCCACGCAGTTTTGCGCGAGACCCCGAGTTTTTCTGCAGCCTCTTCCTGTTCGAGCCCTTCGAGATCGATAAGCCGGATCAACTCGATCTCATCGGGCTGTAACGATATGCCCCGTCCCTCTGCTTCAGGGAAGCAGCAGGGCTTGTAACAGCGGGATTCCGAAGTACCGGCGATAGTGCGCCTGAGCCGTGGCCGTCCGCGCCGTGGACATTCCTGCACTTCGTTTATTTCATCCGCTGCCATTGCGTACTCCTGATTAGAGTGTATATCCGGAATAGTAAAACCTGTTTACCGGGTTGACCGGACGAATTTTTCTGCATCGGTGACCTGATGACCTTTGCGCACCGGGCGTTCCTGGACAAGATATTTCTTGATGATCCGGTAGGGCGGGTGTGTGTCCTGGAACTTTTCCATGCGGGTGACCTTGTACCGGCAGGTGAAGAACGGCCCATGATGGATTCTCTGCAGAAATCCTGAAAATGCCGGACCCGTGGTTTCATCCAGCTGAAAAAAAGAACGAAGTTCCCTGACAGTAACCCAGCACTCTGCTGAACCGGAAGCCACCATGTACAGCTCCAGCAGTTCGGGGACTTCCGGATGATGGGTCATGAGAGGTTCTGTCGTTGCGCTGTGGAATGAAGAGTGCTGTGCTTACCGGCATCTCGGCCCGTGGCCGCAGCGGTGGCGTGCTTCTTTTGCTGCCTCGCCGGATCCGCAGCAACAGGAATCGCCAAATTTAAGGGTGGACGTGCAGGCATCCCGGTGGCTGGGGGAGCCGGGGAGATCCTCGTGCTGCTCGCCGCAGGCGCAGGTATGCAGGGAGGATTCGGTTTTATTATTAGATTTCGTGGTCTCGTTGGACGCTGGTTGTGTATCTTCTGGCATTTGTTCACCTACAGTACGGTTGTCGTACGTTAATTACTCATATGCGCATAAATCATTTAAACCATTGCCCCCTGACAGTGTACTGACTGATGGTTTCTTCCCTCTTCTTTTTCGGCCCTGTCCATACTATCAGAAAAAAGAAAAAGCTCATCCCTTCTCCTGATCGATATTCTTCATGATGATTCAGCTCTCCCTCACGGTCCTTGTCGATAACACCACCCTCACGGACCATGATTTTTGTGGCGAAGCCGGGCTCTCGTTTTTCATTGAAACTGCTGGAAAGAAGATCCTCTTTGATACCGGCTTATCAGAGCTGTTCCTTACGAATTCAGAGAAGATGGGAATCAACCTCCGGGATCTGGATTTCCTCGTCCTCTCACATGGACATATCGATCATACCGGAGGATTGGCCGCGTTTGCCCGGCACCTTGCCGGTGCAACAACGGAGGGGGTTTTGCCACGGGTGCCTAACCTCATTGCTCACCCCCGCTGTTTCTGGCCCAAGGAAAAAGATGGCAGGAAAAACGGATCGGCAGTGAGCGAGGAGGAGATCTGCCGGCAGTTCCCGGCCAACCTGTCCGCAAAACCGGTCTGGATTACGGATGACCTTGTCTTTCTGGGGGAGATCCCACGGAGATTTGCGTTCGAGCAGGCAGATCCTGACAAGCGGATCATTCATCATCCTGACGGAACCATTGAACCGGATTACCTGCTTGACGACACCGCGCTCGCGTTCCGCTCGGAAGAAGGACTCGTTATCATCACCGGATGTTCACATGCGGGAATCTGTAACATCACGGAATATGCAAGAGAGGTCTGCGGGGAACGGAGGGTTGCCGATATCATCGGCGGGCTTCATCTTCTTTCGCCGGAACCAAAACGGATGTCAAAGTCGGGAAAATACTTAAACCGCCTTCATCTCAATGCCCTGCATGCCTGCCACTGCACCTCACTTCCGTCAAAACTCGAGCTTGCAGCCTATTGTCCCATGAAGGAAGTGGGCGTGGGAATGACGATCTCTTGGTAGAGTCCCTCAGGTGGGTTCTCTTTTTTAAAAATGATAATCTTTGAGACCTATTCAACATCACACGAGGTCTTTTCTCCGGGAGAGATGCATTGCTTGATATTCCGGAAAAATCTCCAGTGCAGGAGCACATGGAGGATGAGCAGAGCGGTGAATGCAAAACTCGTGTAATTGTGCATCGTGACCCATTGGCTGCGGGGGATATCCAGGTACGTTACCCAGCTGTTTCCTCTCCCCCCTCCTGATGGGAGCACAATATACAGAACAAGCCCGGTGACAAGCGACGGGATGAACGTGATCAGGCAGCCGATATCGATGATTGCATTGATGGTGACGCGTTTCATGGGAATTCCTTATGATTCTCTGAAGATGTCCGGATTAATAAATCCAATGGAAGTACCAGGAACAAATCAAAAGGCGATATCCTGTGGAGGAAGCATCCACTTCCTCCTATCAGAAGGCCATTGCTCCTGATAATCCATGAATACGGACAAAGAAATGCGATAAGCCCAACACAGCTCAGTATCCCCTGCTGCAAAAAGGAGTCTGACACGGGCCCGGTGAAGTACTTATGAAAATTTGTGAAGTCAGATGAGCGCTTCTTCCGGGTGAAGGCTCTTTTTGAGACTCTCTTTTAGCCTACTTTCCTAATGTATTCATGCCGATGAGGGAATACAAGGCGCAGGTCCCGACAACTCCGGTGATAAGCGCAATCAGCCCGATGAGTGCAACGAGATATGACCATGGTGAAGCGACCATGTTAAGGGCGAAAACACCAATAAGTACGATTCCAAGAATGATCCTGACCACACGGTCGATCATACCGACATTCTTTTCTCCGATCTTCAACCTTTTCACCTACATGTGTGATGAGGTGGGACGGGATATATACGTACCTACACCTGTAAGGTCCGGCATATTTGGTTCAACCGCCGGAATCCCTATTTTTTAGATGTCCCCTGAAAAATGACCCTCGTATTCATATTCCTGTTGACTTTTCAGGGTCCGGATGGGCTAAATGATGTGGTGAAAAATGCCTCGACCGCAGGGCCTTTGATGCCCATTTGAAGAGGGAATTTCCTGCCGTATTTTAGCAATCATGGTAAAATAATGTTCCTGTATATCAGGGTAAAAAAGTTTTTTCTTGCGATTTATTGTGCTCCCTGGCAGATTTCACGCGAGGAGCAGGTCTCTTCTTTACCAGGTATCGTTTTATGAACCTGCGCTGCGGGGTGTTCACGACAATTTTCTCCATTCTTTCAACCCGGTAATGACAGGAAAAGAACGGGCCATGATAGATCCTGCGCAGAAAGCCGGAAATCGCCGGTGCAGAAGATTCATCCAGCTGAAAATATGTGCGGAATTCCTGTACCGTGATCCATCGTTGAGTTTCGCCAAATTGCTCCATATACTGTTCAAGAAGTTCAGGAATCTCCCTGTTGCGTGCCATGTTATTCCTTCATGATTCTGATGGAGGTGGCTGTCGTGAAACAGATGTATCAAAAATGATTACCCGGTGAGGGGCCGTCTTTTTAAAGTGCTGGAACATCCGGCCTCTGCATTTCCGTTAAAACGGGAAGTGATCATCATCTCTTCAGGAAAGCGCACGTGACACCATGGGGTTAATGCCCACTGCATTCGTGATCGGGGCCGTGGGTACAACTGCTCTCACCCTGTCCAATCTTTCCTGCTATGAAATCCTTGATTACGGTCTCGATCTTGCCCCGTACTCCAAGGAAAACCTCGATATTGTTTTCGCAGAACAGGTCCACGGCCCGTGGGCCCATGCCGCCTGCGAGGACGTGCGTAACCTTTTTTGAGGCAAGGAATGGCGGCAATTTTCCCGGCTCGTGCCCGGGGCTCTCGAGAACTTCCTGAGAGGTAATCTTTGATTCTTCGATAACGAACACTGCGTATTCAGTACAGTGTCCGAAATGCTCGGACACCATATCTCCTTCTTTTGCGATTGCTACTTTCATGAATAAACCTCGAAAAATATTGAATTCTTATCCTTTGGGGCGCCTGTTGCCCCCAAAGCCATGTCCGCACCCGCAGGGAACACCCCCACGCCGACGACCATAGACCGGAACCGCCTGTGCGGAACCCGGTGAGATCGCAGGTATGTTCTCATTATGAGACGGTTGTGATGCGACGGTAAGTTCCTGCGTAAGTACAGGAGTTATGCGGCACCTGCCAATTCCCCTGCCGATAATCGGACTATTTCCCTGTGGTCCTGTTCCGTCTAATCCTGGCATTGAAATTCTCCTGGCACCTGTTTTGGTTCCTTAATTACTCATATGCGCATAAATACTTAAAAACTTTGGTTTGGGGCATCTAAAAAAACCAAATCAATCCGGAGGAAAATGATCTGTTACTGAGGTGGGATAGTGCAGGCAACCCGGTGGGGGGTTTTGGATCGATCAGCCCCGGATTTGGTCATCGCTAACCCAGCCCCTCCTGAATTCCCGGTGAATCTGTTATCTGCCAGCCAGTCTCTTTTTTACCAGCACAAGTCCGTATACCGCTGCACTCACCAGGATGATGGTTGCGCCTGAGGGTATGTTTAGAAATGCCGAGAGGAAGATGCCTGTGGTGGTGAATGCAATCCCTAACAGGATTGCATAGATCATCATGGTTCCCACTTTTGATGTGCATTCCCGGCTGATTGCCGCCGGGAGTGTGAGCAGGGCGATGACAAGGATGATCCCGACCACCTGGATGAGCATAACAACGGTAAGGGCGATGAGCACCAGCAGGATCAGCAGGAGTCGCTCTACGGGCAGGTTGATTACCGTTGCATACTCTTCATCGAAAGTGACCGCAAGAAGGTCATTGAACAGCAGTCCCACGGTGATAACAATAATGACGATGAGCACCAGCATGAGCAACAGGTCGCCCTGGGGTACCAGCAGTATATTGCCGAAAAGGTACCCGAAGAGATCGGGTGCAAATCCGGGTGTTAAGTAGATGAAGAGGATACCCAGCGCCATGCCGGTTGCCCACACTGCACCGATAAGCGTGTCCATGTTCTGCTTTGCCCGATGTTCGAGTTCACCCATGGTCAATGCAGCCCCGACCGTAAACACGAGTGCTCCCAGCAGCGGTTCAATCCCAAGGTAATAACCAAGACCAATGCCCCCGAAGGCCGCGTGGGAAACCCCGCCGCTGACTGCAACCATGCGCCGGATGATCACATAGGTCCCGATGATACCGCAGGCGATACTTGCAAGCACCCCTGCAATAAGGGCATTCTGGAAAAATTCGTAGCCGAGAAGATAGAGCACGGCTAGTCCTCCGGTGTATGCGGACTGAACACCCGGTGAGGGTGTCCATGGGCGATGATATCAACCGGACATTGGTAGGCCCCCTGGATCATATCTTCGGTCAGTTCCCGTGAGTCATGGGTGTAGAGACGGCGATTGAGGCAGGCTACCTTGGTGACGTGGGAAATGATCACCCCGATATCGTGGGTGACTAACACAATCGTCATTGTACGTGCCAGATTCCCGAGAATATCATAAAACTGCGTCTCGGTCGGTGTATCAACAAACACGGTTGGCTCATCGAGGAAGAGCACCTGCGGGCTGCCCACCAGTGCCCGGGCAATCACCACCCGCTGCTGTTCACCTCCCGAGAGGTTACGGATGGTGCGGTCGGCGAGATGTGCGATCCCCATGGTCGAGAGCGCCTTGTCTGCAAGTGCTTTATCCCCATCACTGAATGTCTTGAAGATGCCTGTTTTCCGGCCAAGCAGGCCTGAGAGGACCATCCCCCGGACGCTGATGGGATAATCAAAATCGAATGTCCGCAACTGGGGAACATAGCCAATGAGGTGCCGTTTCTCCTGCGGTGACCCGCCAAGGATGCGTATAGTCCCGCGATCGGGAGGGATGAGGCCGAGGATAACCTTAAGAAGCGTGGTCTTTCCACTTCCGTTTGGCCCGATGATTGCAAAAAAGTCCTTGTGTAAGACGCGGAGGTTGATATCTTCAAGGATCACCTCACCTTTCCTGCTGAGCCAGAGGTCTTTGACCTCAATTACCGGTTCTTCCGTCATGTGCTGCTGACCCCCCTGGTAAATGCGGATGAGACATTCCTGATATTTCCCAGATAATCTTCTTCGAGCGGGTCGACAAGTGCCACACTGCCGCCGATCTCTTTAGCGATCACACTCGCACTTTTTGTACTGTATTGCGGTGATGCGAAGATTACGGTAATATTGTCTGCCTTTGCCTGTTGTATGAGGTTTTCTATTCCCGTGGGTGTGGGGTCCTTGCCGTCTGCTTCAATGGGGATCTGGAGAAGGCCATAATCGCGGGCAAAATAGGACCATGCCGGGTGATAGACCATTATCGTGTGGACCTGATTACGGGCGATCTCGAGGCTGATATCTGCATCCAGCTCGTCAAGCTTTTTGAGGTATGCGTCCGTATTGGCCCGGTACTCTGCTTTGTGGACGGGATCTGCCCGGGCAAGTCCCTGGTACGTGTTCTCTACCATGATCTTTGCATTTTTCGGCGAGAGCCAGATATGGGGATCTGCACTGTTTTGCACTCCCGGTTTATCCTGAGTACCCGGTGCTGCACCCTCTTCATCCGGGTCCTGGTAACCGGAGATCAGGTGTATTCCCGTTGAACTGTCAACAACCGTCATCCGGCGATTGACCCCGCTGAGTTTGTCCATCCATGCCCGTTCAAACTCGATACCCGATCCCACCTTGAAATACACGGAAGCCTGACCGATATCCTCCAGTTGTTTTGGGGTGGGTTCATGGGTATGGGGATCTGCCCCGGGGGGAACGAGGACGATGACACGGGCATGTTCCCCGGCAATACTTTCCACGAACTGTTTCTGCGGCAGGATCGTAACGGCAACGGTGAGGGGAGTTGTCCCGTCATTTGCAGAAACCACTGTCTCCTGCTGCTGAATACACCCGGCCGCCATTAGCAGGATCATCGCTCCAGCTACTGCACACAGTATCATAATTATGCGGCTGTGTCTGCCAGTCGAGGCCCGGTCTCTGGTTTCCTGAACCACGGCAATCTTCTGTCCCTGCATCAAACTCACCATAATTTGGGCTCTACCCAAGTTTTAGTCTTACTGTTCCCCGGTTTTCATGGTTCAGGACGGGTTCCTGTTCTTCTGGTTTTCGATAAGGCAGCCATCGTCGTGCATAATTTCCCCGCATACCCCCTGCCGGGGGTGTCCCATAAAATGGCAAATCCTGTCAATTGCCTTTTTGGAAACGTGGCTCTCAAACCGTGCCGCCTCATGACAGGCTTCTTGCGGGGGGAGGCCGTTCCTGGCCAGCATAAGACTGAGAATGCGGTGACGTTTCACGAGAAATTCTGCATGATGCTTACCGAAATCGGTCAGGGACACGCCGTGGTAAGGGGTATGCGTGATATATCCTGCAGCGGCAATTTCCGCAAGGGTTTTTGTGATCGTTGAAGGATCAACGCTGAACGCTGATGCGATCTCATTTGTCCTGACCGTACCCCCCGTTTTTAATATAAATTTGAGGTAGTCCACTTTACGGGCGGAGAGGGCAAGACCACGCTCGGGCTCCATGCAGCTGTATATGCATGCACTTCAGAATAAAGTTTGGGCTTACCCCAAACATTTGTTATGTCCGGCTTTGATATCTGCGGTAAACCCATGCTCTGCGGTAAAGAAACGGCCAAAAAGCGCAGTGTTGTCCGAGGCTGGTAACATTCATTCAGGTTTCCTTATTGATCATCTTTTCCCGGTAAGACCGCATAAAAAACACCCCGAGAACCCCGCTGCGAAGTTACCGTACCTGCCCGTTCAAGCACGCCAAGAATTTTTGCCACCTCGCCGCCGCTCAGACCGGTGGTTCGTACGAGGTCTTCGACCGTTGATGGTCTCCGGCAGAGCGTTGCCCGGACCAGATCGCCTGCATCAATATTCGCTTTCGTTGCGTGGGAAACGGGAAGTTTCCGGCCGACGATTTCGATGCCTGTCCGTCCAAGCACCGCACTGACTCGTTCCAGTTCGGCATCCGTTGCAGCCTCAACCCACCCCTCCGCCGGAGGACGGTCAAGGGTATTTAGCTGGACATGATCCGGATGGATTCGTTCGATCGCCTTTTTCAGGCCGGTCAGTTCCTCTGTGGAGGTATTGAGCCCGGGCATGACGAACACTTCGAGCCAGAGGGCACCGGAATACCGCTTACGGAACTGCACTATTCCCCCGATGATTGCATCTATCCGGAGCGATGGGTGGGGGTGATGGATACGCTCAAAGGTTTCCTGGAATACCGAGGTCAGGGTCGGGATCACCAGATCTGCGGAGATGAGTTCCTCCTGCACCCCGGAATCGGTCATGAGACTCCCGTTGGTGAGGACACTTACGGTATATTCCGGGTACTCGCGTTTCACAAACGCGATCACCGGCCCGAGTGAGCGGGAGAGTGTTGGCTCACCGGAACCGGCAAAGGTGATGGAATCGAGATGAGGACGGGATGCAAGAACGTCGCGGAGTTCAGCGATCACATCTTTTGCAGGAAAAAAATCCTGCCGCATGAGGGTCTTGTTGGTAGTGGTTCCGCATTCACAATAGGCGCAGTCATAGGAGCAGATCTTGAATGGGATCAGGTCAACGCCAAGCGAGAGCCCGAGCCTGCGGGAGAGGACCGGACCGAAAATGTGCTTTTTAGTCATCAGGGATACTCCGTTGTCCTATTGTTTACCCGAAGAAAAACCATGATCCTGCTATCTCCTTTCTGTTGCATGATGACTATTCAGCGCCGGGAACATCCGGCAACTGGTCAACGGTATTTTCTGCCAGCGAGGTGCTGTCAACATCTGATGCCATACCCCGGTATCCCTCATTTTTGCTGGTCTCGATAATGCCTCAACTCTACGTAAAGATTGGATTTTAGCATTTGAATGGTTTTTGCTGCGGGAAATGTACCAGCGCCCGGTACAAGCCGGGCATGTACGCTTTGCTACCGTTCAGTGTCCGAATTCATCCCCTCGCCCGTTCATTTCCGGTGACAGAAACGTTCCTGTGAAAATAAGGAATTATCATCATCTTCCGGCAAGACTCTTGATCTATCATGGCTACAAAGGAAGTCTTCCACGGTGTCCCGGGTATCCTGCGCCCGTTTAAGGAATTTATCGAGGCAAAGAGCCTGAAAAAAGGCGACCAAATCATCTACTACAGCGTCCCGGGTACCTGCACGCCGTTTGTCGAACTGCTCGCCTTTGCTCTTCGCTCGTTCGAACTCGAGCAGGTATTTGTCCCGTTTGTGGATGAGAGCAAGGCTAAGAAGATCGATCATGTCGATCATGTTGGCATGCAGGTACACATGGCACCCGTGAAGTTTAATCCAAAAGTTATTGTTTTTATGGGCGGGCTCTCGATGCCCAATGTACCGGTGAAGGCAGAACTGGTGAAAGCGGTTATAGAAAAGCATCCGGGTACAGTAGTGATTGGGGTGTGCTTCATGCATATGTTCGAGAAAGCCGGGTGGCTTGGTACGGTATCATTCGATTGCCTGATAGATGCGAACATTGATCCGGTCGAGGTTACGAAATAATCCATAAATACGACGGGAATAGTGTTTTTTAATGGAAATCAAATCTCCATTTTTTTCATTTTCTAACACCCGCTTTTTTTTCTGTATCACTTGGGTAAACCAGTACCTTGAAAAAAAGTCGTCCGCAAACGCATTTTGGTGGCCGTTTTCCCATCAGATTGCCTGAACTCTGTGGTCAAATTCATCGCGATTTACGGGCCATTGGCATCGATTATATGGCACGGTTTCCGCGGGTATTTTTGCTAACAGGGGCTAAATACGACGATTTTTCCCTTGCGATCCAATCGGAGCCAGATTAGGGTTTTTCTGGATCCCGAGAATCAAGAACGGGGCTCAATTCGGGGGTATTTTCGCGTATCTCTGTGATCTGATTAAAACTGATAATTCCAATGTAGGAAAAAACCCTTGAAAAAAAAGTGATTGAACTGATCTACCTTGCTGGGATGATCAGTGAGCGCTCGCCCGCGGGCATGAACTCGCGGATTGCACCCTTTGCGAACTCGCGGCGTGGTTCGGAGAAATCGAACTTCAGCGACGGGTCTGCGAAACAGATCTTGATCAACGGGGACAGGGTCCAGGCATCCTGGCGTCCATAGTGGGCGGCAGCTGCAATTGCTGCATATTCTCCCTGGTGTCCGACGTTCATTGCGTAGTTGGGGTAGTTTGGTCCACGGAGCTCGCCGATACAGCCTTCGTCGGGTCTGATCGACATTGAGTTGGTTGAACCGCACTGGTCCTGAAGGTCGTAGCCGAAGAAGCCGAGACGTGACCATCCTTCCTTGTGAGCGAGCATGGACATGTACCATCCGTTCAGACCGGCGTTGGAGTTTGCCGTTGCCAGTGAACAGGAGATACCTGATGCTGCTGCAAGTACGGATGCACGCTGGGATCCGCCGAAGTGGTCCTCGAGGGTGGTGGGGTACTGTTCGTACTGTTCCATACCGTAGAGGGTAACTTCGGTTGCGATGTCGTTGATAACGTCCTGGGACTTCTTTGCCTTGCCGAGACCACCGTGCTTGGACTTGATGTAGTCAAGACCATAGTAGCAGTAGTCATCGAGGATGTTGTCGGTGTATGCAGCGGTTGCATACTGGGTGAAACCGACACCACCGCTCATGTAGGATCCGAGCCAGATCTGGTCGAAGAGCATTGCACCTGCACCGACGACTTCAAGGGTTGCCTTGACGGGGTCGTTGGGGTACTTGCGGTCCGCCTGGATCATGTCTGCGAAGTGTCCGAACTTGATGCCACCTGGCTCGTTCGGGCCACGTGCACGGCGGGCGGGCAGGATATCTGCCATCTGGATAACACCGGCGTGTTTTGCGGCGAAGGCGAGGTCGGCGACTGCTGCCTCACCGGCGCACATCTTGTATGCGCCGATAAAGGACATACCGATCTGCATTGCAGACCAGCGGGAGGTGGTTCCACCATCGCAGGTCCTGCTTACGGTTGTGGGGATGTGCACTGCCTGGAACATTGACTTTCCAACGGCTGCCTTGAGTGCTGCTGCACTCTTTGCCGGGAAGAGCTTGTCGAGGTTTAAGAGGAACTGGGGCTCGATGTCATCTGCCATCTCGTCGTCGCCAGTGAAGATCTTCACGTAGCAGTCGTCGACAAGTGACGGGTGGGTCTCGACCATGTGTTCCTGAACGACTGCTGCGCCGGGCATGGCGTGGTTCAGCACGTGGAGGTACTCGTTGATGGTCTCAGGGGTGACTTCCTTGCCGAGACGCTTCTGGAGCGTGTTGTGGGCGAGGTCGAGGCCAACGATGATGGTCCTGCGGATGTCGTCCCACATCTGCTGCATTGCTGCGTTGTTGACAAAGTGAAGGTCGTCGCCTTCTACAAAGACGTTGGTGCCGCTGACTTCGTAGGTCATCAGCTGGCGCTGACCGAGCGGGATACCACCACAGTGGCAGCGCTTCGGGTCGTACATGGAGATACCGCGGTCCATCTCGGCCTTCTTACCGGCCTTCATGAACTCCATCTTACGCGGGGACTGCTCAAGACCTGCACGGGCAAACACGGTTGAGGTTGCCTGGGGGTCTTCTGCAAACTTCTCCTTCATTGCCTTTAAGAAGAGCTTCTGCGTTCTCTCAATTTTTGCTTTTGCCATGATTATGCCTCCTTAGGCATGAAGCCGTATTTTACACGGAGCGAGTGGATGCGCTGGATGTATTCAACCAGTTCTGCGTCGTCACGGTAGGCGGTGCCCACGAGTGAGTGGTAGATGGTGCTGTGTGACTTGACCCACTTCGCGTCCATTGCTTTGCCGATCTTGACTTCGCCGTCAAGTGGAACGCCGACCTGGTCCTTGACAATCTTGATGATTCCTGATTTCTTGTCGAGGATACAGCGCTGGAGCATGTCGAACATCATACCGTTCTCATCGAGACGGAGGGAGTGTCCATGCACTGTACATCCACGAACGCCGATGAGGGCTGGGTCGAAGAGTTCAGTGTTGACAAGATCTTTTGCGTATTTCTCGAGGTCACGTTCGCGGCACTCGACGATCTGACGGCCTGACAGGGTACCGGGGTCAATTCCACGGAAGCGGTATGCTTCGAGGTATGACCTGAGGTAGGGCTGGCAGGGTGCATTGTACATTGAGTCCGAGAACTGGATGTAACGGACACGGTCGCCGGCCTTTGCGCCGTCGGTCGGGGTTACCATCTTGCGGACAGGGCACGCGGGTTCCTGCTGCTCGGCGAGCGGCGGGTGTGCACTCTTGTAGGCTGAGCCTGGTACACGGTGTCCCATAATAAGAACGAGGTCCTTATCAGAGACATCACGGAGCTTTTCCAGCTTGTGGGCCGGGTCCATCTGCTTGCGCCTGTTGTCGGCTACAATAGTCTGGCCAGCACAATATTGGGGTTTGTATGCCATTTTTTTATCACTCCAATGAATCCTTCTTTTTCATGAGTTTCATCACTGACGATATGACTTCCGCCATCTTTTCGCGGGTGGGGGTCTGACCACGGGTAACACCGCTCACAATGGACATCACCGTACCTTTGGTACGGATTTTATCCTCGGGGGGCATTACAAGTGAAGTCTTCACTCCCTCTTTGGCGAAATCCTCATAATCTACAGGTGATTGGGAAACAACAACTGCCTTCACATCACAGGCTGCAAGAATAAACCGCACCTTGTGCACCACGTGGGAACGAACATTCCCGTGGTGGAGAATAGCAATTTTGTGTTTCTCGATCTGCATGACCTCTTTGTCGGATAACCCAAAAGAAGCGCCGAGAACGCCACCACCAATCTTTGGTGCGTCCGGCGGTACGCCACTTCCGGCATTCAGCACCAGCGTACTGATGCTGTATTCGACGCCCTGTTGTCGTAAGCCTGAGGTAATATCGCACACCGGCTTGGTCACGTGGCGGCGTCCGGGAGACATCCCGACCACTATGACATCCGGGTACCGGCATTCGGAGATGGTGCCCCGCTGGGCAATGCCGCCTCCTTTACCCATGCCCATCGCCTCACGGCAGTCAACAACCTGGGTTACTCGTCCAATCGGCATGATTATTTATTTCCCTGTAGGATTACGGGCTTGGACTTGCTGCTAGGATCAGCAAGGCCGAGCATTTCTTTGTCCGCGTCCGGGCCGTACTTGCAGTAATCGACAAGTGACGGTTCGGTCTTCATATATCTGCCTTCCTGAAGACGGAAAGTAAAGTCGGTAAAGACCGATTCGCACGCGGCTTTCAGTGCAGGAATACTTTCACGGTTTTCAAGCTCAAGAAGAACGTTACCTACATGAACCTGCAATTCGACTTCCTGGTCCCCTACCTTGATCGTCCTCCTCATAGGATGAGGATTGGCAAGACCTTTGGCGGGGCCATAGGGAATGATCGCCGGCAGGCGCTGTCCGTTTAAGAGCATGCGCCGTATACCGGGGACTTCGATGAGCTTGTTCAGCAGGCGTTCTGTGGTCTCGGGATTAAGCAACCGCTCGGCGGAAATCCTGCACTGGGGGAACGTGGCTTCTGTCATTCGTATCCTTTGATTGGGTTTAGATACCCTTTGCAATTGCCTGGATCGGCTTCTTGAATGAGTCAAGCTGGCCGAAGGTGTCCTGGTAGATCTTCGAGGTGTGCTCGGGACCGAACATCTGGGTTCCGGCATCGAGTGCACAGGCTGCGACGATACAGGGCATACCAACACCGGCTGCATGCCGGGTTACGACGTGGTTACCGTTGAAGACACCGGGACCGCCGCCACCGTAGATTGAGTGGCTGAAGAACGAGAAACCAACTGCAACACCCATTGCGCGACCGTAGTCTGCACCGGGGAGGCCGGTCTCGTGCTCAAGCAGGTCGTTGAAGTACAGCAGGGTTGCTGAGACTGCCTGGGCGAAACGTCCGGCACCGCAGTTAACCATGGTTGCTGCAAGGGTTCCTGCAGATGCGTAGGCATTCCAGAGCATGGGGTCCTTGGTCTCGTAGAAGATAAAGCCGCTCTTGCCCTTCTTGCCTGCCTTGATAACCTTGTCCTCAATGGCCTTCTCAACAAGGCTCTGCACGACAGTACCGATGGTACCGGTCTTGCCGTTCTTCTTGACGAGGTCGTAGACGAGGTTGTTTGCATTGAGTCCCTGGTATGCGTAGAGCATGAGTTGTGCACGCTCGAATGGGCCGATTGCGTTACCCATCTCGAACATACCTGCCTGCTCGAAGGTTGCTGAGAGTGCTGCACCCTGGAACGCATTCCGGTGGGTCATCATGACCGCGTGGTTGGCCGGAACGTTACGGAGTGCATAGCCGAGACCTTCGTTGAACTGGGGGATGGAAAGAATCGAGACGACGTTTCCGCCCTGCATGTCCATTGTCTGCGGGTAGGTACCCCAGACTGCTGCCTTGATGTAGGAACCGTCGAACATATCGACCTTGTACTGGTCAACCAGTGCATAGGTGACGGCTGCTGCAACGTTGGTTGCTGCAACATCGTAGGTTGCTGCTGCATCCATACGGGCAGTCGGGACCTCGACGAGGATCATCTTTCCGCCGCCGACCTTGGTGATCTTGGTGTTGTCACCCTCGGTAACCTGGACCATGCTCTTGATCTTGGCTGCGAGTGCATCGGAGTCCTTGACACAGCTGCAGCTCATGCTGCGGCCGAGGATCTGGTTCGACTTACCGCCGACCTTTCCGGTCTTTAATGCGTCTTCGATACCTGCGAAGTTAACTGCCACTGTCCTCTTGGTGAGGTCGATGACATTCAGTGCGCCCTTGTTGACAACGGGGCTGATCTTGTCAAGAGTTACATTGCTCTTTAAAAGTTTGCCTTCATCGTCGTAGAGGTCGATCGTTTCTTTGTATTTAGCCATTTGAATTCCTCCAAATTTTCATTTAACCGCGATACAATACTGTCAGTGAACGAAAGTATACCCTATCGGGGATACTGGAAATGAGTGAAAGTCGCTATTGCACGTCCCCTAAGATGGGACATTCAATAATTCCCAATTTCGCCATATAAGTATTGCGATTTCTTCCCGGAACGACGTATTATAATAATTAAAGAATAATACTTCAAAATGGAGCAATGTTCAAATATTACATATCCTCCGCATTTCATTGTTTTACGCAGTATTACTGCATTCAAAAAAAATATTACCTATGACAATGACGTTTAACTAAAAATATGATTTTTCTGCGCGCTCTGTATAAAAAAGATGAGGTTGAGGTAACCATTTGAACTCATTTTATTTGATAGTTCTGATGAATTCCTGCAGGGAATATGAGTGTGTGAAAATCCCATAAATACGCCCTATTCCTTTTATCGGACATAGTTTACTCTGCAGAAAAAGTCAAAAAAAAAATTTCTGCATCCATTCCCTTCACGGCTATATCGTGAAATCAGCGCTGGTGCGTCTGCCGTAAAAATGGATGGGTGGGTACGGATCCACGGTATAAATCTGTATTATTTCTTGAACTCGGTTATGGGGCTGGGCCCCAGTTCCGTAACCGTGTTGACCACATCAGTAATGACCTCTGCCCACTTTGCACCTTCGGATGCAGAGACGAACGTCATCCTGAATCGGCGGTCGTCAAGGCCGATGCTCTTCATCAGGCGCTTGACCATGAACATCCGCTTTGCTGCCTTGTAGTTGCCTTCAAGGTAGTGGCAGTCACCGAAGTGACAGCCTGATACGAGCACACCATCTGCCCCATCGGCAAATGCCTTTAAGACAAACAGTGCATCAAGACGGCCGGTACACATGACACGGACTACACGGACATCAGGCGGGTACTGGATACGACCGCCACCGGCAAGATCTGCACCGGCGTATGAACACCAGTTGCAGAGAAGACCGATGATCTTGGGTTGCCAGATACCGGGTCCACGTTCGGGGATCTTGAAATTTCCAGGAGCTGACATTTACTGCTCACCTCCGAGCAGGAATGCATCGATCTGCGCCACGATCTGTGGGGTTGTAAAGTGGTTCATCCAGATGGCACCACCGGGGCAGAATCCTCCGCAGGTTCCGCAGCCTTTACATTTTGCTTCGGTTACTTCCATGACCATGCGACCATTCTTCTCAACCAGCGCAAGGGCGCTGTAGGGGCAGAGATTCACGCACATACCGCAGCCTGCGCATTTCTCTTCAATGCAGCTGGCAAAGTACGGCTCGAGTTCAACTTGTCCCTTGTGGATCGGGATACTGGCCGCAGATGCTGCACCTTCAGCAGATGCTACCGTGTCGGGGATATCTTTTGGACCCTGACAGACACCGGCAAGGAAGACACCGGCAGTTGTGGTACCGCACGGGTTCAACTTCGGGTGGGCTTCTAACAGCCATCCGTCCATCGAGCAGGAAACTCCGAAGAGTTTTCTGGTCCTGTTGGTATCTGATGAGGGCTGTACTGCAGATGCGAGCACGACCATATCCATTTCCAGATCGATCGGGCGGTTGAGCAGTGTGTCATCAGTCATTACATGCAGGTTCTTGGTCTTGGGATCCTCAAGGATGTTAGCAACACGTCCGCGGATGAACTTTGCTCCTTCATCCTGGATACGGTAATAGAACTCTTCGTACATCTTTCCGAATGACCGGATATCCATATAGAAGAGATATGGGGTGCATCCGGGGATCTTCTCGATGATCTGGTGGGCGTGTTTCAGCGAATACATGCAGCAGAAACGTGAACAGTATGGCTTGCCAATACCGGTGTTGTCACGTGACCCTGCACAGAGAACGAATGCGACCCGCTTGGGGGTCTGTCCATCGCTTGGACGGACGAGGTGTCCACCGGTTGGACCCGATGCACAGATAAGCCGTTCGAATTCGAGACCGGTGATGACGTTCTCAAATCTCTTGTATCCCCATTCTTCTTTCTTCTCAATCGGGAACAGTTCATACCCGGTTGCAAGAATGGCAGTACCCACTTTGACCTTTATGAACTCATCTTTGGATTCGAGATCGATTGCACGCTTCTCGGGACCGCACGCAGTCACGCAAAGTCCGCACTTGACACAGGAGTCGAAGTCGATCGTATAGATCAACGGGACAACCTGCGGGTGGTTGATGTAGATCGCCTTTCTCGGCTTCATGCCCATTTCGAATGCATTGGGCTTGATAACCGGGCAGACTGCATCACAGTCACCGCAACCATTACAGCCGCCACCGATAAGGCCACGGGCTTCCGCTTCCTTGGGGGTGAGTACACCACGGGCTTTCTTGCGGATGGTGACATCGAAATTACCAATGTACCCTTCAACTGCGTGAACTTCGGAGTAGGTATACAACTCAATATTCGTGTCCCTGCCGACGTCCACCATCTTTGGTGTGAGGATACACTGTGAACAGTCGAGAGTCGGGAATGTCTTGTCCAGCTGGGACATGCGTCCGCCGATGCTGGTATCTGCCTCGATAAGGTACGTCTTGATACCTGCTGCTGCGAGGTCAAGGGCTGCCTGCATCCCGGCAACACCGGCACCGACGACCATTGCGGCTTTTTCTACCGGTACTGACTTCGGGTAGAGATCCTGGAGAAGTCCAGCCTTTGCAACGGCAATACGGACTGCGTCCTTTGCCTTTTCTGTTGAACCTTCGCGGTCGTGCATGTGCACCCACGAGTTCTGGTCACGGATGTTAGCCATCTCGAACCGGAACGGGTTCAGTCCACCTTCCTTGGTTGCTGTTCGGAATGTCGGTTCATGGAGACGCGGGGTGCAGGCTGCGACAACGATACCGGTTAATTTGTGATCCTTGATCGCCTTCTCGATCTTACCTTGGCCCGGTGTGGAACACATGTACTGGTAGTTGTCAACAAATGCGACGCCCGGAATGGTCTTGGAGTACTCCTGTACTGCCATGAGATCCATAGAGCCGGCGATATTTGTACCGCAGTGGCAGAGGAATACACCAACCCGGGGCTTCTGCTGGGTCGTGCTGCCGGTTGTTACCGGTTTTACCTCCGGCTTTGCCGCCGGGGCCTGTTTCTTAACATCCTGTTTCACGGGGGCCGCCTTCTTTGTGTCCTGTTTTTTGGTCTCGGTCTTTTTGGTGGTTGTTTTCTTCTTTTCTACCATTTTGTACCACCTCAAAGCACCTTCTGAAGGAATGATTCGCAGCTGATTCCATGGAGATCCAGCCCGAGGTCCTGTGGACTCATTCCCTGTGCCAGCCCGAGAAGCTCTGCAAAGTGCAGTACCGGCAGATTATATGTGGCACCGAACTTTTCCTGAATCTCAATCTGACCGCGGTCGAACTGGAGCTGACAGAATGGGCAGATATCCGTAAGTGCATCAACCTTCTCTTCTGTAAGATTGATCAGTTTCTCATTGGTGATGTCCAGTGCGTGGACGATATCGTACCCGCGGACACCGCCACCTGCACCGCAGCACTGCATCTTGTTGCGGTATTCAACTGGTGTTGCACCAAGTGCAGCAACAAGCTCTTCCATCCAGACTGGGTGTTCGGTGTTCAGCATAACTTCCTTTTCAAACTCCCGGTCTTTGTGGGGTTTGACGAGGTGGCAGCCATAGTGGACAGCAATACGGGCACCGGTCAGCGGGTTTGTAACGCTGTCGCGGACCTTGTCAACACCGATGAACTTGTCATTGTAGAGTAGCTCTGCAGTGTGGTAGACATTGATAGTACCTTTGTACTCCATGTCGACTTCCTTGAGCACTTCGTTGACAGCATCGCGGAGATCTTTGTTGTGCTTGAGTTTGTGGTTGACTTCCCAGATCGATTTGTAACAACCGTTGCAGACAAGGGCGATATCCATCTTCATCTGCTCAGCAAGGACAAGGTTCCGGGCTGCCATAGCATAGAATACATTAAGATCGATAGAACCGAATGCACCTGGTGCGGGGCAGCAGCTTGCGCCCTTTAAGGGGACGAGCTCAACGCCGAGTTTCTTCATTGCCTTGATGGAAGCGGATTCGACACCGGGGTAACGGTTGGGGGCAATGCATCCAAGGTAGAATGCAAACTTGTGTTTTGCGCCTGATTCTGACATGGTATCTTATCCCTCCCTTTCCTTGATGATCCGGTCGGCATTGGCCTTGAGCTTGTAGTGGTCAAGGATCTTCCTGATGCCAGGCATATATTCCGGATATGAGTGGGTGGTTGGTGGGTCGCGGGAAAGGCCGATCTTCTCGCGGGCAGCACGGTTGACATCGTTGTTAGGTACACCGTGGCCTGAGGCATAGATTGCCGTAACGGTCTTTAAGAAATTGACCGGAACGATATCCCTCTTGAATGCGAGGTTCCTCATGGACATAATGACATCCGTGGGGATGATATCGCGCGGACAGCGGTCGGCACAGCTGTAGCAGGTAGTGCAGAGCCAGAGATCCGGATCGGTCAAAGCTTCATTCTCGAGCCCGAGGACCGCTCTCCTCATAAACAAGCGGATGCGATACGAGCTGCGGGGAGCTGACGGACAGGAGCCGGTACAGGTACCGCACTGGTAGCACATGTGGGCATTTGTACGCGAGATGGCTTTTACGTTCTTGGTGAACTCTGGATTTGAGTCGTTAAGGTATAGTCTCGTGTCCTGGAGTTTCTTGTCCAGCGCTGCTGGGTAACCTTTTGTTCTTTCCATGGAACTCACGCCTTCTCCATCTGCTTGAGGTTAACCTGTCCTGTGATGTCCTCTTTCACCTTTGAGGTTCTCTTGGTGAAGAGTTTCTCTTTGATTCTCTTGAACAGGTCAGTCTCCGTGCCTTTCACGCGGATACCGGTTCTTTGCAGCACAATGATATCCTCACCGGGGCAGGCGTTAACGCATGCTCCGCACAGGATACAATAATCCTTGTTGACTGCAATGGTCTTTTCAATGCTGTCAAGTTTCATGTCAGCAGCTGCCATCGGGCTTGGGAGATAGATCGCATTTGCCGGGCAGATATCTGCACACGTTGAACAGCCGCCGGGGCATTTCTCTGCATGGAATTCGATATCGCCTTCAAAAATCTTCTCAACGGTGATTGCCTCGGTCGGGCAGTTCTTCGAGCACCACGTGCAAGTGCAGCAGTTGTCCTTGATAATATCGACTTTGCCGACTACCTTGTCAGAGATTATCTCGCGCTCAACGGTGATGCACTCTTCGGGGCAGGCCTCAACACACACCTTGCAGGCATCACACTTGGTCTCGTCCCAGATCACGTCGCCTTCGACTTTTCCGGACTCTGCGGTGAACTCCTTGTGTTTCACCACGATTGCCGGGCATAATGCCCCGCACAGGCCACAGAGCGAGCATTTCTCTTTATCAACGGTAAATGTCGTCTTGGTCTTGATTGCAGTCTGGCGGTCCTTTGCGCCAGGAACCGGTCCTTTATAGGTTCCTTCAAAAGCAGGGACGTTGCGGTCAATTGCGTCACGCGGGCAGACCTCTTCGCAGATCGTGCACTTGACGCATTTCTCGTCATCAATCTCCGCTTTCATATCAAATTGCGGGAACCCTTCCTTCTCAAGGATCGGGAGTCTCTCCTGTCCATCCACTTTTAAGGTCAATGCATTGAATGGGCACATTATTACGCAGACGCCGCAGTATGAACACTTGGTCTCGTCGACATCGATGGGGGCAGCGTAATTGATTGCGCCACGCCTTGATGCACCGACAAGCCCGAGGACAATAGCTTCCTCAGGACAAGCCTCCACACATATACCGCATCCCGTGCAGGTCTCTGCATTGAGAATAAGGTTGTTCACGTTCTGAAGGAGTTTTTGCTCCATTACAACGTTGACCCCATCCCTCTTCTTGGAAAATTTGGGAAACAGATTGTTCATGAATTAACCCTCATGCAATACCATTATAGTACGTTTGCCTGTGCTCTGGATTCCCAGGGTCCTGCTACTGTAATATCATGTGCGGGCATGCCCGCTGCTACACAATTGTTACAGCCCGTACAGTTTACCCTGTCAATATGCACTGCAAATGCCATATTTTTACGCACCAGCTATGATCGATTCAAAAAATCGACTATCCAAAAGTGGTCGAAGAATGTAGATAAATCTTCTGAAATTAGCCCGAAAAAAAGGGCTTTTTATTGGAGATTCTAAATTCTGATCTATATACTCTTTATTAAGATTAACAAAATGTTGTGTACTTAATTGCCCGGTTTCTGTGCGCTCTGTTTACTGGAATTAATTTAGAAAATTTATTCAATACCCATCATACTACCATTGTGGTACCGGAGGTTATGATATGGAGATCAACGGAGTTACCATTGACAACGAATTTGCAGAGGCATTCCCGACATGGGTATGCCGGGTGATCATCACAGCAGTCACCATGGAATGGGCAAGGAAAGCAGCAACAGAAGCAACCGGCTTTGCAACATCCGCGATCGGGTGCCCGTGCGAAGCGGGGATCGAACTGGAACTTGACGGTTCGCAGACTCCTGATGGCCGCCCCGGTGTCTCGATCCTGATCTGTGCGGGTAAGAAGAAGATCAAGGATCAGGTTGTTGAGCGTCTCGCTGAGTGTGTACTGACTGCACCAACCACTGCAGTCTTCAACGGTATTATCGACTCAGAAGAGAAGATTCAGGTCAAGCTCCACTTCTTTGGAGACGGTTACGAATACCAAAAAGAAGTTGGCGGCAGGAAGTGCTGGGTCATTCCGATCATGGAAGGAGAATATATTGGTGAGGAAGAGTTTGGCATTGTCAAGGGTGTTGCTGGTGGCAACTTCTTTGTGATGGCAGAGAACCAGATGGCAGCCCTCATCGGTGCGCAGGCCGCAGTGGACGCAATTGCCAAGGTGCCCGGCACCATCACCAGCTTCCCCGGCGGTGTCGTTGCCAGCGGTTCAAAGGTTGGCAGCCTGAAATACAAGTTCATGCCCGCGTCAACCAACGAGAAGTACTGTCCGACCCTCCGGGAAAAAGTCCCCGACTCCAAGGTCCCAGCCGGGATCAAAGGTGTGTATGAGATCGTCATTGACGGTATTGACGAGAAGTCGGTTGCCGCAGCCATGGCAGCGGGAGTCAAAGCCGCAGCACTGGTACCGGGAGTGAAATTCATCACTGCCGGCAACTTTGGCGGCACGCTCGGACCGTATAAGATCGAGCTCCACAAAATTCTCTAATCTTTTTTTTCGTTTTTCCCGGATTATTATATTACTAACGTTTCCTGCCACGTATCGATCGCTATAAATACTGTTATTGCCGATTCTGTTGTTAACGAAATTTTCGGCGATAACATGATCACCCTGAAGCCCGACGACGTAAAAAAGCGTTTTGGACCGCTTTTTGCCCAGAAATTTCTTGTAATGGTCGATGAACGTGCCGGCATAGCAGAGATTCTTGAACAGTGCCGGGCACGCGGCACGATTGAATGGGATGCGATGAACCGCAAGCGTGCCGGGGGTGCAGTCACCGGTTGCGATGTGGAGGGAACATCCATGACCATCCATGCCCGGCTGGGCCGTTTTTCAGTGAACTTCGGTGCAGCCGCGGGAGATATCGGTGGGCAGGCACTCGAAGGAGTCGAGATTGCCGGTGATGAGGTGATCACTTCATGGTCCGGTATCGCCGGCGCCGGTGTGGGAATTGCCGCATGCCTTCCGCAGGCTCCGGGGGTCATACGAGCGGAATATCCAACAGAGGATGACTTGATAGTGGGCGGGGCACGGACAAACCGGGTCCGGATTGTCTCCCCCCGGTACGAGAAGCTCTGCTTCGGCATCGATGACACAGATACAAAAACCGAGGGTGCGACCTGGGTAACCGCGCTCAAGTGTGCAGAGGCATGCACTATTGAGGGTGTTGAATTTTTGAACATGCGCCTTGTCCAGCTCAATCCCGCCGTTCCTCACAAGACTACGAACTGCGTCGGTTCAGCACTGAATTTTGCGGTCAAACCCGAAAAGATCAAAGAATTACAGGAATACATCTGCACGTTTGTACAGGGACATACCTTTTCTCAGGATACGGGTATTGCCTGTTATCGTGGCATCGGATTTCCGATTGAATCACCCGCTTTCAAATGGGTCAAGACAGAGATCCTGACCCTTGATCAGGCTGAGCGGGAGGCAAAGACATTGGGGATTGAATTTCTTGATACCAATGGCCGGAAAGGACGGATCGGTGCACTGGGTGCAGTGCTCTGGGGCAACATGGGTATAGAGGCGGCAGGATTGTATGGAGAGCATTGACGAACCCTATGTAATCCACTACCCGCAGATCGTGGCGGTGGCTGATGAGACCGGCAGCCGGGTGGAACTGATCGAATTTTTTGACTGTGTGGGTGGTGCAATGTGGTCGAAACACCATTATGCCCAGAGCCCGGTGGTGGAGGATGTCCGCAGCGTGGGTGCAACCATGCGGTATCTCTTAAAACCGCAATCGGTGGATCTTGCACTGGAAGGCTCGCGATTCCCGGCGGGTATTTCGGCATGTACTGTTGACGAATCGGAGATTGCGGTCACCTATATCGGTATGGGTGGTGGCGGAGTTGGCGCTGCCTCCTGCCGTTCGGATGCACGCGGAGTCCTGCGGAGCCGGAGCGATCCTGCGGGTGGAGGAAAAGTTGCCGGCGCTACCATCTGGATGCCCCGGATGCAGCGGATGCTCATTGGCGTTGATGACACCGATACTCCTGAAGACGGGGCAACGTGGACACTGGTCCATAATATAGCAAAAGCCGTAGAAGATGAGCATTCAGTCTATCTCTCGCACACAATAGTCCAGCTCTTCCCGGTCGCTTACCGGACCAAGAACTGCGTTGGGCTTGTCGCAGAGTTTGCGACAACTGATCCTGCCGGGCTTACCGAACGGTTCCACGCTCTTTTGAAAAAATACACCCTTTCCCAGAAGACCGGTATGGCCGTATACACCGGTTTTTCACCTTCAGATGAACTGCTCGCATACGGCCGGAAAGTGAAACGTGGCGAGGTCCAGCCGGGACTGATTGAAGAGCTCAGGGACAAGAACTTAAAGATCATCATGAATGGGCGGGGTATCACCGGGGCGGTTGCGGCCATTCCGTTTTTCACCCGGTACGAGGAGGCACTGGAATTATGCAGTGGACCGATCTAAAAGCCCGGCTCCTTTCTCTTGGTTCAGCCCGGCTTACCGGTGAACCTGCGGAACCGTTCATCGCGCGTTCAGCCGCAGGGCCGGGTGCCGGAGGGAGTGGTGCTGTATTCTTCGCCATGGGTGACCACCGGGTCAAGCTTGCCTTAAACCCACTCAGCGCAGTGGAGATTGCTCACCGGGGCAATGGTGTTGCCGAACTCTATTTTGAGGGGGCGCTCATTCCGGGCAGGCTCCTTGAGCCGGGATGTCACTGTCCCGACCAGGCGTTCATCACGGTGACCGGCAGCTGCATCTTCCACTGCCGCTACTGTCCTGTACCAACGTTAAGTGGTAAACGAAAGACAATTGAGGAGATTACGGGAATGGTCGAATCCGTCCGGTACCGGATTAGTGCAATCTCCATTACGAGCGGTATACTTGAGACGATCGAAGAAGAAGAATCCTATGTGCTCGATGTGATTAAGCACCTCCAGATTTACGATCTCCCTATCGGTGTCTCGATCTATCCAACGGATCAAACTCCTGAACGGCTCAAGGCACTTGGTGTGATCGAAGTGAAGTTCAATATCGAGGCAGCAACCTCTGCTATTTTTGCAAAGCAGTGCCCGGGGCTTGATTATGAGATGCTCTGGAGAGTGCTCGACCATTCCGTGGAACTTTTTGGTAAAGGGAGGGTCTTTTCCAACGTGATTATCGGTCTCGGCGAGACTGACGGGGAGATGGAGGCCTGTATCAGACGACTGACTTCTCACGGGATAATTCCGGTACTGCGCCCGCTCAACCCGGTTGCTGAGCTCACCGGTACTCCCCGCCCATCAGCCGAACGGTTGAAAAAGATCTTTGGTATCCATGAACGCGAACTTGCAAAAGCTGGGCTTGACCCGAAAGAGGCGCTTACGATGTGTTCGAACTGTGCCGGTTGCGATCTTGTACCGGGGAGAGATTAGATGAAAGGCATTGATATGATAACAAAAGCCCTGCTTGCATGCACTGACCGGCAATATACCGTTCCGGGATTTCCCGTAACTGAACTTGGTGCAAAAACCCGTGCGGAGATGGTAATCAATGAGAAAACAGCACTCGAATACGCGCTGGGCGATTCGCTGGAAGGACGACGGGCCGCGGTAATCATCAAGAATGTGGGCGTGAATGCCTGTGCGGATCCCCTGCTGCAGGCAGCTGCCCAGGGCCTTATCGGAGGAGTTCTTCTTGTGGCCGGTGATGATCCCGAGGCAGAGGGATCGCAGACTGCACAGGATTCCCGGTATTACGGCGAGCTGGCGGAACTTCCCGTGATTGAACCTGATATCTCCACCTGCTATGCTGGTGTTGAAGCGGCGCTTGCTGCATCAGAGCAGTTCTCCCGGGTCGCGATACTCAGGCTGACGCCTGGAATTATGGATGCAGAGGTGACTGATTCACCAGTTCCCCGGCAAAACGGGAACGGTCGGCTCTCTGACCGGTCCTGGACAATGAACGGGCGAATAACGGCTGCTGAGGAACTCTATCGGACCATGTTTGACTGGTCGAATCGTTCTGCATTAAACCAGTGGAAGGGAGAGCCGGCAGGAGTCGGAGCTGCAACGGGAAATACCCGGATTGTTACCGTCCATCCCCTGCCGGAACGGGCAGTCCAGGTCATGCAGGTAAACGAGATCGGCCGGACCTTTGTCCGCGATCACCGCGGTCTGCAACCGCCGGTTCCGCAGCAGCACCCGCAATCAATGGATGACCGGGGTTTTTACAAGACGTTCTGTAAAGATTGCCCGTTCAAGTCCATGATGAACATCCTCAAAGAACGGCGGATGAACATGATCTGTGATGCAGGCTGTTCAATCCTGGGCATGACAGCCCCGTACGAACTGGGCATTGCCAGTTACGGCATGGGTTCAAGCATTGCGGTTGCGGCACGGAGCACAAAAGTTGCCCTGATTGGTGACTATGCAATGCTCCATTCCGGCATGAATGCCCTGATCGATGTGTACGAGAAGCGGCTTCCGATGCTCTGCATTGTGATGAGCAACAACTGCACGGCGATGACCGGCAAACAGACCTCCTATAATCCGGTTCCCTATCTTATGTGGGCAGACCCGGTGATCTGTCGTGCCGAGGATGAAGAGACACTGAAACGCGAGCTCGTGGTGACGGACACGCCCCGCACGCTTGTGGTAGAAGGTACCTGTCCGGAAGGGAGCAGTCATGAAATCGTTAAATATTGAGATCTGTGATGTAACGTTGCGGGACGGGGAGCAGACACCCGGTGTATCCTTCTCCTGCGAAGAGAAAGTGAAGATTGCGACCCTTCTCGATGAGATCGGCATAGAGGTCATCGAAGCCGGGTTTCCTGCAGTCTCCCAGAACGAAAAACAGTGCGTCAAGACAATAGCAAACCTCGGCCTTGATGCCCGTATCTGCGGCTTTTCGCGGGCACGGGAAGAGGACATCCAGACTGCCATCGACTGCGATGTCGCCATGGTGAGCATCTTCATCCCTACCTCAGAACTGCATGTCCGGCTCAAGTTCAAAAAAACCCGGGATGAGGTGCTGGAAGACTCCTTAAAGATGATCGATTATGCCCGGGATCACGGCGTTCAGGTGCGGTTTGCTGCCGAGGATGCATCCCGGACCGATCTTCCCTTCCTCAAGAAAGTCTATCGGAGTGCGGCGGACCACGGTGCAGTGCTGCTCAGTTTTGCCGATACGGTTGGCTGTCTCATTCCCTCTGAAATGGACCGGATCATGACCGATCTCGTAGCCTCAGTTGACGTGCCGTTCTGTGCCCATTGTCACAATGATATGGGCTGTGCAGTGGCAAACACCCTCACGGCTGCCGAAGCCGGAGCTTTCCAGCTCCACACTACGGTAAACGGTATCGGTGAACGGGCGGGAAATGCTTCGCTTGAGGAACTGCTGGTTGCCCTGCGGATGAAGAAGGGGATTGACCGGTATGACCTGTCCCGGCTGACCGAACTCTCGCATATGGTTGAAAAATTCTCCGGCATCACCCTCCCCCGGAACAAACCGGTGACCGGCGAACTGGCATTCTCCCACGAGAGCGGGATCCATATCGCGGCGATTCTGAAAGACCCTGTTTCCTATGAATATTTCACCCCGGAGATGGTGGGAAGCGAACGAAAATTCATCTTAGGGAAACATACCGGCAGGAAGGCACTCGAGTATGTCATGGAATCGCTCGGCTGCGAATGTACTGATAAGCAGGTATGCCGGGTGCTTGACCTGGTCAAGGATCATTCCGAACACAAATGCAATATCACACCGGATATCTTACGAAAACTGATCAAAAAAGCACAGCAGGAGAGTGAATAATGGCAACATTATCGGAGCGGATTCTTGGCGGAAATGCCGGTGATTATGTGGACCGGAAGGTAGACCGGGCTTATGTCCATGATGGCACGGGTGTCCTCACGCTCGAGGCGTGGAAACGCATCGGGAGTGACCGGCTCACGGATGCGACCCGTCTCTCGATGCTCTTTGATCATATCGTTCCCGCAAACAACAGCAACACGGCATCGCTCCAGCATGAACTGCGTGAATTCGCCCGTGGTTCATTCATGCATTTCACCGATATTGGCTGCGGGATCTGTCACCAGATCATGAGCGAGGGCGTCGTGCTCCCCGGTGAGGTCGTTGTTGGTGCAGATTCGCACAGCTGCACGCTGGGTGCGTTCGGGGCGTTTTCGACTGGTGTCGGGGCAACGGATATGGCGGCAATCTGGCTGACCGGGGAGACCTGGTTCCGCATTCCGGAGAGTATCGGGATACACCTGTCCGGTTCATTCTCCGGTGCTGCGGAAGCAAAAGATCTTGCCCTGACGTATGTGAGCAGGCTGGGTATGGACGGCGCTACCTACAAGGCACTGGAATTTATTGGTGACGGGGTTGTCGGACTCTCCATGGAAGACCGGCTCGTGCTGAGTAACCTTTCGGTCGAGACCGGGGCAAAGACCGGGTTGTTCTATGCCGATGATATGACCGTGCAATATCTCGCCCGGTCAGGACAGGTTGTGCAACCTCAGGTACCTGAACCCTGCACCTATGCGCAGGAACTCTCTATTGACCTGTCGGAGATTGTGCCGCTGGTCTCGGTGCCTTATCGGGTTGACACGGTCAAACCCGTGCGGGAGATTGCCGGACTTCCGGTTGATCAGGTTTTTGTCGGCACCTGCACGAACGGGCGGTATTCCGATCTTGCGCGGTTCGCCCGTATCGTCCGGGGAAAGAGCGTGGCGGTGCGGACGATTGTGGTTCCCGCCTCCAGGGCAGTACTGGCAGAAGCAATCCGGACCGGAGTGCTTACCGATCTGGTGAATGCCGGTTGTACTATTGGTACACCCGGCTGCGGCCCCTGTCTTGGCTCGCATATGGGTGTGCTGGGTGAAGGGGAGGTCTGCCTCTCCACGGCAAACCGGAATTTTAAGAACCGGATGGGTGTTGGTGGAACGATTTACCTGGGTTCGGTAGCTACGGCAGCAGCCAGTGCGCTTGAAGGCGAGATCACCGAACCGGAGGTGTGCTGATGCAGGGCAAAGGGCGTGCAGTCTGCGTAGGTCCAGATATAGATACGGATCTTGTTATCGCAGGGCGGTACCTGCGGACAAAGGATCACAGCATCTGGGTTGAGCATGTGTTCGAGGACTTGGATCCCTCGCTTGCTCCTCTTCTTGACGGGTCGGTGATCGTGGCAGGAAAGAATTTCGGCTGCGGTTCATCCCGGGAGCAGGCGGCGATCGCGATCCGTGAGGCCGGGGTTGCTGCGGTGGTTGCACCATCGTTTGCCCGGATCTTCTTCCGGAATTCAATTAATGTCGGGCTTCCGCTCATCGAATGTGACTTCTCCTGCACAGAAGGATGTCTCGTAACGTTTGATCTTTCCGAAGGATGGGTTGAAGCGGAGGGAAAGAGACACTCCATCCACCCGCTTTCCCCGCGGATGCAGGCGATCCTCTCTGCCGGTGGACTGGTGGAGTACTGGAGGAGCAAGAAGTGATCTTTCCCGAGCAGTGTAAGCAGGTGGGGTACGCAACAACAAAACCCTGCGGCGATCTTGTGTATTTCCTGAGCCGTTACCTTGTCCATGACACCGGTACTGGCTTCGAACTGCTTGAAATTACACCTGATCCCAGCGGAAACGGTATGATGCGAAAACCCCTTGCATCAAAGGTGATCGCAACAGCGAAGGAGACCTACCGCTATCCTGAAAAGGTGCAGATCAATGATCGTGCACTACTGGTGGAGCTTGCACTGGATACGGGATACCGGTGCACGATATTTACCGGGCTGGATGAACACATGACCTTCGTGGTCGATCCCGATCTTTCGGGATTTCTTAAGATCCATGTCTACGATGTATCCCCGCCCCGTCCGAGCCTCTCTGCCTGTCTCCGGGAATTGCAGGCAGCGGGACTCTTCGGCGAACTGTCGATCACGTTCTGCCATCACATCCGGGATATCAAACAGGTCAAAGCAGATGTCTACCCCTGCCGTGCTGCAGGATATACTAAAACACTTGATGCTGATCCGATGCAGGGTGGCGAGACGGTGGCCGGCTGCCTGACCGGTTCGCAGTTCTACACCGAATGCTATGGAAAGGATTTCGCGCTGGAAAATATTTGTCCCCTTGAGTCCGTGCGGGAAGAGCCGTTCATTGCCCGCTGCTGCCGTTCTGAACGCGAGGGAATTGGCATGTATAACGGGAAGTTTGGCGCTGTTGTGCACTGGGGTGCAAATCCCTCCCGCATTGCTCATGCGGTGGAAGACATGGTGGCGCAGTGGAGGGCACGATGACACGAATCGCGATAGTGGAAGGGGACGGGATCGGCCATGAAGTGATCCCGGTTGCCCGCAGTGCGCTCGAACTGCTCCATCCCGAGTACGATTATTTCACGGTTGACGTAGGGTATGGCATGTGGGAGCGGACCGGCTGCCCGTGTGCCGACAAGGAGATCCGCGAGATGAAGGATGCGGATGCGATCCTGTTCGGGGCGATCACCACCCCGCCGATGAAGGATTACCAGAGCGTGGTGTTGCGGATAAGAAAAGCGCTCGATCTATACGCTAACCTCCGTCCGGTAAAGGATGGCGGGTTCGATATCATGATCGTGCGGGAGAATACCGAAGGTCTATATTCGGGTATTGAACAGAACAGCCCGGATCGTGCGACTACGCTTCGGGTGGTGACCCGGGCAGGTTCGGAACGGATCGTCAGGATGGCAATCAAACTTGCCCGGCAGCGGAGGAAACTGCTGACGATCGGCCACAAGGCGAACGTGCTCAAATCAGATGTGCTCTTCCGTGAGATCTGTATTGCCGAGGCAAAGGCAGCCGGGGTGGCGTATAATGACAAGTTTATCGATGCCCTCTCGCTCGATGTGCTCCAGCATCCTGCATCGTATGATGTAGTTGTCACGACCAACATTTTCGGGGACATCCTTTCGGACGTTGCCTCGTATCTTGTCGGGGGGCTGGGACTGGTTCCAAGTGCAAATATCGGTGAGCGGTATGCCCTCTTCGAGCCGGTGCACGGCAGTGCCCCGGATATTGCCGGGAAGAACCTTGCCAATCCTATAGCCACCCTGCGGAGTGCAGGAATGCTCTTGACCCATGTTGGGGATGCAGAGGGAGAGAATCATATTGAATCTGCGATACGGTCCGTGCTTGCACAGGGAATAAAGACCCGGGATCTCGGCGGTTCGGCAGGAACGCGGGAGTTCGGGGATGCGGTGCTCCGCGTGCTGGAACAGACGGGCAGGCGTTCCTGATGTTCGCACAAAAACAGGATTCCGGGCACATACCGGTAACTGAGGGGATTACCCGGAAAACACTGGTCCATGGAGAACATACCCTCATGACGGAATTCGTGCTCAGGAAGGGTGCCCTTCTTCCCGCCCACCGGCATCCGCAGGAACAGACCGGGTACCTTGTTTCCGGCCATATGTTTCTCAATATTGGCGATGATGTGCATGAGGTCCGGCCCGGTGACAGCTGGATAATACCGGGGAATGTGGAGCACCGGGCAACGATTGTCGCTGATTCGGTGGCAGTCGAAGTATTTTCTCCCGTCCGTGAAGATTACCTGCCGGGATAGCAAACCATTCTGGTTAGTGTTTTTCTTTCTATTTCTTTCCCAGCCGCTCGTTCCGGAACTGGATCAGGGCATCGCAGAACTCACCCAGGTACTCCTCCATCGAGAGACTGCCTTCCTGGAATGTGCAGTCGCCCTCCTCGATCACCTTGTTGATGATGTCCCGTGTGGGAAGGATCAGGTCGATAGGTACTCCTGCCTGCTCCGAACCCCGGATAAGGGCTTCGCGGAAGAGCCCGATCGAGTACGCGATGCGGTATTTGTACACGTCCCGGGTCTTCTCCAGATAGCCGGCTACCCGCTCGGTTTCGATGCGGAGGAAATCCTCCTTGACCTTCTCGTCATTGCATTTCCCGAGCATGTACTTGTAATGGGCATACGGGTACATGGTCTCGAGTTCGGCAGGCACAATCCCGCAGGTCCCGAAGATCACGATGTGATACTGGGAAGGATCCAGCACCTGCAAGATGATCATCCGGATCAACTGGTGGCTCGGGCTCGCACTGTAGGGTTTCCGCACCGCACAGGGCATGAAGATCGCGATATCTTTGGGGGCTACTTCATATTCATCGATAATGTAACGGTACGACTTCTCAAACTCCGGAAGATAAAAGGGGGGATCGGTCAGGAGCGGAGTTTCCTCCTTATCCTGTATATCAGATTTTTCCGGAGTATCCATAACTATACCATACCAGATCGTTGCGGGAATACAAGAATCAAGCGCAAAGGACAATGCAGGGATTTCAGGACCGGCCAGCGATAATCATATCCTTTGCAAATGTTCGATGACCTATTCCGGCATGGGCAGATATCCTCATCTCCTCGCGGTGAGGGAACCGTACTACCCTTTCCAAAGTTTTAATCAGGATTAGCAGGTAAACGATAATTCAGCAGAAAAACCGGCGAAAAAATGTTCGAACAATTCATTGAACACGATACCAATGGCGTCCTGAAAGGGCTCACGCTCGAATGGAAATGCCCCCATTGCGAAGGACTCAACTTCAAGCTCATCTTAAAAGAACAGCGGAATATGGGAAATTATCATACCCGCTGCCGTTACTGTAAGGCAAAATACCTGGTCGATTACCCCAAACCCGAACGTGCAATCGAGGGTGAGGAAGAGTTCCTGGAACGACTGTCCCGTGAAGATTTTACTCATGAAGAAGAATTGGACATGATCAAGGATTTTGCGGAAATTGCGGCACTGAAAGTCGATCAGGCACCCCTTGGGGTCATTAAAGAGAAACAAAAAGCCCTTGAAGAAAAGATTGCCTTTGCAAAACGGCGCAGAAGGCTATAATCCGGATGCCCTGAATTCTGAAAGATAACCCCCGTTCCCCGGATTATTCACCAAATCCTGCCAGGATTGGTAAAGTCTCCTTTTATCTCAGTGATTGGGGCATAACCGGACACAAAAATCCGTACAATAAACCCTGTGATCACGTCAGGCAAACTCCACAAGTTATATGTGTTCAGAAATAATACCCCATCAATACCAGTAGTATTCGGCTAAAGCGATAATGGGGAATACAGGTACATGAACGGGAAACCCGGCTATTGGTTGCCGGTTAAAAATCCCTTAATAAAACGAGTGCATTATGGAATTTACCGCAGTACAGATGGATGCGTTGCAGGAACTTGCCAATATTGGTTCTGCACATTCGGCTACCACGCTCTCGCAGATGCTCAATACCAACATCGGCATGAGCGTGCCGAAGATTGATATTATCGATATCTCTAAGGTGGGAGAATTTCTTACCGATGAATTGACCACCATGGTCATCTTTGAGCTCCAGGGCGAGATCCCCCATGGGGGATTTTTAGTTCTGCATTTCCCCCGGGATTCTGCCAAGCGGACCGCAAATATTGTGCAGGGAATCGATTCACAAAGTAAAATGGTACCATGGCCTTCCGAAGTCGAACACCCTTTCAGCGAGATGGACCAGAGTGCGATTATCGAAGTCGGAAATATTATGGTCTCATCATTTTTAAGCGCTGCATCTGATCTCATTGGCCTCGGGATGCTCCCCTCACCTCCTGTCTTGGTAGTTGACATGGCGCATGCGGCCATCACCTCCCTGATCGCTCAGATGACCGTTGAAGTGGACGATGTGATCCTCTTCAAAGTCAAACTGACCTCGGATGAGCACAAGATCGCTGGAAATATTCTCATCTTCCTTGAAGTTAACACGCTCCAGCAGATTGCGTTGAGACTCGAAGCAATGATGAAAAATGAATCGCCCGTATAAGGACAGCGATCTTTAAAAAGACTCCCGGATTATATCCTCAAAAAATCCTATCCCTTTTGGCAAAACACTCTGGCCGGTCAGGAAATTCCCGGATTATTCCGCAATCTATTCAAGACCCCCCGTATGATTATTATGATTAAGAGTGTGGTGCGGGATGGAACCGGTTGTCCTGGGAGGATTGGTATTACCCTTCATCATCCTTATCGCCCGGATCGTTGAGACCAGTCTTGAAACGGTCAGGACGATCTATATCAACCGGGGACATGCGAACCTTGCCGCATGTATCGGTATCATTAAAACCGGTATCTGGCTGCTCTCAACCGGTCTGGTGCTCACCAACCTGTCGGATTACTTAAACCTCTTCGCTTACCTTGCAGGCTATGGTCTCGGGACACTGCTCGGTATGGAGATCGAAAAGATGATCTCCTTGGGGTATGTGATCGTCCGGATCTTCATCCCGGTTGATCCCCGGCCGCTCATCACCGAGCTTGCCACCCTCGGGTATGGTATGACCCGAATCGAGGGAACGGGCAGTTTCTCCTCTACCGTGACAATTGTCTTTATGATTGTGCCCCGCTCGGAATTAGGAAGGCTGATGGGCATACTCTCACGGGAATATCCGGACATTCTCTACACCGTAGAAGATGTGCGCAATATAAAGGAAGGTGCAAAGATCTTCCACAAGGATGCAAAGGCCCGGATCCTAGGATTCTTCGGGTTCTGATCCCTGTTGTTCTGTTTTTCCTCAAACCAAAGCTCTATGCCTTGTCTCATCCACGTAAGTCGTTAACAGAAGATAAAGGATGAAAGGGAAATGAACGGTCACGAGACAATTCCTATTTACCATGCCCGCACGGGAAAAACAGAACAGGTACCTCCGGTGGTAAAAACCGATGAGGGGTGGCGGGCGATTCTGACTCCGGAACAGTTTGAAGTGGCGCGAAAACAGGGCACAGAATACGCATTCACCGGAAAATATCATGCATGGAAAGAACATGGCATCTATACCTGTGCCTGTTGCGGCACTGATCTGTTCGAATCGGCTGCCAAATTTAATTCCGGCACCGGCTGGCCCAGCTTCTCTGCTCCTGTATCCGGGTTAAATATCCGCACTCACCAAGATACTTCGGGCGGGATGTCACGCACCGAAGTGCTCTGCGCCCAGTGCGGGGCACACCTTGGCCATGTCTTTGATGATGGTCCTGCGCCAACGGGCAAGCGGTATTGCATGAATTCGGCGGCACTGGATTTTTACAAAACCTCCTGACAATCCCGGTAGATTTTTTTACCCAACTCTTTTTATATTGCTTATCCCATAGCAGAGCAGGTGAATGGATCTATGGGAAAAATTTCAGCAGGCAGGAATGTCTTTGTGTATCCCATGTCGGTTACCTTACTTGGCACACTGGTGGACAAAAAACCCGATTTTATGGCGCTAGGGTGGATCACACGCGTCAATGCAGACCCTCCTACGGTTGGCTGCGGTGTCGGGCGCCACCATCATTCAATCCGGGGCATTGAGGAGAACAAAACGTTTAGCATCAATTTCCCATCGGCAGAAATGATGGAGAAGACGGATTATTGCGGGCTGGTTTCGGGAAGGAATACAGACAAGGCAGCACTCTTTGACGTGTATTACGGTGAGTTGAAAACCGCTCCTATGATAGCCGAATGTCCGCTCTCCCTGGAATGCCGTTTGCAGACTACGGTGGAAAATCCCACCAATAATTTTTACATTGGAGAAATTATTGCCTCATACACAGAAGAGAAGTATCTCACTGATAGTAAACCGGATATAAAGAAGTTAAACCCGCTTCTGCTTACCATGCCGGACAACCGTTACTGGACCGTTGGCGATTGTGCCGGTAAAGCGTGGAGTGCTGGGAAAAAACTGGTGCATGAATAAAATGTCGGAATATTCCTGATGATCTACAGTAAGATGAACAAGAACGACTGGATTCCTATCGATCCCGGGTTTAGGCTGCGACGCGACAGTGTTTCTGAGGTTGTATCGTTATTTAGATTCTGACGTAGGTGTTTTCATGCGCATTGGCTATCCCTGCATAAACCGCTCGATCGGCTGCACTGCATCGAATACTTTCCGGCTGGCATCCTATTCAGAAGAACGGCTGAAAGAAACGGTAAGTAAAAACCTTGCTTGCCTGTCCCGGATTCTCGCATACAATGTCATGCACGGAATGCTATTTTTCCGGATCACGTCCGATCTCGTGCCATTTGCCTCGCACTCGATCTGTAAGTTCCCCTGGCATGAACACTTTGCAGGTGATTTCCAGCGTATAGGTGAATACATCCGTGAAAACAGGTTCCGGATATCCATGCATCCCGATCAGTTTGTGCTGCTGAATGCCCTCGACAAGGGAGTGTTGCAAAGGAGTATTGCCGATCTGGTGTACCAGGTGCAGGTGCTCGACCTGATGGGCCTTGACGGGGCTGCAAAAGTCCAGATCCACGTCGGGGGTGTGTATGGCGACAAATTGCTCAGTATGGACCGGTTTGCCGACCAGTACGAACTGCTCGATCCGGTCATTAAGAACCGGCTCGTGATCGAGAATGATGAGCGGCTGTACACGATCCGCGATTGCCTTGCCCTGCACGAGCGGACCGGCATCCCTGTTATCGCGGATTCGTTTCATCATGCACTTCATAACAACGGGGAGCGTTTCTCTGACCTGCTCAGATCCCTTAAAGCAACCTGGAAAACACATGATGGCATACCAATGGTTGATTACAGCTCGCAGGAACCGGGAAAACGGGTGGGGGCACATGCCGAGCATATTGTGCCCGAGGAGTTCCGGCAGTTTCTCCATGAAACGATGCTGGCAGATTTCGATATCATGCTCGAGATCAAGGATAAGGAGAAAAGTGCCCTTTCAGCACTTGAGATTGCCCGCAGTGATCCCCGGCTGGTCATAAGAAAGACAACCAAAACGTGATCTTATCAGACTTCCCCACCCAGATTACTGCGACATATGGATTTCCTGACACCTGTTGTGATCGGCATTGGCCTCTCCATGGATTGTTTTGCCGTATCGCTTGCCATTGGCACGACCACAAAAACCCGACTGATTTACGCTGCCGTAATCATCGCGGTCTTTTTTGGTGTGTTCCAGGGAGGGATGACCGTCATTGGCTGGATGGCAGGATCATCTGTCATCGGGTATATCTCGGCGTATGATCACTGGATTGCATTTATCCTGCTTGCCATCGTTGGCGGGAAGATGATTTTGGAGGGTGTACGAGGGGGCGAAGAGGAGGCCCATATTGAGGTTGTCCAGCTGGTCCCGGTGATCGTTTTATCCCTTGCAACCAGCATCGATGCCCTAGCTGTGGGAGTAAGTTTCGGGGTGCTCCAGACCGCAGTACTCATTCCTGCCATTATCATGGGTTTTGTCTGTTTTGCAATCTCGTTTGCCGGTGTGATGCTTGGTGAGCGGCTCGAAGATATTCTTGGCAAAAAAATGGAGATTATCGGAGGCATTATCCTCATCCTGATCGGTATCAACATTCTTGCAGAACACATGGTTTGGTAAATAATCCGTTTTTCCTGCACGTCGCAGGAATGCCCTGATGCAGGAATAAATATTGAACCAGAGTACTAAAACAGTAAAGGAAAAAAAGATGGGATGCGTTTTGAGCATCCACGTTTTTCGTTTTTTCACTTACCACACTTCGGGGAACGCCATGTTGGTATAGACGTCCTCGAGCCGGGCCTTGTGGCCGCGTTCCATGTTCGCCAACTGGGAAAATAGCAGCTGCGTCTCAATGTCCTTTGACAGGTTGGCAAGTTGCGTATACATTTGCACTGCTTCAAGTTCTTTTTTGATCGCGATAACAAGACCCTCAAGAGGTTTCATATCAACACTCAGGGCTGGTGTCGCGAGAGAATCTCCTACTTTGTAATCATGACTTGGATCAAAGTGCATCTTTGCAATATCTTTTGTGAGCATTCCCTGCAGGAACTCGCGGTGTTTTTTCTCATCTCCGGCAAGCTCGGTAAACAGTGACTTTAAAGCTGAGTCCTTTACCTTGTCTGCAATGCCACGGTAAAACGTGTACGCTTCAACTTCCCGGTCGATTGCCATAGATATGATCTTCTTTGCATCGTCTGTTTTCATTGTTACACACCTCTTTTTTTAGAATATTACTATTAGTATATTTAATAACATTGGTCCACCCCAAATAGGGTGAATATGCACCCGTTCTGGCCATTTATCATCAGAAGATTAGCGAGTTCTGTCGTCAATTTCTCGTTTAATGCCTGTTCGGTGGACATATTTCCTGAAATCTCTCAACTCCCGTTTGTAGGTCCATGCCAACTGTTTTATCAGATACTCTCGTGAACACTACATAGACATGGACGCAGATGACCGTGCAGAGATCGAACAGATTCTCGGCTATCATTTCTTTGAACCGCAACATCTGATTCGGGCACTTACGCATCCTGCGTGTGCCAATGAACTGCTCCAGCAGAACAAGCGGTGCATGGATCAGGAAGCCTACAGTACGCTCGGAGATGCCGTACTCAAGACAGGGCTGATTCTCTATCTCATGGAAAAAGGCCTTGAGACCAAAGGAGAGATCACGGTAAACAAGGAACTGGTTGAGAAGAACGAGACCCTTGCAAAAGTTGGCAAACGGTTAAAGATCAAACGGTTCATCCGCCTGGGGCGTGGCGAGAAAGAACTGATGCGGCTTGGAGAAGAGACGATCCTTGCCGATACCTTAGAAGCCCTGATCGGTGCCATATTCCTCGACAGCGATGCAGGTTTTGGCGTGGTAAAACAGTGTATCGGACTCTGGTTCGAACCCGAACTCAGAAAAATCAAAAAAGGGGCAGTAACCAAACCGGCAGAAATCCCGCTTATCAGTCGTCCGCTTTCATCCCCCAGACGTGGAGCACCCAGAGCAAAGAAACTGCAGTCGCGATCACCGTGGAGAGGATAAGGAGCGGCAAGTACCACCATTGTGCTGCCATCGTCCCCTCCATGATCCCGCTCCCTGCGATAGTGGCGATCGTGTTCGGGACCAGGAATGCCGTACCGAGCACCGTGAGGTACGCAGTAACGAGAGCGAACCGGTTGTTCATGCTCTGGAGCTGATTGTTGTAGATGCTCTGCATCACTTCAAGCCCTGAAGAGAGTACGTTCGACATCTGTTCCGAGAGCTCGATATGCCGGTCAATGTTATCCGACAGGATTCCAATCCTGCCTAAGAGTTTTTCATTGTTAGTGATCAGGTCCGCATCCCCGTAGCGCAGGGAATCGACCACGTCTTTTGTCGCCCAGAGCACGTTTAAGTAATCGATCAGCACGTGTTTCATCCGGTAAATGTCATGGGCGATCTTTCTCTTGGCTAAATTCTCCTCAATCAGGGATTTGCTGATCTGGTCACCATGCATCTCGATCTCGCGGAGATACTCGAAGTTCCGGTCATTGTTCTCATCGATGATACGTTCGAGAACCATGGTTATTTTGTCCACAACCGGCTCTTCTGCAATCTTTTTGAAGAACTGCGGAGCATACCGGGAAAATCTCAGGAGCCGGTTGATCTCCTGGCTGTGGAAGGTTAAGATGAAATTGTCGCGGATAAGGACAAAGAGCGGGTGAACGGACATCTTCTCTGCCTTAACCGTTGCGGAAGGGAGCATAATGCCCAGTTCGGTATCGTAATCTTCGTATGCAGAGTAAAAACCCGTAGTCAGTTTCGGAATCGGGATCTTGGAGAATCCGGCATCCAGTGCGATCTGCTCGATCTCTTTCTCATCATCGCTGGTGCTGCAATCTATCCATGCGATGCTGGCATCACGGATTGCGGTAAGATATTCTTCAAGAGGTCGGTCCACCAACCGGTCAATCCGGCCATCCTTGCTAAGAATAATACAGAAACTCAAAGGGATGGGGCCCGAAATCTGGGGTATCTGGGGAGTACTCTGCATTTTCATAGTGTCGCCACATACAAACCGGTCGTGAGCTTGACCGTATATCGTACGAATTATTGATATCTTAAGGGTAAATAAGTGGCTGCTCGTGCAGGATGATTCGTATTATCGTCATGAGATGGTTCGTCGGAATGCTTATTATCCTGCATGTTCCTGTCAGGTTATGGATAATCGCAGGTCCATGCTCCCGGCAGTAATTCTTATTGTTCTTCTCATATCCAGTGGGTGTACCACAAACGTGCAGTCGTCATCAGTCCCAGACTCCCCAACCCCGGGACAACCCGGATACCCACAGACCCCCTCCTCTGCACCTTCAGATGCTTTTACGCTCACGGTCGATTCACTTGTTTCGGGTTCGGCTCTCCCGGAAGTCTATAGCTGCAAAGGTGCAAGTGAATCTCCTGCCGTTTCATGGGTGGGCGTTCCTGTCGGCACGAAAAGTCTTGTGCTGATTCTTGAAGATCCCGATGCATCCTCCGGGACATTTACCCATTGGCTTGTCTACAATATTCCCGTTGGTTCCAACACTATACCCGGCGGCCAGACCGCCCGGAAGGTGCTTGAAAACGGAGCACAGCAAGGGGACACCAGTGCCGGGTCGAGAGGATATTATCCACCCTGCCCGCCCATCGGGACAACACACAGGTACATATTCAGGCTGTATGCTGTCGATATTGATATCACCCAGCCGACTGCTGACCGTGAATCGATCGACATGGCATTACAAGGGCATACAATCGCAAAGGCTGAGTTTTTAACAACGTTCACACGGTAATCATTTTTTATTCCGAATTGTTCCGGACTGATATGGCAAAAACGATCGCGACTGCAATGCACAGTAAGAAACTGACAAAAAAACCATAGACATACCCTGCCGCCATAACAACAATACCTGTTACCAGCGGACCTGCTGCATGCCCGATGTCCATCGTCGATGATAATGCCCCCATCGATGCCCCGATCTGCTCTTTTCTTGCAACATCAGCAACGTATGCACTGGTTGCTACGGTAGACAGGGACATGCCAAGACCCAATACCGCACTCACCATAACGACCGTAAAAAATTCCGAGGCAAAAGGAATGCAGACCGCAGAACATGCCAGGATGATGAGCCCAACAGCGATCTGGATGCGTTTATCGTAGTGGTCGGCGAGTGTTCCAAAGAATGGTTTGGTTCCGGCAATGATCAATACCTGCACCGCAAAGATGATGCCAATAAGGTAAACACTGATGCCCCGGGATGCGAGAATGAGGGGGAGGAATGTCTCAAATGCCCCGAACGTAAAATAGGTTGCCATATCGACGAGTGCGGTGGCACGGAGCCGGTTATTGGAGAAGAACGTGGCAAAACTCTCACGGAAAGTCGAGACCGGGAGCAGGGTTAACGGTGCTGAACGTTCTTCGCGATACATGAGAGTCAGGACGAATACCGGTACGGCTGCAAGCGCCGCTGCAACGTATACCATCCGGTAGGGCAGCAATCCGGGGTACATTATGAACGCGGAGAGGATGATCCCTCCTGCAAGCGGTGCAACGGTCCGGCCAATGAGTGTCGCCGATGAGTACTGCCCGAGCATTGCACCTTTATTCTCCGGGAATCGCTCAGCGATAACGGCAGAGATGACCGGCCCGAGAATTGCCGTGGCGGTACCGTGAAAGAACCGGACCGGAATGAGCCAGAGCGGATCGAAAATGAGCAGGTAGAGAAGCGGGGCCGATAAAAACACCAGCCCCGAGGTGATGAGCAGTCTTCTTCTCCCGATGTGATCCGACAAGACGCCGATGGGAAACGAGAACAGGATACCGGCCAGCGGGGATACCGCCGCAACAAGCCCGATCACCGCATCGTTTGCCCCGATAGCTTGAGAGAAGAGGGGTAAAACCGGATTTTTTGAGATCGTTGTTGAAAAAATTGCAAAGAACCCGAGCAGGAACAGGTAGTACATCATCCGGCGGTCCGGTAAGATGCGTTCTATCGGGCGGAACATTGGTTGCGACATTGCTTTTTATCCCCGGCATTGGTGTTCATCAGAAATATGGGTGCTAATCCAGGCAGCGCGGTATGAAACCCATAATGCTAATAGGAATTACTACGTAAAAATCACGTATGAAGAAATCTGTTTCCCTTGGGATCGCAATCCTTACTCTTGTGGTGCTGGCAGCACTCCTTGTGCTTCCTGTTTCCGGTGCAGTCGATTCACCGGCAACAATTCCTGTAAAGCCATTTGTCAGTGTCAGTATTTCACCGGTAGTTCCTGTCGTTGGTGACACCGCTTATGTCACTGGGGTAGCTGAAGGCGGGAATCTAACTGCCGGTGTCCAGATATGGGTATTTGCCGGGAATTATGTCAACGTCACGACGGTGCCGCTCAATGCAGACGGATACTCTTACAAACAGAGTTACCAGACCGCCCATCTGCCCCCGGCAACGTACTATGTTTTTGTCCAGAGCCCGGCTATGGATGGACAATTTGATATCGACTTTATCGAATCCGGTAAATATACCGGAGAGGTCGTCAACACCAGGACCAACACGATGATTTTCAACTTCACGGGAGTCGGTAGTGTCCATGATAAGGATACAATGCAAGCTCTCTCTGATGCACTTAACCAGCCTGGAATGGACGACGTATACAGCAAGGCTGCATTCCAGCTGGTTGCTCCTGGAGCCATACCCCTGGAAACGACAACTACTCCCGCTGTTCCGGCAACAACCACAGCAAAATCTCCCCTCCCTGTTGAAGTAACGGCAGGTGCACTCGTGATCAGCGGGTGTTGTGCTGCCTTCTGCATGCGAAAAGCACAATAATCTTTTTTCTTCTTTTGAAGTATTCTGGCATATCCCGTATTGGAAAAGTTCATAAATCCGGAAACAAGACGCCTGTTCATGGATGATGCACGCTCCTGGTACATTTCCGGCATGGCCCTCCAGGATCAGAACCGGTACCAGGAAGCACTCCTCGCCTTCGAGCAGTCGCTTGCCCTTGACCCGGGAAATGCAGGCGCATGGAATGGCAAGGGAATGGCGCTTGCCCATCTTTTCGAGAATGCCGAAGCCATCCAGGCATTTGACCGTGCCCTGGCACTCGGAGAGGACAATGAATTTGTCTGGTACAGCCGTGGCATCGCGCTGCACCTGCTCGGGCGCAATGATGATGCAATCCAATCCTTTGATCGTGCACTAAAATTAAAACCGGATAACCCTCCTGTATGGACGGGCATGGGTGATGCCCTGCTGGCCCTTGAACGGTACGACAGTTCAATAAAATCCTATGATCGCGCCCTTACCTGTGCGGCTGATACTTCACCCGCTCTTATGGGAAAGAGCCTTGTCTATTTTGTACTGGGGGATTATGCAAAGGCGCAGGAATTCTCGGAAAAAGCAATTGCACTTGAACCTGACAATATCCTCGCTCTGGTCACGCTGGGTTCTGCCCTCATTGAACAGCGGTTATACGAAGAAGCGATTGTGGTATATGATCGGGCGATACAACTCGATGGGCATAGTGAATATGCATATGCTGGTAAAGCAACAGCCCTTGCGGAACTGGGCCGGTTTCCCGCAGCGCTCGATCTGTTCGATCATGCCCTTTCCCTGAACCCCGCAATGCCGGATGCGTGGATGGGCAAGGGGATGGTCTTGGGGAAACTGGGAAATAACAGCATTGCAATGGAGTCTTTCGACCGGGCGCTCCAGTTCAATCCGGATTGTGCAGTAGCCTGGTATACCGAAGGAAAAATATTCCGGTTTGTCTCCCGCATTGAAGATCGTATACGGATTACCGATCGGATGCCCCCGGTCAACCCGAATACTGCGGAAGCCTGGGGCAGCCGGGCATTTGAAAAGGCCCGTGCCGGTCTCATGGAAGAAGCCGTGCGGGAGTACGATAACGAGCTGAGGACAAATCCCCATTCGCCCCTGCTCTGGTATAACCGGGGAATAGCACTTGATACCCTTGGGAGGTCAGAAGAAGCCATTCACTCCTATGAAAACGCTATCAGTGCAGATCCCGCCATGATGGCTGCATGGTACAACAAGGGCCTTTCAGAGATCGATCTCGGGCAGTTTGCAGACGCAATTATCAATTTCGATCATGCACTGGCACTTGACAAGTCCTCGGCCATCATCCGGATAAACAAAGGGCTCGCACTCTTCCGGCTCTTCCGGTTCGAAGAGGAACTGGTGGCCTACGATGCCGCTCTTGCAATTGACCCTGCGAATGCAGCAGCATGGTATAACAAGGGTGTTGCGCTCCGACAGCTGAACCGAAATGAGGATGCACTATCTGCATTTGAAAAAGCAATTTCACGGGACCATGCATTGACCCGGGCCTGGTTTAACAAGGCAGCAATTCACAGCCGGCAGGGATCCTATGAACTTGCCCTGCAGGCCTATGATCTGGTTCTCTCTCTTGAACCCCAGCATGCGCTTGCATGGGTGGGGAAAAGTTTTGTTTTAATCAATATTGGCAGATCGGGTGCGGGAAAAAAGGCTTTCATCCGGGCGAACCAGGTAGCAGAGCAGCTCTCGCTCATGCGGAGGAATTACGGGGGGGCACTCTTCCTGACGCGAAGGAGTCGCAATTACGTGGCCTTTCTTGATAAAAAAAGGAAAGCCCCCCGCGATGCTTCACTTGCATGGTATTCGATCGGCGTCGATCTCTACCAGAACCACCGCTATGAAGAGGCCATGAGTGCGTTCCACCGGGTACTCTCAATAGATCCTGCCAGTTCACGCAGCTGGTATTATCTCGGGCGTGCTGCTGCGGATCTCGGGAAGTATGCAGAAGCGCTTGAAGCCTATGGTCATGCACTCCGTCTCGATCCTGCCAATAAACAGGTATGGAACAACAAAGGCCTGATCCACCGGAGACGGGGGCAATCCGATACCGCTCTCACGTCGTTTCAAAAAGCGCTCGATCTCGATAAAAAGTATTTCCATGGCTGGTATAATCTCGGTCTGGCATTGCTTGATGAGAAACGGTATGGTGAAGCTGTGGAAGCTTTCGATGCGGCACTCGCTTTAAAGCCCGGAGATCCCCGTGCCCTCAACCGGAAACAGTACGCAGCGCTCAAAGCCGGGTCTTCCTAATTCAATGCGATGCTGGCACATATCCGCTGGCTGATGGGATGGTAAACACGGCTTTTTCTTTTTGGCATATCCCTTTATGGTTATACAGTCACCTTTTCATAAGAGAGTTGTCCAGTATGCAGTTTGAGTCCGATTCCTGTAATTCCCCGAATAGTAACGGGGGTACACTAGTATGATCTCGCTGCGCTTGTACCGTATCTACGATATTGGCAGGGAGATCGATATCGACTGGCTCGAGCGGGCGCTCGCCCAGAATTATTTTACCGCAAGAACCAGTTTTGTCCGGGTCAAACCCAAGTCCATCATGATGGAAGACCCGCCTCTCATGATCCAGATGCACCCGATCCTGGTGGAGCGGGAGGGCAGGACCTTCGAGTTCTCGGTGGTTGCCCGGGTCTTTGATATCGGCGCAATCAGTTTCTGTTTTGTGTACAATGACCGGGAAGCCGATTATACCGAACTGGAGAATATCGCCTTCCTCTTTGCCGGGCAGGAGGGGCTTGCTGAGTATTATGTCCAGTATCTCAAGACCCTGGGCGAGATCATCAAACCGCACATCAAGAATTTTGCCATTGATCCCGAGTTCTTTGAAGATTATACCATCTACGTGACCAATCGCCGGGACGATTCGATCGACCCGGTCCCGCTCCTGACCGGTGAAACCGCGAATATCTCGCCGCAGATGCGCCAGGAAGTTGTAAAAAATTCGCTGAGTTATACCGTTAATGATCTTGTCATGTTGTCATGGGACTCAGCGCTTATCTGTGATCCGGAGAGCCCGACCGATATCATCGATTTAATTGAGTTTGCCAATGTGCAGGTGCTCGAGCTCCGGTATTATGATCGGGAACTCACCCGTGGGATGGAGAAGATGTACGATGATATCGAGCATGCCGACCGACTGTCGCAGTTCCGCCGGAGCCGCAAGTATCACGCGATCATGGCAGCCCAGATGGAGATGTACGCGGAGATCTCCGAGATCATCGAGAAAGTTGACAACCTGATCAAAGTGACCGAGGATATCTACTATGCCCGCGTGTATGCAACCGCCTTAAAAGTGTTGCGCAGCAGCCAGTGGAGCGAGAGCGTGACCCGGAAGATCGATGTGATCCGGGAGAATTACTCGATGCTTTCCGATGAGGTGCGCATCCAACACTCCAATTTCCTCGAATGGGTGATTATCATCCTGATTGCACTCGAATTCGGGCTCGCGATCTGGCAGAGCATAGCGTAAAAATATTTTTTTGTGTGGCCTGACGGGCACACGTATAAAAAACTAAAAAAAAAGTATCAGAGATACCGGTTCTTGCGCAGCCAGTCCGCCTGGGGTGGCAGGTAACGGTAGATGATGTCGCACTTCTCATCCTGGAAACTCCACGGAGTTACAATCAGGATGTCGCCTTCGCGGATCCATGCGCGCTTCTTGATCTTTCCTTTGATCCTGCCCATCCGTGTAACGCCATCGTAACACCGGACCCGGATATGGTTTGCCCCCATCATGAGGTCTGCGAATGCGAACTGCTCACCGGCCCATTTCTTGGGCAGGCGAACCCGGACGACCGGCGTTCCGTCCGCGTTTACTGCGTTTGGATCTACATCATCGTTATTATTCGGTCTAATTCAGACAACTCCTTTGTTACAGGTATGACGTCTAGGCCAATGAAGGTATGTATTGTATAAATGGTGGCGAGACTTCTCACTTTCTCCCCACGCACTCCGGCCCTTATATGCTCATGTATCTACCTTCCTTTTAATCCCATGATCGGAAAAGGTGCCTATCTGAAACAACTGACCGCGTCTACCCTCCAGATGAGATCGGTGGAGGTGGAAAAAGAGATGGAGGGAACCTCCCCCCCGTCGGTGTTTATCGGCAGCTGGAATTATCCGGATGTGTATGCCGGTCCGATGATTGCTCCTCAGCACGGCGACACCACGATCATGGACATGCCCGAGTCATGGATTTCGCAAAACCATACGCAGGAAGAGATCATCGGGTACCGGCTCAATCTTGTGCGGGGAAAATCCCTGGTAAATGCAACAGATATCAGTTCCCGGTTTGTTCAAAAACTCCAGGAAATCTCCCTGTCATCGAATTCCATAGAGAGCGAAGTGGCTTTCTCATCGGTTCCCACCGGTACATCGTTCTCCGAAGATCATACCCCGTTTGGCCCGAGTGCAGGGATTGAGCGGTTCGAGATCGAGAGCGGAAGATGGGACACCAAGCTCGAAAAGGTGTTCTATGACACAGACCTGAGATCCAATGATGCGGTCACCGGTCTGCACCGGCAGGGAGTCCCGTTCTCCAGTATCCAGAAGGCATTCTCGGTCGGTACCATGGGAATGGACCGGACCAGGCACCTTGTTCCAACCCGCTGGTCAATCACCGCGTGCGACACGATGATCGGTGACCAGCTCCTCACTGCCGTAAAGAAAAACCCGGTGATCGATACCTGGCGGGTTCACCAGTTCTCAAGCCTCCACAACAATTACGCAGTTATCCTGATGCCCACCGGCTGGAAATACGAGTGGTCAGAGGCATTTTTAAAAGTTCTGGGAAATGAGGAACTGGTTTTTTCCGATCATGAAGGATACAAAAAGAAAACAGAGTACTCTCACCTGGGCGGATGCTACTACACCTGCAAGATGGCCGTGCTCGAAGCACTTGCCCGCCAGAAGGAGCAGGCAGGAGCAATCATTCTCCGGGAGGCACACCGGGGCTACGTGCCAATGGGTGTCTTCAATGTCCGTGAGAATGTGCGGGGTGCAATGCGGCAGCCTGCACAGGAGTTTGAAGGAATCCGGGATGCTCTCTCCCATATTGCTGAATCGTTTTCCCTGCCCATGACCCGGTTTATCGAGGAAGGAGTATTGCTGCGGGAAACAATCCGACAGCGGCAGTGCAGGCTCAGTGATTTTGCATCGGTAGCGAACTGATATGGTGAAGAGTCCCGTTCTGGAAGGTAATGGCGCGAATCTCTCCTGGAAAGATACGGACATGGATCCCCGGCGGATCATCCTGCACCTCGACATGGACAGTTTCTATGCGTCTGTTGAGATGCAGGAGAACCCGTTGCTGAAGGGAAAGCCCGTAGTCATCGGTGCTGATCCACAGCATGGCACCGGACGAGGAGTTGTCTCTACCTGTTCGTACGAGGCACGGGCATTTGGCGTGCGGTCAGCAATGCCTATCTCGCAGGCCTATGTTCTCTGTCCTCAGGCGATCTATCTGCCCCCACATTTCCCCCGGTATGCCAAGGCATCTGAAGCCGTTATGGCAATCTTAAGATCCCATAATTTCCCGTTCCAGCAGGTGAGTATCGACGAGGCATTCCTGGACATAAGTCCCCTGCGGAGCTTTTCCACGGCAGCCGATTGTGCGGTCCGGATAAAAAATGAGATCCTGGTCCAGCTCGGGCTCACGTGCTCGATCGGTATTGCGCCGACAAAAGTGGTAGCAAAGATTGCTTCGGATGTGAACAAACCCGATGGTCTGACTCTTGTCAAACCGGAAACGCTTTATTCATTCCTTGCCCCGATGCCCGTTCGGAAAATTCCCGGTGTTGGCAGTAAATCCGAAGCAGCGCTCTTTGAGTTGGGTATCAGGACGATCAAGGATCTTGTCGAATACGATACCCAGGAATTGATCTCCCGATTCGGGCATTCGGCCCTCTCCCTCCAGGCAATTACCTCCAGCACCGATGATGACCGGGTTGAAGAGCGGGACGGTGTGAAATCGGTATCCCGCGAGACAACATTTTCTGAAGATACCTCGGATGAGCAGGTGATCGTGGCAACCATCGATGCACTGTCACAGGATGTGAGCCGGAGTCTTATCGATGAATCCCTGCGATGCAGGACCGTTACTATCAAGGTGCGATATACCGGTTTTGTGACCCGGACAAAAGCCCGGACCCTCCCGCACTATACAAATGATCCAAAAACGATCCGCTTAGCTGCACAACTTCTGCTCCGGGAAATGTTTGATGGCCGGAAGATCCGGCTGCTCGGTATACGGTTATCCTCATTTGAGAAACGCGATGCCCGACAGATGATCCTTCCGGTGTAGCAACCTGTTCACCGGGTATCGGGGCTCTTCTCTGTTATGCAGGAAATGCATTTACCGGAAGATTCTTTCATACGTGTCCGGTTACAGAATTTACCGATTTGAAAAAAGAATGCTAAAAACCCTGAAGGGAAAGTCAGGTTCACAAAAAGAAATTTTTCGATATTGGTTATGGGGAGGCTTTTTTCCTGCCGTTTTTAATTAACAGCCGGTTGAGGATGTGTACTTTGTGGAATGCAGTGAATGGGATCAAACCCGGTATTAAATCAAACCACCTCCATTCTATGGGGATATCCTTTAGTTGTTCTTTATAATATTTAAAAATTTCTTTCGAGGAATACCTCAAAATTATAAATGGTTCAGCATTCGCATTGATGATTTATGTATAATTCAAAATATTTTGCATTTACGATCCGGTTTTGTATTAAAAATACTTCTTGTGGTGCCCTGCATTCTGACAGGATCAATTTCACTGGTACCCGTTAGTTTTTTGTTAAGTATTTGGATGTAATCCCGGACCATAAAACAAATCAAATCCGGATGCCTATGTTGAGATGAACGTTTCATGAGCCCTCTGCCGATGGTAACCAATTTTATCGAACAGTTAAAGACAGCACAGACTGATCCTGCTGTAGGAATTCGCATCGTAAGAGTAACCGGTGACGATCATGTGGGACTCTATGTTGCTGAACTGGAAGCACATCGTTCGGTGACCGCTCATTATCACCTGAACGGCAGCGAGATCTACCAGATTGTCCGTGGTGAGGGCACGATTCATACCGGTCATCCGTCCGTGGACGATTTGGTCACCTGGAACAAACCCGTGGATCTCAAAAGTGGCGATTGTTTTACGGTGCAGGAGGGCGAGGTTCATCAGCTGATAAACACCGGTTCAGAATCCATGATTGCATGCTTTGTCTGCCCGGTTGCCCATATCGGCCATGACCGGTTTATCGTCAGGGGGATCGTGTAGTTCCATGAAAAATTTGTGTGAGGCGATGCATGCAGCGATACCGGTTTAAAAAAATTGATGCATTTGCCATGGGCCGTTCGACCGGCAACCCGGCAGGTTGCGTGTACCTGCCACAGGAAGATGCCCTGAGCGCCGAAGGCATGCAGCAGATTGCACGGGAACTTGCGGGCTGCGTAAACGAAGTGGTCTTCCTGTACCCTGATGAGGGGCATACCGGCCTCCGGTTTTTTTCAGCGGAACGCGAAGTTGCGTTCTGCGGGCACGGGATTATTGCTGCCATGTACGATCTTATTAAAAATGACCCGGTACTTTCACTTGATCCGGTTACCCGCATTCACGTGGGGGGACAGGAACTGCTTGTCAGAAACGAGATCGCAAAAGCCGATTCGGTCTTTATCAGTGCGCCGCAACCTGTTGTAGAAAAACTATCCGTATCCCATGACAGGATTGCTGCTGCATTGCGGATCGCACCCGGTGACATTTCAGAAAAACATCATATCTCCTGTATCAACGCCGGGCTCTCGACCCTGATCGTACCGGTCGATGCGCTCGACACACTGCTGTCCATTCACCCGGATCAGCAAAACCTGCGTGAATTCTGCCTGGCAAACGCGATCGAGATCATTTTGGTTTTCTCGACCAGTACTTCATGCGCCGGGAACAGTTACCGTACACGGGTATTTGCCCCCATATTTGGGTATCTTGAAGATCCTGCAACGGGTTCGGGCAATGCGGCACTGGGATATTACCTGCTCAACGAAGGAACCTGGGATGGACGCATGATTGCCATCGAACAGGGAAAGAGCAGGGAGAACCCGAATATCATCCGGCTGGTGAGTGACACCTCAAAAGTTCAGCACAGTGTATTTTTCGGGGGCAACGCGGTTGTACGGATTGAAGGGGAGTATCTTCTCCATCCATAATGGTGGGAAAACAAAAATTCCACCCCTCGATCCTCGCACTCGACGCTGTCACTGTAACTATATGTTAAAAAGGATATCAGGTCTGGCGTTTTTTACTGTGCGAACGCAGCCATGCTTCAACATCTGCCTGTTCAGCCGTGAACGATGCAATCCCCTGCACCAGTTCCGCCATTTCGTCATCGCCCGCTTCGAGTATGTAGCCGTTGCCGCTGAAGATCATTTCTGCCACAAGCCATGCAGTCCTGCTGTTACCCTCACGAAATACCGGGTAGGCGCAGAGGGAAAAAAAGGCAAGCGCTGCCCGCGGGCATATGCCTTGAGTCCGGTTGGCTAAAAAGATCATCTGGTGGAGGTTTGCTTCCGAGAAAAGACGGGCATCGCCGCCATCGGACATTATCACCTGTTTGTGGAAGGCGATGACCTGTTCTAACGTGATATCATTCATGCAGTCCACCCGTTCTCATGAAGGATTTGCGTGCCTTGCCATATAAATCCGGGGAATCCCTCGGCATGGTCGTTTTATGTACACCGGGCGAAAGAGTGATAGTATCCTGCATCCAATAGTGTGAAAAATTTGGTGTTCATTATGGGAATTTTTGACAAATTAACTGGAAAGACTGCAACGCTCAACCCGAAATCAGCCCTCGTGCTCTCAGCCATCACCGTTATTGCGGCAGATGGTGTCATCGACCAGGCCGAGATGAACGATCTCGCAAAGATCTGCCGCGGCGACCGTAAATCCATCGATACTGCGATGGAAGTTTTAAAGGCCAACAAGTTCCCCGGTGTTATCGACCTGATTGCAAACGTCCTTGACGAGAAGCAGAAGATTGCCACGCTCGCCATTCTCTGCGACCTTGCCATGTCCGATGGTGTGCTTGCCGGGGAAGAAAAAGCAGTCCTTCAGATGTACATGGACAAGTTTGGTATTCCTGAAGCAAAGATGACCTCGATCATCGAAGCGATCGCAATCAAGAACGACTTTTCAATCTTTGCGTAAATTTATTCAAATCTTTTTTTTTAAATGTCCCGTTTACGCTTTCCGCATCTCGTTGTAGAGTGAAACAAGCGAGAGGCTTACCAGGTTGAGTGTTGTCGCAATATACCAGAGGATGATCTCGACCGGTGAGAGTGTTGCAATCCAGCCTGACCAGAGCATCAGGCAGATGATTAAAAACGAAAGCAGGGTATCGAATGCAAGAAAGACCATTGGTCTTGAAACTATGCGGCCTACCTGTGCGATGGTGCAATACTCGAAATGCGCCGGTAGGTGAAATAGGTCGAGCCCCGATTTTGTTATATTCATCAGAAGATCTGTGCAGGCCCAGATGGTGACGAGCCATCCAAACCCCAGAAACAGGGCATTTTCTCCCGGTGCAGCCCGAAGTATGCTGATGCCAAAGAGCAGCTTGAAGATGCAGAACGGGATGCCTATCGTGAAACTTAAGAAAAACGGCCGGAGGAAAAACTTCTGGATTGCATCCGATTCCCGTGCATACCTGCACTCAGGTGCATTACCGTCGCCATCATTTCCGCTACCGGGTGAAAGGGAATCGGCCATATATCAGGGAGAGTATGGTGGGGCACGGATATATCAGCTGCGACCCGGTGCTTTTTTTAATGCCCAAACAACCAATACGGTACCAGGAGCCGGTGCATGGGATTTGAGTGCCATCAGTGCGGGGAGTGCTGTTCCCACCTGGGGCTTGTACATAGTATTCGTAAAGATCTCGGGAATTTCCATTTCATTGTCTTCAACCAGTATACTTCGGATGAAACCGAAGTTACCGTCGATGCGGATAAGCACGAGCTCTACCTGGACAAGAGTATCTTTGGAAAACTTCCCGAAGCCTGCCCGTTCTTCCGGCACATGCCCGGCAGCGAGAAAGCGTACTGCACCGTCCACCTGACACGCCCCGATATCTGCCAGGATTTCTCCTGCTGGCGGCTGCTGATCCTCAATCACACCGGACGGAGGGCGGGACGTGTCATGTTCCGGCGCTCGCTCGTCACCGATGATACGCATTTAAACCGGATCTGGGAGGAATGCATTGACCCGTTGAAAGAGAACGATGACGCTGTCTGGGACAAAGAAGTTGTCCGGATTCTCACGCGGGCGGGTTATACGGTGCGGCAGTGATTTCAACTCTGCATCCCGTAAAAAGTTTGCACTCCTCATTGCGAACCTACGTACCTGCCACATCCGGATGAATTGGTTCCGGGTTCACAACGAAAAGGCAATAACCCCGTTTCACAAAACAAAAAGAGTGACTGTTCTTTCCTTACCGGTTTTCTTTGCAGCCTTGTACGCCATTCTCAATACTGGTGCGTTTCTTATCTTTGCAAATGACAAGAGGAAAGCAAAAAACAATGCCTGGCGGACTCCGGAGAATCTGCTGCTGGTTGTTGCTGCGCTGGGCCCGTTCGGTGCATATGCAGCGATGTTACTATTCCGGCACAAGACCCGGAAATTAAAATTTTTCCTGGTACCGGTATTTCTGATCGTCCACGTTGTGGCAATCATCTGCCTGCTACAATAATCTTCCCGCTATGTACTGGGAAGTATGAAAATCAGCGGAATCCTGTAACCGGCTGACAAACCGGGACGTAACCGTACCAAGAAAAAAGCAGAACAAAATGATTACAGAAAATGAAAAAATTTATGAAATCAGAACCGGGGTTTCCGGTGTTTCGGGAGGCAGTCCCTGCAGTATACAGGCCTGCCCTCGGTTGGCTTAAAAGGTACTTCGCATTCTGCCCCACAGTCTGCACAGATTGTTTTTGTCATTTCTCGTGGGCCCTGGTCTCTTGCGCCGCCAAAATTTCTCTGGCCGCCGAATTTATTCTCTCCAAACATGTTAGATCTCAAACAGTCATTTGAATAACTGTGATATGATATAGGTCGCAGTGGTTTATAAAAAATATGTTCGTACGATTCCGGGGAATTTACCGAATCTCTGAAAAAATCCCGGCATCCGTAAAATTACTTCAGGCCCCCTTTTTCCCCACCGTTGCACAGTATACCACAAATTCTTCTTCTCCATCAATCCCGAGCACATCCGCCATCTGCCGGTCGTCAAACGCCCCGATAGCACAGGTACCACAACCGATCTGCTCACCGGCAAGATACAGGTTCTGGCACACATGCCCTGCATCGAGATGGACGAGCCGGTACGCCCGCTCACTGTACCGCCACGCCATCCGGTAAATTACCGCTGACCAGACAAATGTGACTGCCGATGAACGCACGAAAGCCTGCCCGAGACAGGCAGACATAATCCTGTCTGTCATCCCGCTGCCGATTTCTACAAGGGCAAGGCTGTGAGAGAACGCGAGATACCGGTACAGCCCGGGCTGCAAGTCCCCGACACGGTTGATGAGCAGGTATGTCTCGAATGCATGGCGTCCCCCGGCAGAAGGAACATTCCGCAGTGTGTAATACGGCGCTTTTACCTCCACAATTCCCTGCGTGTTCCAGCACAGGAATGCAAGTTCATCCAGGGTGAGCGGATCTCGGGCATAGTGACGGATCGAGCGCCGCGACTCAATGGCAGTCCGGCAATCGATGGGGGGCACCTGTAGGTTTTCATGTCGGGGAAGCGGGATGATCGGGTGGTCTTCCGGCACGGCTTTTTCCAGCGGCGGGGCCGGGAGTCCCTGTGTCTGGTCGGATGCGGAGAGAAACTCGTAGCGGGTCTGTTCCATGAAGGTGCGACCGGTTGGCAGCATATGCCAGTGATTGCCGCTTCATGGCCATAAACAGAACGGTGGAGCTATGCGAATTGCATCCGGGAATTCCCGTTACCAAAATACCCTGCATTTATTACCCCGCCTCCCAAATCTTTTGTAGATGCGAACCAACCGTCACGAGTATTTCCTCGACCTTGCCCTGCGGTGCGCCCACCAGGGAACCTGCCTTCGCCGGAACTTTGGCGCGATCATCGTGGATGAATACAATACCATCGTCTCGACCGGCTACACGGGAGCCCCCCGCAAACAGATGGACTGCACGGAGCTCAACCGCTGCTGGAGAAAGGATCACAACATCCCGTCCGGCTCCAACTATGAGCGATGCCGGAGCGTGCACGCCGAGATGAACGCAATGCTCCAGGCCGGAAAACTGGCCCGGGGATGCACACTCTACCTTGCCGGATTCGATGTCGAGACCGAAGCGCTTACCCAGATCTGGCCATGTTTCCTCTGCTCGAAGATGATCGTGAATTCCGGGATCGCCAAAGTGATCATGCGGACCAGCGATAAGGAACACCGCGAGATGGACCCGATGGTGCTCTACCAGATGCGGAGCCGGGAATCGTTAGGCGAGGATGGGAAATAATCTGTTCAAATTTTTTTATCTGCAGGTCTTATACAAAAAAAATCTGCCACTTTTTTTTAAGTTCTCTCTCCTGCCCATCCCATTTTTTGTACACTTTTATCTGCAAAAATTCCGGTTGCGATCCCCATTGCCGGCATCATCAGGTACCGGTGCAGAATATGACATAATCGCCCATTGGCAATCCCCTGCACGAAAAAACCCTGCGTGAGAAATTATGATTAAAAATGAAGGACTAAGGGGAGGTGTGTGTGTGTAATCCCTTATTAGTCCCGTTTCGTTGCTGGTACTTATTTAAGACGTGCTTGTGTCATTTTCCTGTCATGAGGTAATAACAGGTTCTGGTGACGAATCCAGCATCACCACGGTTCCGCAGTTATTTTGGATCACCATCGTATGCACACAACAAACATGAGCATACGTTCATTTCTATCAGCATTGCTGATTGGCTTGCAGTGGAAGTGCACAACCTCAATGCTGTGCATTAGTGCACAAACACTAAGCACAATATCTATTTTTATCATAGCCTTTAATAAATCAATCGATCAAAGATCGAGACAATGCTGCGAATCAAAAATTATGGGATAAAAAAAGTTTTTTTCACGGAGATACAAACTTTTTAAGGAGACTGGTGTATGGAAGCCGCTGACAAAGAAATTACTCATATCAAGGAGGTGCTGCGCGAAAATCCACGCGGGATGAATATCAAGGAGATCTCAGCTGCGGTTGCCATGAGCCGGAATTCCATTGCAAAATATCTTGATGTCCTGACCGCCGCAGGACAACTCGAAGTCCGGTATGTCGGGAATGCTAAGCTCTTCTATCTGGCAAAACGCGTGCCCCTTGAATCCATGATGAGCATGAGTCCTGACATGATTGCGGTCATGGATAAAGACATGAGGATTGCCCAGGCAAATTCCCCGTTTGTTGATTTTATCGGCGTCCCCAAGGACCGGATCATCGGTTCACGGCTGTTTGACCTTGCTTCGGCAATGCTGCCGGTCGAGCAGATGATGGGCTGGCTGCAGCAGGAAAAAGCAGGGGCTGACTCACCCCACGAGATCCGCATTAAGAAAAATGACAAGGAGATATATTTCAACGCACTTTGCATCCCCACCCTCTTTGAGGACGGGGATACCGGTGTAGCCCTGAGGTTTGAGAATATCTCTGACCGGAAGCAGGCTGAACTCTCTCATGAAGAGCACAAGCGGCTCACCGAGGCAATCCTGTATGCGTGCCCTGTCCCGATGTACGTGATTGGCGAGGATCACCATATTCTCGCGTGGAACCGGGCCATGGAGAAGTTCACCGGGTTAAAATCCGCCGGTCTGGTGGGAACCCGCCGGCAGTGGCAGGCGTTTTATCCGGAGGAACGGCCGTGCCTGGCGGACCTGGTCATCGATGGCTTAACAGAACGGATACCAACATGGTATCCCGGTTCGGGAGCACAACCGGTATCTCGTGACGGAACTTTTACGGCAGAAGATGCGGTACCTGTTCCTGGCGGGGGAAGCAGGAGACTCCGGTTCACGGTGACTTCTGTGATGAACAATGGAGGAGACCTGATTGCCGCAATTGAGACGGTCGAGGAAATTTTTCCGAAATAATTTTTTATTCAGTTACCTTTTGTTATCATTTTATTTTTTTTGCTCATGGATGATCATGCGGGGATAAAAACCAAATTTCCGGTAAAATTGCCAGGCCTCCTCATTGCCATTGCCTACCTATACCCGCTTTCTTTTCACCCATTCCTGCCTTTTTTTACCCTGGCAGAAAGTATATAGCGGTAATTGAATGATCGCTGATTAATGACAATTGCCGGATCCAAGATCATCAAATCCCTTGGGCTTGTTTTTGGCGATATCGGCACCAGTCCCATCTATACCTTGGGAGCCATCCTCCTCTTCATTCTCCCTACGGTAAAAAATGTACTCGGTCTCCTCTCGCTAATCATCTGGTCACTTTTTTTTGTCATTACCGTCCAGTACGCCTGGCTTGCGATGCACCTCGGTGTCAAAGGCGAAGGCGGGACTATCGTTTTAAAAGGCCTTCTCATCTCCTACTTAAAGAAGAACAGCCGTATGGTCTCTTTGGTCTCCCTGCTTACCATCGTTGGTGTTGCCCTTTTCATGGGAGACGGGGTCATCACCCCGGCCATCAGCATCCTCTCGGCAGTCGAGGGTATCCAGCTGATCCCGGGTTTTCAGGGAATCGGGAGCAGTTTTATTCTCCTGATTGCCATTGTGATTGCCTGCGGGCTTTTTATTATTCAGAAACGGGGAACTGAGCGGATTGCATGGGCGTTTGGCCCCATCATGCTCATCTGGTTTTTGACCCTCACGATCACCGGAATCCTGTCGATTCTTTCAGCACCGGAAGTCCTGTTTGCGGTCAGTCCCCAGTACGCGGTCTCCTTTCTTTGGGAAAACGGCTTCATCTCATTTTTTGTGCTCTCTGCTGTAGTTCTCTGCGTGACCGGGGGTGAAGCCCTCTATGCGGATATGGGGCATCTGGGCAAGGAACCGATCATCAGTGCATGGTATCTTGTTTTTCCCGCACTGGTGATCAGTTATCTCGGCCAGGGGGCATTTGTGCTCACCAATCCTGAGGTGCACTCCGTGCTCTTCAACATGATCAAACACGAGTCGGTGATTTTTTACGTGCCTTTCCTGGTCCTGAGTATCGCTGCAACGGTCATCGCATCGCAGGCAATGATCAGCGGAATGTTCTCAATTGTCTACCAGGGGATGACAACCCACCTCCTGCCCAAGTTGCGAATTGATTTCACCTCCCCCGATCTCCGATCCCAGATTTATATAGATACGGTGAACTGGCTGCTGCTCTTTGCTGTTATCATCGTGATGGTGGATTTCGGCACTTCAGAAAATCTCGCTTCTGCCTATGGGCTCGCAGTCACCGGCACCATGACAATCTCTGCAATCCTGATGACGCTCATCTTTATCCAGCGGCATGACCGGCTGAAAACTCTTATTGCGCTATTTTTAATCGGGGTAGACGGGGTATTTTTGTTTTCCGCCTTCCTGAAATTTCCCAGTGGGGCGTACTGGTCAGTGTTTATTGCTGCTATCCCCCTGCTTATCATCCTGATCTTCATCAAGGGACAGGAACGTCTTCATGCGGTACTACAACCGGTGGAACTTGCGACATTTCTCCCCCAGTTCCAGAAAAAATATGCTTCCCTTAAGAAAGTTGAAGGTACAGCGGTATTTTTCACCCGGGATCCCCTCAATATTTCGTCCTATATTTTCCGGACTATCATCAAGGATGAGATCATTTTTGAGGATAATATCTTAGTATCGATCAAAATTTCTGAGGCTCCTTTTGGTATAACAACCGAATTTGATCAGGATCTCGTACCGGGTCTGCACTCATTCCATGTAACGACCGGCTATATGGAAGTCATCAACCTTGAGAAGATCCTGCGGGAACACGAGATCGATGAAAGAGTGATCTTCTATGGAATCGAAAATATCATCAGCCGGCAGGCAATCTGGATAATGTATGGGGCGATCAAACGGCTTACCCCGGACTTTGTCCAGTTTTATTCCCTGCCATCAGATAAGATCCACGGGGTAATCACCCGGATAGAGATGTGAACCGGGTAATGGCCATACAATTTTTTTCCTCCTGCCGGTCAACGTTCACGACCGGATTTTTTTAAAGTAGCATTCCTGATTGGTTTTTTTTATGTCATCCCCGGTACAATACCCTTACGGGAAAAGTGATTGTCAATGACCGGATATTTTGATACAAAGGCCGTGGTCTGGGACAAGGATCCCGGGCGGGTGCAGATGGCAGGAACAATTGCCGATGCCATGATCAACGAACTACACCCTGATGGGACTGAGCTGGTGATGGATTATGGTACCGGCACCGGAAATATTGCGCTGCGGATCGCACCCCGGGTAAACAGGATCATCGCGGTTGATTCGGCAAAAGGCATGCTGGAGGTGCTCAAAGAAAAACTTACGGCCGATGGCATCACTACGATCGAACCGCGGGAATGGAGCATCGGCCAGGATATTGCCGGGCTTCCGGCGTTTGATGCGATCGTGAGTTCGATGACCCTTCACCATGTCAGGGATACTGCTGCTGCGGCCCGGACATTTTACGAACTCCTGCAACCCGGCGGGAGAATTGCGATTGCCGATCTCGATCCCGATATGGGGGAGTTCCACGAAGCATCCGGCATTGCGGAGCACGATGGCATTGACCGGAAGAACCTGCAGCAGGTTTTCGAAGCGGCCGGGTTTGATTCCGTCCGGTTCAGCGATGCCGCCACGATTCATAAGATCTCCTCCCGCACGGGCAAACCCCGGAATTTCACCATCTTCCTGATGACTGCACAGCGGCGATAAACAGAAATTTCTTTTATTTAATTGATATCACCGGGACCGAACGTGGTACCTGCGAATGCATTACCCTCCGATGGATAGCCGGTCCAACCCTGCGGTCATGCAGATTACTATCCCCTTTACTATAAACCAGCCCGTGGTTTATAGCCCGTTTTTCAGGAATTTTGCTGCTGTTTTTTGCAACCTGTTGCACAGAAGAGGACATCAGAGGCACTATTTTCCTGTCCACTTCACCGGTGCGAGCCAGGTTTGATCCATAAAAAAAGCAGAGATCCACGTTTTCAAAGGATTTTCCGGCAGCAGGATTGGTTGAACCGTTTTTCCCGATCGCATTGCATGGTTATCACCTGTGCGAATGTAAAAAAAGCCCGTACCGGGGAGAAAAAAAACGCTCATTTTTCCACGATTTTTTAATTCCGGGAAAGTATCTTTTGTATCGGAACATTCCGGCAAATTAATAAAATTGATATACCCCTTTCCTTCCACTGGAGTGAACGACCTGTAACTCCGATAGCCCTTTACAGAATTTAACTGGTTTTTATGAGCTCGTTGTTTGGATCCGTTGTTTTTTGTTATGGACTGGAAACGTTGCTGTATCTATTGAATGAGGCGATTGTTTTAGCGCTCGACTTGATTGAACTTTAATTTAGTCCTTTCTTCCCGTAAAAACAACGAACAGCCGGTTTTTGTATATTAAATCGATCTCGCTAAACCCGCAGTCCGCCATCCAACCGAGCTGCACCGAGAGTTTCTCGTTCTTGTCGAAAGTATCCCGCCGGTACAACATCTGCTTCTTATCTTCAGTTGAAAGCGGGCACGGCACCAGAAATTCGTCCCAGTAATTCATGTAGCGCCGGTTGATGGCCGCAGTCTCGCCCAGTACCTGGTCGGCGTTTACGAACATGCCTCCGGGATTCAGCGCATTGTAGATTTTCCGGTACAACCGGTATTTGTCCTCATGCCCGAGATGGTGAATGGAGAGTGCTGAACAGATCAGGTCATAGCGGCCGGCAAAGTCCACGCTGCTATAATCGCCGGTAATATACCTGACATTCTTACGATCAGCGAACCGCTCCTGAGCGATGCTGAGCATGGATTCAGAAAGGTCGACCAGCGTGAGTTGAGCGTCCGGGAATTTCCGGGTCATGAGCGCTGACAGAAGGCCGGTACCTGCGCCGATGTCAAGAATAGCCGGGCACGGGTTTTTACATTCCGCAGCCCAGACTGCTGCGCTGTAATAGTCGTCCATCTCGGGAATAATCCATTTTCGTTGCCCATCATACCGGGATGCGGTCGCGTCAAAAGCTCGCTTGATCTGCTCCATAACAACTAATGAGAGCATTGTTCTGGAAGGGTAATCAAACCCGCCGGGTTCCATGAAGCGGTTATGGACTGCGAAATCACTCCGGACTGAACATTCTCTTTCCGGTATCCGGCTGCGGCCTGTGTTACTGGCAGGCACCTTTGAAAAAAAGTTAAACGTTCTCAATATCCGGCAAGTTGTGGTGGATATCGATCCAGTACGGGCAATTTCGAGCCGGAAATATTCAGTGCACTACTGCACAAAAATGCCTGATTGTACTGTACGATGAGAGCAGTTCTCCGGTGAAGTCTCCAGTGGAAACAAAGGGGTATATGAATATTATGAATTTGTCGGATTTACTGCATAAGCATAGATTTTTGTTAAAAACCTGAAAAACCTATCAAACTGGTAGAATATACACCGCGGAATGCTCGCTTCGTCGGCGAATACGACGGTGTATTTAAGATCCAGTCCAGCAGGATTTTTCCCGTAAAAATTTCACGGAGGGGACAAAAAAAGATTACCTGTGGGCAGGGGTGCATCCGGCGTAATGGGCAAAAGGTCACCCGTGCTGCAACCCAAAAGAGCGTCATTAAAAAAAACTCTCCTGAGCTAAAGGACTGCCCTTATGGTCCCGGGACCTGATCAAAACTTTATGTCGGTATTTTAATTATAAGGAAAACCGATTTCAATTAAGGAAATACGTGAAGAACATGACCGAACAAAAAGGACACTTTGAAAAAGGAATCTGGGTAGTGGAGAGCGAACCAGTGGCGACCGTGACTGATGGAAACGTCATTGACAAGAGGTTTGCCGAGGCGACAAAGTCCGTCATATCATCCGTTGATGATGTGATGAAAGTTACCCATGACCTCGTAACAACCGAAGAGGGAAAGCAGTACATTGAAAAAACCATTAAGGATACGCAAACGCAGATCCAGAAATCCTTTGATGATATCATCAGCCGGGTAAAATCCGAAGTGGATAAAACGGTTAAAAATATAAAATAATTTTTCCTGTCCGGAAGAGACCTGCTTTTCCCTTAAAGGAAAGAACGGGCCCCGGGCTGGCAGGCACTGGATACGGGCAACGGATCTCCCGTTGATCTCCGCAACACCGCAACTTCAATGCTCTTTTCCTAATACTTCTTCTGTTGTCCGGAAGTGCATCTTTGCAACAAGCGGTAAACCCGGAAGACCGTTCTTTTCCATGAATTGTTTCCCGGCCTGGATGACCGCAGCCGATGCCCCGAGCGGAAACGTCATCGAGTACTTCTTTGACAGTGACGCAATCTTCTCGATGAATCGTGCCCGGGCCAGGATCGATGCAGCCGCGACCGCGATGTTCTGCTCTGCCCGGTGCATCTGGATCAGCCGGATGGTCCGGCCCTTCTGCTGGAGTTTTCCGAGGATGAAGCGTTTGTCTGCGAACTGGTCGGCGAGTGCTGTTCCGCAGTCAACTTTTTGCAGCAGTTCCTCGATGGCCTTCGCATGCCCCCACGCGAGCAGCGTGTTCAGATTTTTTCCTTCAGTTCTCATCTGCTCGTAGAGCCGGTTGTATTTCTCCGGTGAGATCTCGATGATCTCGAATTTCCCGGCGCAGAGTTGCTTAATCTTTTCCGCGAGTTCCTTAATCTCCCGGTCACTGCAGGTCTTGCTGTCCCGGACGCCCGCTGCTCGCAGTTCCCCCGCAGTCGTTTCATCCACGCAGACCGCTGCGCAGACGAGGGGGCCGAAGTAATCCCCCTTGCCCGATTCATCGGTGCCGATGACGGGATACCCGACATCATAGGCAGAGCCGGATGTACCGGGTGGAACCGGGATTTTTTCCGGAGAACTGGCGGGCGCGTGAATCTTCTCCAGCAATTGTTTCACGCTGTGCAGGAGTTCCGGATCTTTCAGCGGGGAATAATCGAGCGTGAATTTTCCATTCTTGCGCTGGTACAGCCGGATAATGCCGCTCTTATCCTCACGGGAGATGCTGAACTGAAGGCCAAAATTTATGGGTTTGCAGGACTCGATGGTGAAATTATTGGTGAGGAGGATGCTCTTGATTGATTGGTAGTATGCGGTGAGTTGTTCATTGGTCATGGGGGAGCACCTTTTCGCATGAGAGCAAACGATCTGGCATTATCGGTCATTTCGGCTGATGCCTCACGATTTTCCCGGCGTTTCATCCGGGTATGCATGCATGTGCAATGTTATTCATTGTTCTTCACCTGAGTATTTCAGAATTCGCAGGCAGGGAAATGTAGCCGCGCCTGGTTCAGGTCTGTCCATCCGGGGAATCCCTTGTTTTTTAGTCCTGCTCTCATTTTCCATGACTGCGAACGTGTGAACTATTGGAAAAATGACGGTGACAATAAAATATCAGATTTTTTCGATGAGAGCTTCGATTGTGTGTAAGAGAAGGTCTGCCTGGTCCACGGCGAATTCTGCTTCTGCCTCTGATATCGCACCCGCAGTATCGTACACTGAACTATGCCGTTTGCGCCGCATCCGGTCGAATACGACCGAATCTTTTTCATCGAGATACAATTGGGCGAATTTTACTACTGCTATATGCTGGTTCGCTCCGTCCGGCCGGTAACCGTGGGCAAACATCAGGGCCCGGCCGGCCTGGAGAACGGCATTGTACGCGATGGTGTAGGCCCAGTCGCAGTCGCTTGAAAGAAGAAGCCGGGAGGTAGTCACATCCCGGTGTGCAAGAGCGATTGCGTCCGTTATTTTCTTCCGGTCCACGGGAAGTTTTTTTATGAGTCCTTCCCGTTCAAGATCCTCAATCATCGCAGGTTCCGATGATCTGTATCTTGGGCTCATGCATTACATTCTTTACGAAAGGATCTCCGGACTCTTTTCGTTTTCTGAATTCATCGCGATGCATGAGCGTGTAGTTGATCTCCCGGTTGGTTTTCTGTTCGCCGGTATGGATGCGGGGGATCAGGGAATTTTCGTCCACATCGCCCACGATAAAAAGATCGATATCGCTTTTTGCACCTGCGGTTCCCTGCGCAAAAGATCCAAAGATGAACATGCAATCGATGCCGGGGAGCTCCGTGAGATCGTCCCTGATAATTTTTGCAATCCCTTCGGTCTTCAGCACGATCTTCTGCAGATCGCTGTACAGGAAAAAATCCCGGTTGACCGTGTAGTACTGCTGGTTTCCTTTCTTCTGTCCCGCAATGAGACCGAAAGCTTCGAGGTTTGCCAGTTCCCGGCGCACGGCATTGTAATTCTCTTTAGTCATCCGCACTATCTCGCGGATATAATACTCGCTCTCCGGGTTGAGCAGGAACAGGGTGAGGAGTTTCACCCGGGTCTTTGAGGAGATGAGCGCTTCGAGCATGAGTACATAATGTATTCAATTGAGTAAAAAATGTATTCATTGTGAGATTATGGGAACCTGGTGGAGGTGTTTCTTTGGTTATGGGGAACGAGGTGGGGATTGGGCGGGGATGGTGCGGGAAAAAATGGGAGGGTGTGTGATCAATTAGGGTGTAGATGTGTGAGAAAATGATATTCGATTATTTTGTTAGATTGAGGGGATAGAATTTAATTAAAATGCATTTTTCATTCTCCAATCCTATCACCACTGTATAATTTTTGGTACTCGGAAACTGCAAAAACATCAGTCATCGAAGATATGTAATCACATAATATTCTTTGAAAATGATTATCTCTGATTATTTCATCTTTGTAAGTTTCAAAAATTTTACTGTCAAGATAGCGAATATTTTTAGTTTTCATACTCATTTTTTCGATTTCATCTTTCAATCCCTTCAACTCACAAATTTTTGTATATTTTTTTAGAACGGAATCATCCAATTGACGGGGATTTGTCAAATATGCTTTTAATATCCGTCTTAATATGAATCGAGACTTGCCATCCTCTCGATCAATTTTTTGATTATTTATTACAAAATGTTTCTGAATTTCTATTAATCTTTCAAACACTTTATTCCCATTCAGGACTTTGGCGGTCGCAAGTGCCTCAGTGATTGGATACCAATCAGAGACCCGCTTATCTTCAGATTTTTTTTCCACATACTTATCCATATTTTTGCTAATTTCCTCTACAGAATCTAAAATTATTTTTCCGATAATCCAGCTGGTAAATTGTTTTATGTGATCTGGCTTGATGAACGCCTTACCGTTAGAGGTTCCAATACAATCCTGACTTTCGATGCCTTTCAAAAGTCCTTGATTTACCATATCTTCAAGATGCGCTAAAATGATCTTTCTGCTGTCAAAATCCCCAACAATTGCATCTTCCACATCATGGCACTTTTGGGCAATCTCATCAGCTAATGCTACGATTTGTCCTTCTAATGTTGCCGAGAAGGGCAGATCAATAAATAATGCCTCATCAGTTACAATTTGATAATAATAGACGGGGGTCTTTCCCTTCGAATTTTTTGGATAAATTGTCGTGTGTTTCAAGATCCCTTCAAGAACGGGATACGTGAGATTCAGTCCGCCCGATTCCCCATATCCCTCTTCTAATTTCATTAAAACACGCACGCTTTGAAAATTATGTTTGAATCCGATTTTTAGTTGCTCTGGATCAAGTTTGAAATCATTTTTTATTTTTATGTCAGTTCCATCTAGGATGTCAGACAGGACTTTCTCACCGGAATGCCCGAATGGGGTATGACCTACGTCATGTCCGAGTGCTATTGCCTCTGCGAGATCCTCATTTGCATGTATCTGACGAGCGATACTTCGAGCGATTTGAGCTACTTCAAGTGTGTGAGTCAGACGCGTCCGGATATTTTCATTCATTTCCCCGGTAAAACACACTTGAGTTTTATGAATTAACCTGCGAAATGCTTGAGAATACAAGATCCTATCACGATCTCTTTGAAAATCAGTTCTTTCATCGTGGAAATGTTGTTTTCCGGTATCTTTTTTATGTTCAGGATTTTTTCTGGTAATGTGATGACCGGTATTTTTTGTCGCAAGTGGGTGAAGGATCTTTTCGGCAGAAGGGGTATTCATATCTTTTAATAGTTCGGTATCTAAATAACTTGATTATATTTGTTCCCCATTGCCGAGCAGTACGAGATCGTTTGTCGTTTCGATTTGCCGTTTGAGCGTGCGGATGTGTTCGATCAGGAAGTTGCTTCGGGAGCGGGCCGACGATGCAAGCGGTTGACGTAGGCAGTGCTGGGAAGGCGTTTGCTGGAAAATTATAATGCATTGTTATGAAAAATCAATCGAAATCTGAAAAATGGCTGGTAAGAGCGAAGAGCAATCTAATTATAGCACGAATAGGGAAAATTTCCGAGGATCTTATGTACGAAGATCTGGGTAATAATTGTCATGCTGCAGTAGAAAAAGCGCTCAAAGCTTTGCTTGTTTTTCATCACATCGAACCAAATTATAAACCTCCACAAGGGCGGAATGGACATTCGCTTAATTTCTTAATTAAAAAAATTGAAGAATTAAATGTTGTCGTTCCTGATGACATTAAAAATGCATCAAACACTCCATTTTTTTACGGGGGTTGGACAATCCCTTGGATCATCCCGTGGAAAATTGGGTCAACGGCTTCACTGATGAATTACGCAGTTGATCGACGATATCCTGGACAATACGATCCACTACCTGAACAAGGATACACAGATCTCCTAGCTAGAGCGGAAAAAATTGTTGCATGGGTGGAAGAACAAATCCGGATATAACGACTTTGATCAAATCTCTCGCCAAATGGTATAATCTCTCTTTGAGATATTTGTTTTTCACAAGTCTCATCGAATAGCACGAGTTCGTCCGCCCCATTCGTTCCAATCCGGCGTGCGGCTGCGACTGAGCGTGGTGGCGGTGGGCCAGCAGTACGAGCGACCCAAGCGCTGCCCCTCCTCAAAAACCGTATTCTTTCATTTCCCACTTACCCGTGCAGACCCGGAAAACGTTCTACCCCCCAATTGATGCTATTAGCGGATATTTCTGGCCATGATACGCCCGTCTACAGCCTGAACGGAGGGATAATTGACGGAATAGCAAAACAATAGTGTCGTTTTTCCGCGAATTCATGTCAACAATCCTCCCGGAACCGGCAAACGGAGCCCGTAAAGGGGAGATCTGGTCTCATGTCATAATGAGTGTTCCAGGCTACCGGAAAGATCTTCCGGCCCCTCTCAAAAACCCGTATTCTTTCATTTCCCCAATACCCATGCAGACCCGGAAAACGATATGCCTCCCAATTGATGCTATTAGCGGATATTTTCAGCCGCATTTTACCCACATTCAGCCGAAACGGAGGAAGAATTGACGGAATTGCAAAACAATAGTGTCGTTTTTTCGCGAATTCCTGTCAGGAAACCTTCCGGAACCGGCAAACGGAGCCCGTAAAGGGGATATCTGGTCTCATCTCTTCCATGCTCTTTTACCCTTCAAAAAAAGGGGGTATCCGGTTATCTCCGGGCCGGAACTGCCCCGGTCGCATCAGCCCCCCCCTCCCGGTTTTGCCAGTTCTTTTACTGGCACAGTCACCGGTAACCCCTGCGGGCCGATCTCGGTTATGCCGGAGTCCCCGACCCTGAAGTACCGCCAGTTCCCGTGTCGGGAATAGCACCAGAGTTCCCGGAGGATCGGGCCTGAACCGGGGAGCGACCGGAGCCGGCTGACCGGTTCCCGGCACTCGGCCTCCATTTCCGTGAGAGTCCCATACAACCGCTGGGCATTCCGGATCCGGACAAACACGAGAAGCCCGCCCCCGCTGATCACAAAATTACTCACACACTCTACATCCGGCAGGAATCTCATGATCGAGCCCCGCATACGCGCTACCGGGATCGCATCCACCAACCCTTTTTCCGGCCTGCGCCCCCGCGTCATGCGACACACCCGGGTCCGTCGCCCTCCGGATGATCCCGGGGAATATACGGTACCCTGCAAGCCGCGACCGGGATGCGATTTTTGCGCTGGAGTTCCCGGTACACGATCCCGGTCCTTACCGTCACACCAAAATAATGGCGGAGCGGCCTGCGTGCACGGACCGGTGGGACATAATGCATCCAGACCGGTGTTGCCCCGGCCAGCGGGATCACCCGGGCCTGTATTGCGGCCGCTGTGTGTATCCGGACTGCGTTCATCCGGATCGCCCCGCGTCTTCAAGATCATCGAGCCGGTACTGCATATCGGTAATCAACAGCAGCACCCCCTCGATTGCCCGGTCCTGCCGCTCGATCAGCGAACAGATCAGGTCTTGGTTCGCCTTCTCGACCGCAGCATACGGGATATCGGAGTTATTCTCCATCAGTTCCCGGATGATGGCCTGCCTCCGGATCTTCGGATTTTTTCCGGGCGCAATGGCCTGTCCCCGCAATCCGGTCTTCCTCTCCACAGGTTTTACCGGGTTTTTTCCAGCCGTGGCCGTTCTGCGGGATTCAAAGTGTCCCGGTACAGCTCCGTTTTTCCCGGAACAATCCGTTCCCTGTTCCCCGTCATCCTGCCGATCCTTCAGTTCCGGTTGAAGAGATGCCTGGTGCCTCCTTGCCCATTCCAGTTCGCTGATCTCCGTTTCTTCCTTTACTGCACCGGACTGCTCCGGTCCCACAGCATCCCGCTGGAACTCCAAACCAATTCCCATAATCAACCACCTTTTTCCTTTTTTTGTTCACCAACTCCTGTTCATGCACTCACAGTGGAGTGCCGCCTTTCCAGCGCCGGTTCCGGCCGGAGCCGCAGCTCTTCGCAGCAACTCAGGTCCCAATCCACACGCGGACGGCAGGCTCAGCCGTTACGAATGTGCCAGGAAATTAACGACCGGAACCGGCGGTCAATTACGACGTATACGAGAAGAGGCGGGCACGATAATTTCAGCAGCGGGTCCCGCGATGATGGTCCCCGCGCCGGATATCCTGTCGGGCAATGCGATGAGGCCGGCAAGCGTGTGCATGAGGGAGCTGGGGGTTTCATCCCCAAGAACTTTCACTCCTTTCCTGCGGTGCAGACCGGTGATGATAATTCCGCTGACAGACAGCATCGAGAGGTAGAAGAACCGGGAGTAGAAAGCCGCTGCCTTTGGCGCGACTCCGAGCTTCCGGATTTTCCTCGCTGTTTGTGTGCAGAATTCGTTTGACATGCTATATTCTCCTGTTGAAAAATCACTTTTAAAAGGTTTCCCATTACTGGGAAAAATTTCGCAGTCATTTCGGATTTTTAGGAGAATCCGGGCGTGGATTGCGGTCGGTTTTGTGCGGACTGCCCGGCCGGGATTTTCCTTTCAACAGGCGCGGCACACGGGGTGCAGAGGCGAAGGGTTTTACGGGGAATTTTCTGAAAAATTATGCAGGATTGGAGGGATGGTGCCGCATCGTTCAGCTAACCGGGCGGTTGGATGCATGGGGAAATTGTAATGGTTGAGAAAATTTTGGATTTTTTCGTAAAATATGTGACACCGGCGCTTTTGACCTGTTGTTATGGAGCGTGTCTTTTTTTGTAGTAATCTGAACAGGTGACAAATATGAATTACAAACAATTTATGAAAAAATTAATTTTTAATAAATATCACTCCTTGAACCCATTCTTTATTTATTTTTACACTGTTGCCATTCGATAATTGAATCGTATAGGTCTTTGGATCCTCTTGAACTAGTACCAACGGGATTGTTTTAACAGACTTTGTTTCAAAAGAAACTGATAAGTTCTCAAATACCGGTTTTTTATCTTCAATGACAACAAACTGGACTTTTTCCGGGTTGTGCACAGTACCGATTCCGATTACAAAAGGAATTGTGAGAATGCCAATAACAAAGACAATAATCCCAATGGAGAGGAAAATATACTTATGTCTGCTTCTGTGCGCAACGGTTTTCATGATTCTTACCGGATCGTTAAGATCGAGTATTTCCATCTCTGGTTTAAACACCAGTAATGCGACCCCCAGACTAACGAGCATGCATAGCAAAGGAATAATTACGAAAATTGAAATGTTTGCTTGTCCGGAAAGACCAAAATACGTCAATATCGATGTGTAAAGTGCAACAACTGTGGAAACGAGTCCGATAACGTATTTTGCAGTTTCATCCTGTGTTTTCAACGACTCCTTTATGAGAGAATGACCATATTTTTGCCACTCCATCCATTCTTCGGGAATATCCGGGGAGTTGTTGTTGGTAGCCTCCTTTTTTTGATCCATAACTTTCAATCCTTGTCCTTTTTACTAGCCCGCGGGATTTCTGATAATTCATTCTTTGAAAATCTGGATTCGTCACTACGACTTTCAATGTCAGCTAATGGGATTTCGATAGGGGGAATGTGAAGGGGTACTACGGCTCGAATAGGGAAAGGGAACTCGCTGATGAGTGAAACACGAATTGGCACAGCATCTGGTGGAAGTGTTACCCCGTTTGGGACCATTGAAAATAATTTGTGTCCATCTTTTCCTTCAGGACACTCCACAAGAAGAGATTGCTGATCGGGGGATACTTCGAAATCGAAATATTTTTCACATTTATTACACCGCACAATTACATTTGGCATAAAGGAGAATTATTCAATATATATTATAATTATTTCTATGTTTTTGTTTCCCTCCGGTAATGAGAAAAAGATCCAGATGTCCTGAAATGGATCCGATAAACATGAAGTAAAAAATTTAAAGATAGATTTTCCGGCATTAAATATATCGACAAATAATGAAAAATAAAACAGCAAACAATAAAAATGTTAAAATCATTTTATAATTATTATAGAATACTATCTTTGATCTGGAGGTATTGGTTTGTATGAAAACAGGTGATCTAAATTTCATCATTGTTTTTCTTATAATTTCTGTGATAATCTCTGCAGGTTGTTCAATCCCGGAAGATCTTACAAAACCCCCCGTAGCAGAACCTACTCAGACAAAGATATTGCCAACTTCAGCACCGGTTCAGTCTGCACCATCTAAAGAGATCCCACCTGTCATTTCACCGGATCCAACTATGCTGCCCGTCTTCAGCAGCCAGGACACTAATACGAATTTCCTGAATATTGCATTTGGCTATGGGCCCCCATATCTTATGAAATGGGACGATCCTGTGGTGAAAATGGGCATTTCCGGGAGTTACCGTGATACCGACTACCAGATGATCGATAATTTTTTCCAGGATTTTAATAAACACTCTGCAATAACCCACGCGACCTTGTATCAGGATGATAACCAGCCTGTGACAATTATCCTTGTATCCGAATCATTTCTGGATCAGGTCACCAATGATCGTGATATCCTACACCCGACTGATTTTATCCTGCATAGTAATCTCACCGGACAAACCCTCCTGATTCGCAAGCCGATCCTGGGTTCGTCCATCTACAAGGAACGGATATATATCAATGCTGATAGTGGAGAATTCCGCAATTATTCGATCATGCGGGGCGTTCTTCTCGGGCTTGGGTTTCCCGGGTATTCAGAAAACAAAGACAGTATTTTCTACCCTGAAACGGACACTGCAACAAGACTGAGTATCAGTGACTGGAGAGCCGTAGAGATGATGTATAACATGGATTTTAAAAGAAATGATACCAAAAGCCAGGTAAAATTCAAGATGAACTATTGAAAATTCTGGGATCGTTCAAAATAATTTTGACACAATCCACACAAAAAGTTTTTATCTCACATCTCCTGTATTAAGATCAGTTTATGCCTGCCTACTATTTTGCCATGGAAGGATATCACACCGGGGAAAAACCCGACCCCGCTGTCGATAAACTCATCACCATCCAATACCAGAAGATCGATCTTACCACCGGCGAACCGCTGGGAGAACTTACCATTCTTAAGGAATGGGAGAGTTCCGAACAACAGATCATCACCACGTTCTACAATGAGTTCTTCCGGCCGGAGATGCCGGTCACCCACTTTATCCCGGTGGGGATGAGTCTCGATTATGAATACGAGATGATCATCGCGAAATGCAGACAATACAAGCTGCCCGCGATCACCAGCCACCAGCTCTATTTCCAGCGGCCCCGCTTTGACCTCCGGTCCATCGTGGTGCTGCTGAACGACGGCCGGTTTGCCGGAGCCCGGCTCGATCTCTTCTCATCGAAAAAATATGATGGCAGCCATATGAGAAAATGGTACGAGAATAAGGATTTCAAAAAGATCGAGCACTTTGTCCGGGAAGAGACCGAAGCGGTGCTCAAACTGCTGCAGTACCTGAGCAAGTACAAGACCCGGCTCGGTATTACCAAGAAAGAAGAGGGAGGCCCCCGGAAACCGGCGCCGGCACCCTCATCTGCCCGCGGGGAACCGGTGCTTCCCGCCCGGCAAGTACCTGCCCGCCCCCATCCCGCTTCGCCAAAATCCCCGGCACCTTCCATGCAGGCAGCAAAGAAACCGGCAGATGCCCGATCCCCTGCTCCCAAAAAAAGTCCGGCCAAGCTCCTGAAAGCAGAACCCGGAACCCAACGGAAAGGTTCGGCGCAACTCGGCAAGGCAGAATCCGGAGATGCGAAGAGATCCTCGGGTAAGGCAAAATCCGCTGCGCCGCGATCATCAGCGCCCCCCAGCCAGTTCCGCAAACATGCGCCAACAAGAAATACCTCCACAAGAAAACCTGCGGAAAGAAGACGATAGGCCGGAATTTTTTTTTTTTTTATTTTTAACGCTTGGCCCTGGCAATTCCAGCCCGGGAATTTTCCCCGGTTCCTCTCAAAAAAAAATAATTTTCCGGCCCCTACCGGACCCGGGGGATCTCCTCGCCAGGCATCGTGGCTGCGTTATCCTTGGTTAAGTACACAAACGATGCAACAACCGTGTCGAAATCCTCCTTCTCGAACGGGTGGGCTGCATCAGCTGTGAACACGATCACGCTGGAAAAACCGATATCACTGGCACTGGCTTTCTGGGCTACGTAGCCGACATGGGTCATTCCATCCTTTGTTGACTCGAAGCGATCGAAGGTGATGCCGTTATACGTGACTGTGGACTCGACCGGTGCCGGGTTCCAGCCCCGGAATGTATTCCGGTAGGTCTGGTCCTGGTTGAGGCTGATGGGATACGTAACAACAGAGAAGACGTCATTTGGGACGAGTTCGGTCTTGTACATGAGACCCTGCGATCCCTCCGGCATGCTCATCCGCTGGGTCATTACTTCCCAGTCCTGCGGCGCTGTGAAAGTGATATGGAGTTCTGCATCCTTCCAGACTTTCGTGGGTACGATGTAATGGATCACGGTAACGGTGACCTGCGGTGCGCTCGTAGTGGCGGCAGACATGGGGGTTACCACCGGGGTTGGAAGGAGTGTTGCCGCAGTTGCGACCGGTTGCTGGATCGGAGCGGGTGACGACTGGGTGCACCCGGCTGACAGGAGCAGGGCGATGAGGAATATAAGGATTCCAATGCCAAAATGTTTCATAACCTGCTTAATATACGGGCGAGTGATTATAGGTTTTGGTGGACGGGGGAACTCATAACAGAGCAGGTGATTGGGGTTCAGAGGAGAGATCGTGAAACCCGGATTTTAAAAACAATTTTTGAAACAACAAAGAGGCGGTCTTGCCGGGTGAAATGGAATTTTCCCCGGTGAGTGCCGGCAAAACCCCGGGTAATGTTCCGGATTTTTGCCTTCCAGTGTGAGGCGGTTCAATCGATCTCGATAACCTTTGCCAGCAGGCGGCAGGCCGGGCAAGTTTTTCTCCGGGCGGGGAAGAGCAGCAGGATAAGTTTTGCGGCACTGTAGAGTGCGAGAATCAGAAATGCTGCCCCGGTTACGATCGAATAGAGCGGAACATCGCCCCCGTTCCCGGCAGCGAGTCCCAGCCAGGTATACCCGATGATGGCCAGGGAGAAGATGATGTAAAAAAGATAGAACACGATCTCCAGGAACGACGGGCATCCGGTTTCAGGCATACCCGTATGTTTCTGCTTCCGGGTAATATACGTAGTGGATCTTTGCCCCGCTGCCCGGGCAGTTCACGCTGCCCGGAATACCAGCCAGTCGTTCTTCCCCGCTCGTTTGAACTTCACGAGCACGTACGTGCCGTTCAGCCGGTGGCCGTGGAGCTGAACTTCGATCTTTTCGTCATCCCAGTGTTTCGTTTCGTACGTGCCGCTGTCCCAGATGGAAACGGTGCCGGCCCCGTACTGGCCTTTTGGGATCTCGCCTTCAAACGTCCCATACCCGACCGGATGATCCTCGACTGCTACTGCGAGATGCTTCTCTCCCACGGTCTCCGGCACGCCCTTGGGCACGGCCCAGCTCTTCAGCACCCCGTCGCGCTCCAGCCGGAAGTCGTAATGCAGGTGGGTTGCATGGTGTTCCTGGATGACAAAACGCTTGTCGCTCATAGCCGGAGTTCCCTCCGGTTCGCGGGTACGAGAGACGGGGGGTTTCTGATCCGGATGAGCGGATCGGGGTTGTTGCAGAGGACTGTGATCTATATCGCCTCTCCCTGGATCGTGATTGTCTTCTCCACAACCGGGATCTGTTTACCCGCTTTTTCAAGCGCCTTGTCCACTATGTGCCGGACGCCCCCGCAGCAGGGCACTTCCATGCGGGCGATCGTGATGGACTGTATCGTGTGGCGGGTGAAGATTTCAGCCAGTTTTTCGATGTATCCTTCGATATCCGCATCCAGTTTCGGGCAGAAGATGATCAGGATCCGGCCGTGGAGCAGCTCCGCGTGGAAAGCCGCGTTTGCGAAGGGTACGCAGTCAGCCGAGATGAGCAGGTCCGCGTTATCGAAATACGGGGCTGTGGGATTGAGGAGCGTGAGCTGGATCGGCCACTGGCGGAGCTCAGAGAATGTTGAATCCCCCGTAGGCTGGCGTGGCATTCCTCTCTCGCTCCCGCGGGGGATGCTGCGGGCGGCAGACCCCGGGCATCCGGCAAAGGGATGTTTCGGGTCCGGCCCGGAGGGACAGGAGCCGGCCGGGTGCCCGGCAGCGGGCTGCGGGGGGACTGCAGGTTGTCCGGGTCTGGCAGACCGGAGATAAGCAGAATTATCGTGCTCGGGAATGGGGATGGTGTTCTCGATGAGGTACTCGATTGCGGTATTGTAGAGTGGTTTCTGCCCGTGGCCGAGCAGGTGTTCGAGATGCGCTTTGATGACGGGCCCTCCCTGTTGGACTATAGTTGCCATCACCGCCCGCTCATCGTATGGCACGGCTTCCCGTTCGATAACACTGATCGCCCCTTCCGGGCAGGTGCCGATACAGGCGCCAAGCCCGTCGCAGAAAAGGTCGCTGACCAGCCGGGCCTTCCCCTCAATGAGCTGGAGGGCTCCTTCGGGGCAGTCGGGGATGCACTGGCCGCACCCCGTGCATTTTGTTTCATCAATGCTGATGATCTTTCGTTTCATTCAAGGTCTTCTCCTTTTAGATCTCCCCGGAACATGATACCACCGTTCTGGTGGGCTGTGCTCTTAATACCTTTTCCCGGTGTGGGGCCGGGATATTTTTTAAGGGAATTGTCCCGGTAGTTGTTATCTTACAAGGAATTGACCCGATGTGACGTATGCCAGCTTCTTCCGGGGCGGGAGAAACCGCCCGTCAATCTTTGCTTATTTATGGCCCCAAAACCAATACTTTATTAATCCCTTTTTTTAAGTGTTACTGGGAATCATTTATGGCAGGCGATGACGTTTCCGTTGAATCCGTTGAGATAGCATTATTGTCAGAGATCGGGATGTCATCAGCGATAGAGATGAAGAATGCCTACCTGCAACCGCCCGGGGAGATCAGGGACGGGGAACGATATGTTCCTTACCGGGAACCCATAACCTCCCCGGTAGAGGACCAATTGACCGGGCCCAATGCCCTGGTCTATCTAACAAAAATTGTCACACGGATTTCCGGAAAAGAGATCGAACACCTGCTCAAAGATGATGCGGGCCACAAAAAAATTACGAGAACCCCTGAATTTTACGCGGTCGTTCTCACCATGAGTATGCGGCTTGGCGATCCGTCAACAACCCGTTTTATCAATGGGATAGTCGATATTTCCTTCCCTCAGGGAGTAACTATTCTCAACTATTCCCCAAAAGATCAGGGCATTATTACTGCGGTTATTGAAAGCGGCGGCAATGCGATCTCCCTCTCCCGTGACCTGGATTTCCTGGCACCCGCAGTCCCCGGTACAAAAAACCCACCGGATAACCCGGAACACCGGTTTGGGATCCCGGTTGGCCCGGGAGAAATAATATCCGGCACGTACAGCAAAAAAACCGGCTATTCTTTCGCTATCCCCGCCGGTGTTTTACTGGAATACCAGGGGATGCTCAAGAACGATCATGAAATGTTCTGGGAGATCTATCCCCCGATGCCTACGGTGGATAACGAAATTACAGGAAAGGAGATGCAGGCAGTATTTTCCCTGATCATCCGGGCTCCGGAAAAAATCCTGCCGGAAATCCGTATCCAGGTTGAAGGACGGGTTAAAGGCAATCTCTGGGGCGTGGTTCCGGTCAAAGGCTCGATGGTTTTACTGTAACGCCACGATGCCTCTCGTGTTTTAAAAAACTCTGACATTTTTTTTTCTTTTTGAATATTATTTTAAAAAAACCTGCACCGCAACTGCTAAAAAAAAGAATATTTTGCATTTTTACCGGCACACCGTTTACATTTCCCTGAACACGATATCGCCTTCGTGGACTTTCTGGATCACTTTAATGCCGATATCCAGTCCCTCGGAGGCTTCTGCAATCGGTGTGTGTTCGTACTCCATTGACGTTACGGTCTGGTGGAAGTCTTCATGGGCTCCATGGATATGGATTTTTTCACCTTTAGTAAGGTGGTCCTGAAGGATAACCGCCGCTACACTCAGCTTCGGGTAATAATGCATTACCGTTCCAATTCTGGTCTCCATCGTCTTTCCCTCCCAACATGAGTCAATCATCATTCAACGTATTATATTTTACCCAGAATATTTTCCCGTGATGTTTTTCCCCCCTTATCCCTGTCTTTCCCTGGTACGGGATGCGGTTTTTTCGTGGTGAGTTACGGGAACAGGTGTTCAACAGAGAGTTATTGAACTAAAAATTTTAATCAGTACCCATGAAACAAAGGATCATCTTCCTGGTATTTTTGTTACTGGGCATAATACTGGTAAGCGGATGTACAAGTCCGCAATCCTCTTTGCCGGCATCCCCGGTAACGGCAATACCAACGAGTGCTCCTGCCGATATTCCGGAAACATCATCTCCTTCTGTGACTGTTTCACCCGGAATTACGTTCCGGCCCGATGCCGGGCAACCTTCGTATGGAGTAGTTACCGCACAGACGACAAGGATACAGGTCGACAACCCGCATCTGGAATATCTCCAGGTCCGGAAAAAAACCTTTGATTACAGCATCCCCAACTGCCCGATGCAGACTGCCTTTCCGGCAATAGCAAATGATCCCGGTTACGGTATACAACAGCCAATGCCCCGGCTTACTGCACTGACCCAGGACCAGTACGATGAATTCCTCTGGAAATACACTGAAAGAAAAGCCGAAAACACCGCGATAAAAACTCTCCCGGCCTGCATGGGAGCCGAGGCGAATCCGGGATGGAATTTTGTTGAAATCCGGGTCATTCTCAATCCCACCAATGTGAGGCCGGCCAGTTATACTATCACCGAAAATGTCCAGTCCAAAGGAGAGACCGTTGCTCAATTCACGACAACCCGGACATTGGTTCTCGATGAAAAAGTCACCCTGACCAGTTACGTTCCCGTAAAAGCAGATGAACTCGATCTCTTTGATTCTGTCGGGATGACCTATACCCGGCACTAATTATTTATTAAAACCCGGCGGACAACTGCCTTTGTGTCCTTTATCCCCGTCTCTCTTATCAGTCAATCCTGCGATTTTTCCGCAGAATATTCGCATAAGACCGGTTGTCCGGGAAATCCGTTTGTGTTTTTTTCATTGCGATTATTCAAAATGACGATAACATTGGAATAAGGAGCGGAAACCATGATAAAAAAGAAAAAATGTGCAAAGTGAACGGACTTACCTTATATTATTTCATCGTCGTCATCATTGCTGATATCCCAGTCATATTGCTCAAAATCGGGATCCCACGGGTCCTGCGGATTGTCCATAGCATCGCGATAATTATCGCTTTCCCGGTTCACCGGTTCCCGCTTGCCGATGCTGTCCTGTCTGCCGTGCCCCTGGTAGGCGTCACCGCCCCGGTGCCCCCAGCAATCCTTGCCACCTCTTTTCATCTTTATCTCACCTCCATTCCTTGTATTTTTTGAAAAACAAAGATTAATCTTTTTTTTTGAATAAAAATGTTTTCCCAGAGTTGCGTTGCCTGTTCCTTCTTATCGGCCGGGGCTTCCGGGTCGAGCTAATAGTCACCGGTCTGCCCCTGCTGCAACCTGAGGATCTGATACGAACCGGTTACTATCGGATTATCTGCATTGAAAACGGAATGAACGTGAATTGTGAATGAACAAAAAAAAGGTTGGCTGAATCAGAGATTCGCCTGAATATTATTTGCGGACACCGTTCCAGAGATACGTAGCCTTACTCGCGTCATTTGCGCGGTCCCATGTTCCGGTGAAGGAATTTCCGTCAGCTGATATTACAAATTTCATAGTACCGGATGTCCCGGGGATACCATTTTCAGATTCAGACCAGGTGCCGGTCATTGTGGTTCCTTCAACCGTACCCGTGATTAACCCTGTGAACTTTTGTTCGGGATTAATATAGGTTCCGGTTACCGATGAGCCCGTCTGGGTGAACGTAATGTCATCCCCAGGTACCAGGGTCGCGTTATCCGCAGATGTCCATGTCGTGCTCCATAGGCCGGACCAGGATTTTGCCTCAGCAGCAGGTGTTGCCGGTGTTGTACCGGATGTGCTCGTGCAGCCGGCAGCCATCAGCATGAGACAGGCAAGGATAATAACCATTGTTTTTTTCATAAAAATTACCATTTAATTTTTTTATTAACGCCTGTAATTAAACCTGCTGAAATGATGTTGGAGGTTGTCCAGCGACTCTTCAACGTGTTTGACTGATCTTATCAAAGATCCCGCATATGGTGCAAAATAATCTATTGAAATTAAAAAAAAAGTTACAAATAAATCCATTTCATTCCCGTTTTTGCAGTCTCACTTTTTTGTTTCCCTCCAATCGTCCGGTGTTGTTGCCGGATTCACCGTGTTCCTTGTAGGCTTCACCCTCCCTGTTTCTGCAAACAAACCTAAGAACTATAAACCGGGAGCATTACATGGGAGTATCATGGTCCGGATGATGAGTTTTTTTAACCCTGTTCTCTGGTGTTGTGTGGGTTTATTCTTAATTTCCGGTGTATCGGCATTTACCTTGTCCGGCCAGACAATCGATCCATCGGGATCGTTACATCCCGGTGATCCGGTCACCATTTCCGTCACCGCGATTGCTGCATCGGGTGTGGCATTTCCCTCCTATGATGACCTCCAGTTTGTATCCGAGCTCAATGATCCCCTATGGTCATATTCCATCCTGGTCAATGGCGTGGAAAATGTCCGTTCCCCCGAGAGGGGGCGCACGTTAACCATTACCGGGTTTGAACTGGGATACCGGAACCAGGACGAAGTGATCGTGAAGGCAACCGTACAGGGAACCATTCCCCCATCTTCGATACTGGGTGCGACAAAAACGTTTTTGAAGATCCAGGAAATTGATGCACGGGGATATGCGATCCCTTATTCTATCGTTACTATCGATCATCTCATCGGCGAACCCACGCCCGTGCCTACCCCTGCATTCGGCAGTGTTGGGGTTACCTCATACCCCTCCGGGGCAAATGTGTATCTCGATAATGCCTACAAGGGGCTCACCCCGCTCACTCTCGATGCAGTCCCGAATGGCAATCATATCCTGATCATCCGGCTTGACGGCTACGATGATGTTTCCCGTACGATTACGGTGATGGGAATCCTGCAGCCCGTCAGTGTTGCACTCACCCGTGGGGAATCCTCACCTCCGACTGTTGCAGCAACCACAAAGACGACCGGGTCGGTAACCGTAAGACCCGGGCAGACTGTTGTCGCACCAGAACCGGACTCAGGTTCCCTTTCCGTGACAACATCGCCTTTAGGTGCCCAGGTCTATATCGACGGAGAGATGAAAGGTGTCACCCCCACAACAATTCCCGGGCTCTCAGATGGATCGCATTCGGTCACCCTGATCATGGCAGGTTACAGCGATATGAAAACAACCATTATGATCGAGAGAGGAACAACGTCTGAATATATATCCGGGCTCTCCCCGTTGCCAAAAACCCCCGGGTTCGAACTGGTACCCGCTCTCCTGTCCCTTTTGGGAATTGTGGCAATCCGGAAGATCAGGAAATAAATGGTTGCTGTGACCGTTCGGGAGTTTTGGTAAACGATCCCCATCCTTTTTTTAGGATTTCTCACGATTTCACCGGAGGCGTGGAACGAGGGAATGTTTCCCGGCAAGTATCAGAACACGGTTTTATATCCGAAAACATCGGTCTCTATTGCAGTGATACCGGGAGAAGATCGTATGATCACGCAGGATATTGTAAAAAAACTCTGGGATGAGGCGGGGAATGGGAATCTCGCTGTGTGGGATAATGATACAATAACATTGGTGCCACCCGATTATAGTGGCGAGACCGCAGGAAAAAAGCCGCTCGCCATCCTAAAGCCCATCCCGCTCGTGAACAAGTATGAACACTTAGCGTTTGCCCTCAACGACGAAGAACTGCTCGTAAAAATTGAAGAAACCCTCCGGGCTGCCGGTGGAACCGTGACCCGGGGTCCCCGGGCATAATGCCCAGTGGGTGACCGGTTGCACACCGGTTACCGTTTCTGCGGGGGAAAGACCGGATGGAGATGATACTTTCTCCTTATTTCAATGGATGAAAATCCTGTCTCTCAAGAATAAATGCGACGGTCCCTTCTTCGATTCCCTCTCCTTCGTGACACACGCCGGTGCATACAAACCCGTTCTTCTCAAGCACCCGTATTGATGGCTTCAGGTCCGGGTATGTTGTGGCCAGAATCTTCCGGATGCCCGGCAGGGAAAATATGATCGGGATGAGATGCCGTATCGCCTCGGTCGCATAACCCCGATTCTGGAATTCGTCCAGCACCGAATATCCCATGACCACGGTATCCGTTGCCGTAGTCGTCGAAGCAATCCCCCCGCTCCCGATGAGTGTGCGTGTCCCTGTAACCGGATCCACCAGCATCCAGTACCACGTGGTAAAGAGGGGATCGGTATTCTCTGATCTCATCCGGACAAACTCCGTGAGCACTTCTTTATCCATAAGGGGTGGCGGCCAGGATGCGGGAATGGTGGCATCAAGAAGCCGTGAAAGTGCGGTTCTGTCCCTGAGATCGCCAGTCAGGATCGCCAGGGTGGCAGGGATTAGTTCCAGCCGTTCGGTACTGATGGATAATACAGCGATTTGTGTATCCTTTTTATCGGGCACGGAATTATTCATGAATCAATAGTGTTTTGGTTGTTGGTCCATGAATTTTTCCCGGTCATTATCCGGAAGCAAGTCCCCCGGTAAAAAAAAGAGAAGAGTACCCCTTCAGAGCAGTTTTGTCTCTTCCTTAGGCTTTGGCACTTTGACAACCAGCACCCGGAAGACCGCGTTGCTCTCGTTTCTCCACAGGTGCGGGATCCGGGCCGGGCTCTCGACTAACTGGTCTTTTGTCACGGTCTCTTTCTCGGTTCCTATCTCAACAATCCCGGTGCCTTCCAGCACGTAGAAGAAGACATCGACCGGCGTCATGTGCTTTTTGAGCGCCTCGCCGGGCTGGAGGGTGATTACGACTGCGATTGCATTATCGGTATCGTAAATTTTCCGTGCATCTACATGGTGGGGGTTTGGTCCTGACTGGACCTTGGCTACATCAGTAATTTTCATAATCGTTCATCTCCTTTCTCTCATTTAACAGGTTCGTTCCCGGTCAACGAATGCAAATCCCGCAGTTATATTCGTTGCAGGGGATGTTGCCGGTCTCCACTTCATGGGCCGGTGCCTGATGCCCCGGATCATGTCCACGACCCCCGGGCCCCGGCAGGATTAAAAAAAGAATTCTGGTTTTCCGGGTATCATCCGGGATTTTTTTTAGATAACTGTGAAGTTACTGAGTAACTGCAGGGGTGGCGATAAGTACCGGGGTTGTTTTGAGATCTACGGTCATGGACAGCGTACCTTTGGGAGTGATGATAGTCTTGTCACTGACCTTCACGCCGTTATTGAAGACCTCAACGGTCATCGGGAGGCCGGTTGTATCGAGTTTCTGGATGGATACCTCAATGATATCGGTGCTGGCTGCCGATATCTGGTAGAAACGCCCGCCCGTCCCGCTCACTTCGCGCATTCTTCCACCCGATCCAATCGATCCGGTATAATCCCCGTCGTACGTGATTTGTACCCAGACGCCGCTCGCTGGTATAGCGGTCTGGAGCTGGGGTGTGGTAATCGCGGTTGGCTGCGATGCGGGTGTCTGTTCGGGAGCAGCGGTTGCCACCGGGGTTGGTTCAGCGGTAAGTACCGGTGTTGGGACTGTTGGATGGGGGCCTCCAGGTGTAGGCACCAGTGTTACCGGAAGCTGAGGTTCGCTGCTCTTTGCCGACAGGAAACCCGGGTAGATGAATGCTGCACCGGCAACCAGCAGGATGATAACAATGATTGCCCCGGCTGCAATGACCATGTTCTTGTTCAATGCTGCTGATGCAGGAGCACTGGAACGGGGTGAAGTCTTCCGTTTCGGGCCGGAGCCCACTGGGACATTTCTGTCCTCGGTAACAGCGGGCGCGCCTTCGGATTTGTAGCCGATCAGTTTTTTCAGATCCTCTCCTTCATCCTCTGCAAAATCCACATAGGCCGGGGCTGTGCCGGCTGGCAGGAGACCCATCTGCTCTTTGATCTTCTGCGCCCATTCATCCCGCTCGCTGGTCCGGTCGGAACGGGGCTGCTGGGAAAAGACCAGTTGCATAGGTCGTGTTCCCAAATCATGGGTGAAAATCGCAAGCGATATCGCCGGGTCAGCAGACCCGCTTTCCATGGTGGTTACGGTCTCGATCGCAGCAAACGGTATCTCCTTATGCTGGGATACGGTACTGTCGCTGTCCACAATGAGGAGACGCCCGTTTGTCAGTATCATTTCTGAAACCGCAGCATCGACAAGGACATTGTGCGTTGACAGGATTATGGATTCATCACTGTTCAGGTACGGAATTCCCATAGTATCATCTCATCTCTTGCTCTCTTACAAGAAATTTACCTTTTTTAAGCATCAGTCTTTTTGCCATTTATTATCTAGCCTCGCCACCAACCGGTTCATGGAACTATAATGGTAAAAAAGTCCGGGCCTGATCTGCGTTCTGTCACGCTCCCTGCTGGCACGTTTTACAACGGCGACTGCATCAGCGGAGCCGCCCGGTACATCCCTGACAATTCCGTAGACCTCATCATCACCGATCCCCCGTATGGCATCAACGGCGATACGCTCCACAAGCACTACAACCGCAACGAGAAATTCGTTGTCGACGGTTACGTTGAGATTCCACTGGAGGAGTACGGCAGGTTCTCCCGGAAATGGATCGCCCAGGCTGAACGGGTGCTGTGCCCTGGCGGCTCGCTCTACATTGTCTCGGGATACACGAATCTCTACCACATTCTCGATGCCCTGCGAAAGACCGGCCTCAAAGAGGTCAACCATATCATCTGGAAATATCCCTTCGGCGTCTTTACTTGGAGGAAATTCGTATCAAGCCATTACCATATCCTCTTCTATGAAAAACCCGGCGGCAGGAGGACGTTCAATCTCGAATCCCGGTACGGCCTTGGCGAGAAGAACGGGGGCGGGGGCTCGCTCAATAATACCGATCGCGAGGATGTCTGGCAGATCAACCGCGAGTACAAGCCCGGCATGGTAAAGAACAAGAACGAGCTCCCTCCCGAACTGCTGACCAAAATGATCCAGTACAGCAGCAACGAAGGAGACCTTGTCTGCGACTTTTTCTTAGGGGGTTTTTCCACTGTCAAAGCCGCCATCGGGCTTAACCGCCGGGCAACCGGTTTTGAGATCTCACCGGCGATCTTTGATACCCGGATTAAGGAGATTGAGGCGCTGCAACCCGGTTATCTCTTAGCCCTGATGCGGGAACCGGCTGTCCAGCCACGGAAAAACCGGAGGAAAGCCTGGACTGACAAAGATATCCGGTATCTCACGAAGGAGTTCAGGAAACGCCGGGCCCGGGGCGAGACCAAAAAAGCGATTATTGCTGCGCTGGGAGAGACACTCGGGCGCGGGCGCTGGGCGATTGAAAAGGCGCTGAAGAAATATGAGATCCCGGGGAAGCCGGAATCTCGTAATAAAAACGGGTGAGGGAATTTTTTAGCGGGTAACGCAGATATTGAGTGAATTAAAGAGATGGGGGTTGAGACCCCCATACCCCCGTATACGATCAACGTCGCCGCCCCCGACGGGGCGCCCCAGCGGCGATTTGATGGCCGTTTTTTTATTAGCACAATTCGGCTCTGGTGAAACGAGCATGTCCACCCCTTCGGGTCGCTCGGTCGCCTCGTCGGGCGTTTTCCGGGCTAAGAAGGAGATCGACGTTTGATCCGTCAGGGGGGTCAAGGGGATGCTCCCCTTGGGCTGCTTCCCCCTCTGGGGGAGAAAGGGGGTCACTATCGCAAAATAAAAAAAAAGAGATGAGCATCAGTGCCCGGCAAACTTCGTGTCCCAGAAGATATTCTTGCCGGATGCCTTGAGCGGGATGCCATACGCAACACTGCACCCTTTGAGCAGGCCCTGCTGCAGGGCGATAACCCCGGCACTGAACATGACCCGGTTATCCACGTTGTGGATGCTGGCGGTTTTTACCGCTGAACCGACCGCGATGCCGAGATCGGTGATCTTCATCACACAGTTCGGGCCCGGGTAGAGCGCCTTTGCGTTCTTTCCTGCTTTTACGGCTTTTGCCATCTCTGCACAGGTTGCATGCCCGCACCCGCCGCAATTGATACCAAGGCCTTTCCGGCCTTCAACCCCAATCAGGAGCGTAACGTCACTCACTTTTACCTGCTCGCCATTGATCCAGAAAAAGTCCATCTTGATCTCTTTTCCGACTTTGATCATCTGGTTTCCGAGTTTTTCCTGCTCTTTTCCGGTCAGGATTTCGATATGGATTGAGTCGAGTCCTACTGCCTTTGGTGCGGTCCGTGCCGAGAGTGCCATGAGCCCGGCTACGGTTTTAACTGCATCAGATTCTCCGGTCATGCACGATTGTTGGCAGATGAGGAGAAAAAGAGATCGGGCAAAGAGCGGTGCATGACTGTTCCAAAAAAAAGATTATAGCGTTCGCTTATTTTTTGTATTTGTGTTTTCCTTCAATATTCTGGTTTTTTATTTTTGCACAATCAGTTTGTGCGCTGCAGTGTCAACCTTGTAAGACTTCGGGCGTTCGAGCAGATCGAGTGCATTGATCTTCATGTCGACGAGTTCTGAGTAATTGAAGGACTCATCTTTCTTCTCACCTCTCTCGCTCCAGAAAACAACAATGCCGTTCTCCATCTTTTTGCTGGTCACAATATCGTGCATGTTCTTCAATCGGGAATGGGAGATGATGAATTTTTCTGTCGGGGACTTTTTTTAAGCATCCTGTCCCGGAACGACAGGGGAACTTTTTTTCATTTTTTTAATTCCAGACTCGCACCTTTATAGGTAATTAAACAAAAAAAAGAATATTATCAGTTATTTCGGAGAGGACGCAAATGACATCTTCACAATCCACCGGCACGCCCCTTGGCCGGCTCGTACTATTCATGGTCTGCTTATCGATCGCGGGATCTCTGGTTGCAGGAGTTCATTACTTTGCCGTGGATCTTCCGGCACAGAAAGCGATTACTGCTCCTACCAACGATTATTGCGAAATGTCCTGTGAGTGGGTATATGATGATTGCATAGCTGATGGGCTTCCAGACTGGGCGTGCACTAATTATCGTGGTCTCTGCCGCAAGGACTGCTATGGATATTAGCGGTGAATTGTCACGATCACCATGAAATTTTTTTAAGACCTTTCTCTTTCCGGGAAGTTCTCCTGACGGCAGATATGCGGGAACAACCCCATCTCCTCCCGAATACATATATTTTACCGGGATGAACCAGACTCCCCGAACGGAAATGCTGTTGTCAGGTTTTTGATATTAAAAGTCTCAGTATTGTTTTTGCAGGAATTGTTGTTCATCAAGTAAAATTAAAAAAAAGGGTGAACCTTCCGGCACTTACTTGGGCTTGTAATATCCCCACTTCTTCAGGGCTTCGGCCAGTTCCTTTGCCTTCTTGGCCTTCTCATCGAGCGTGACGCCTTCCTGCCATGCCTCAATCGCCTGCATGGTTGCCTTTGCCCCCGCCCGGGTGCCCTTCGGGTGGCCGTGGATGCCCCCGCTCACGAGCAGCACGAGTTCGCAGCCGTAGATGTCCAGCACTTCGGGAACAAGCCCGGGGTGCAGTCCCCCCGATGAGACCGGGAATGCGTTTTTGATTGAGCCCCAGTCCTGGTCGAGTGCCATATGTTCAACCCCGTGGGTCTTTCTCTCCCGCAGCACATCGGCAAGCAGCATGGCTTCTTTTTTCGTGCCAACGAGTTTTCCCACCGCGGTGCCGGTGTGGATCTGACTGACGCCGATGAGCCGCATGAGTTTTGCCAGGAACAGCATCGTGAGGCCGTGCTTTTTGTTCCGGTCAAAGGTTGCGTGCATGGCCCGGTGGGCGTGAATGCCCAGCCCGAGATCGGAGCAGTAGTCCCGCATCGTCATGACGCTTGCCGTGCCTGCGACAACCACATCGATCATCGCAAAGTTCCAGCCATTGTCGGCCAGTAACTGCGCCCGCTTCTTCATGGTCTCGACATCGGCGGAAATATTGAGATACGCGGATTTCTCTTCACCGGTTTCCTTCATTGCCTTGTCCCGCAGTTTGGTCATGAACTTTACGCGTTCCTCAAAGCGGTTGAACGAGGTCGAGGTCAGGTTCTCGTCGTCTTTGACGAAATCAAACCCGCCCATCCAGGTCTCGTACGCGATATCGGCGTGCTCCTGTGCCGAGAACCCGATCTTGGGCTTTGGCACGGCACCGGTGAGAGGGCGATCATATACCTTCATCATCTTGCGGATGCCGTCGTTGCCGAAGTGCGGTCCCTTGAAATTTTTGATGTATGCGGCCGGGAACGAGACATCGATCAGCCGGAGATTTTTGAGCGCCTTCATCCCGAAGATGTTGCCGGCAATCCCGCTGAGCAGCTGCACCGCATTGCCCTCTTCCCAGAGTGCGAGCGGGTATGCGATCTTCGTGTAGTTCCCTTCGATCTCAAAGACGGTTGCCTGTAATTTCTTCATACGGGGGGGCATGGTAAATAGCGTTGTCCATGTTCCCGTTGAACTCTCGGACGCGATCCGCCCGGCTGCTTCTTCGTGGCTGATGCCTGCTGCCGGTTCGAAATAAAAGAGGCAGATGAGTTCATCCTTTGCGGGTGTATACCCGAGGTTTACAAATTCCTTGTACCAGTCGATTGCCATTCAGAACACCATTAACAATCAAAGGAGAGGATGATTAATAATCTTGCAGTAGGGGCAGGCGCAATAACCATCTGCTTATCATATTCAGATGCACAGATACCAGTGACGATCATGCAAAAAATTGAATACGGGATTATTATCTTTGTCGTGCTGATGTCCTTAGTCCTGCTCACTGCCCAGTTTTTTCCCGCGGGCATTGGCAAGTCACCAGCAGCCCAGCCGGTTTCCCCGTCACCCTGGATCCAACCGAACCTTACAGCACCTGATCCCCGGGAGCCGGTCAGTTCCCGGTATGCCCCGGGCGAGATTGCGCAGCGCTGCGATGCAGCGTTAGTATCTGCGAATGCAACGCTTGACGCGATTGCCGCAACTCCCCCGGCCGGCCGCACGGTGGACAATACCCTGCTCAGGTTCGAAGACGCCATGGGGGATTTTTCGGATGCAACCTTGCCCCTGTCGATGATGAGTTATCTCTATCCCGATCCCGCGATCTCGGCAGAAGGCTCGGCCTGCGAAGAAAAGACGGGGATCTTCATGGTCAATGTCTACACCCGCCGCGATCTCTATACGGCAATGCAAGGCCTGACTCCCCGCAATGCGGATGAAGCACGGTTATACAACAAGACGATACAGCGGTTCGAGAAAAACGGTCTCCGTCTGCCGGACGACCGGCTTGCAAACGTGCGGGAGATGATGGCAAACCTCTCCTCGCTTGAGAGCCGGTTCACAACCAATCTGAACAACGACAATACCACCCTTGAGTTTACCCCGCAGGATCTGTCGGGGGTACCGGTAAACATCCTTGCCGGTTTCAAACAGACTGACCGGGGAACGTATATTGTCACCACAAAATATCCGGATTATTTAGCCGTGATACTGGGTGCCGGCAGGGAGGAGACCCGGAAGCGGATGTATTACGCGTATAATAATCGCCAGTCCGTTGAGAACACCCGGCTGCTGGAAGAAGCCATTGTCCTGCGGGAAGAGATCGCAAAAGAACTCGGGTATGCGACATGGGCGGATTACCGTATTGACGGGCGGATGGCAGGAAATAAAGAAAATGTGCTTGCGTTCCTTGCCGCACTCAAAGAGCCCCTCATACAAAAAAACCGGCAGGAGATGGCAGAACTCCTTGCGGTAAAGAAAAAGATCGATCCTTCGGCCACCACTTTAGAGCCCTGGGACATTTTCTGGGTTGATGAAAAAGTCCGTGTTGAAAAATATACTCTTGATGACGAGAAAATCCGGCCGTATTTCCCGCTCGATGCAACCCTGCAGGGTGTTTTTGACCAGTACTCCGGTCTTCTCGGGATCCGGTTTGTCGAGGTGAAGGACGCAAAAGTCTGGGCAGATGGCGTCAAACTCTACCGGATCGAGAATGCAACTGCGGGAACTACGATTGCGTATCTCTATGTTGACCTCTTTCCCCGCGAGGGAAAATACGGTGGTATGATGATGTCCCAGTTGAAGGTCGGCCGGGCAGGACCTGATGGTTCGTACAGTATCCCGGTCTCGGTCCTCATCGGCAATGTGCGGGCACCGGTGGGGGACAAACCCTCGCTGCTCTCGCACGATGATGTTATCGAGCTCTTCCACGAACTCGGCCACGGCCTCCATGTGAGCCTGACCCGTGCACCGTATTCCACCCTGTCGGGCTTCAATGTTGAATGGGATTTTGTCGAGACCCCTTCGCAGGCGCTGGAAGAATGGGCATGGCAGCCGCAGGTGCTCGATGCGATCTCCGGCCTGTACACCGATCCTGCACAGAAACTTCCTGCTGATATCCGCACCCGGATGATCGAGGCCCGCGATCTGGATGCGGGGATCTACTATGCCCGCCAGCTCATGTTCTCCAATGAGGATATGGCATTCCATACCGCCACCGGTCCGGTGGATGTCACCAACATCTCTGATGCAATGTACGAAGAGATGATGGGGATCCCTCCGATCGCTGGTGGCCATGAACCGGCAACCATCGGCCATTTCATGGGGGATTACGATGCCGGTTACTATGGTTACCTCTGGTCGAGAGTGTACGCCCTGAATGTCTATGCCCGTTTCAGGAGCGACGGCCTGACCAACACGACGACCGGCCAGGATTACCGTCACTGGATTCTTGAGCCGGGGAACATGCAGGACGGCGATGTGCTGCTCCGGGGATTCTTAGGAAAAGAGCCCGGCATGGATGTGTTCTACGAACGCCTGCACATCCCGGTTCCGGCCAAATAATCCCCGCAACCGGGATGTTTGCTCTCATGAACCGGCAAACTCCTCCCCCCTCTCCTCTCCCCTCCATTATCCTTATCCGCTTCCGCACCTATTTCCGGTAAGGAACTTCCATGCTCTACCGCACTGTCCCAAAAAACGGCGATAAACTTTCCATCCTTGGCTTTGGCTGTATGCGACTGCCGATGAAAAAAGGCGGCGGCATTGATGAAGAACGGGCAATCCGGCAGATCCGGTACGCGATCGATCACGGCGTCAACTATGTCGATACCGCGCCTATCTACCATTTCGGCAAGAGCGAGCCGATCCTCGGTCGGGCGCTTACCGACGGTTACCGGGAGAAAGTCCGGCTCGCTACCAAACTCCCGCCCTGGTCGGTCTTTTCCCGGGCTGACATGGACCGCATTCTCGCGGAACAACTGGAGATATTCAACACCGATCATATCGATTACTACCTGCTCCACAGTCTCGGCAAGGACTCGTGGGAAAAACTCGTGCGGCTCGGCGTGCTCGAATTTCTCGATACCGCAAAAAAAGATGGCCGGATAAAAAATGCCGGGTTTTCGATTCACAGCAACACGGAGACATTCAGGGAGATCATCGATGCGTACAACTGGGACTTCTGCCAGATCCAGTTCAATTACCTCGATGAGCACAACCAGGTCGGGATCGAGGGACTGAAGTACGCGGCATCAAAGAAGATTGCCGTCATGGTGATGGAACCGCTGCGGGGCGGGAACCTTGCCGGCCATGTGCCGGATGATGTGCAGAAGATCTGGGATGAGGCACCCATTAAGCGGAACGCTGCGGAGTGGGGATTGCGCTGGGTCTGGAACCATCCGGAAGTCACGGTCGTCCTCTCGGGCATGAACGAGGAGGCCCATATCGAAGAGAACCTGCGGGTGGCAGAGACCGCGTTGCCGGGTTCGATCACCGAAGCCGACCTCGCGGTGCTCGAAGAGGCCCGCCAGACCTACCGGCGGTTAATGAAGGTGGACTGTACCGGCTGCCGCTACTGTATGCCCTGCCCGGCGGGCGTCAACATCCCGGAGTGCTTTGCGTTCTACAACAACACCGCGTTCTTCCCGCACAGCCGGGAGAACAAGTTTCTCTACATCGGCCGTCTCGGCGGGATAATGGGGGATACCCCTTCCTATGCCGGGCTGTGTAAGCACTGCGGGAAATGCGAACGGATCTGCCCGCAGCATATTCCCATCCAGCAGCGTCTCGAAGAAGTCTCGGCTGTCATGGAAGGCAGGGGTATGGTTGCCAAGCGGTTTGCGATGAAAGCGGTGATGGGCGGGGCGATGTGGTTGATGGGAATGGGGGGACGGGTTAAGCGGGCGGTGGTGGGGAGGAAGTAGATTCGGGTTTTTTTCACGGCTTTGAAAGATGGCGGTTGTGCAGTGGACGAGTTAGAGAAGCGTGACCGCGTATAGATCAATCGGTTCCTTATTATGACTGACTTTTAACCCATAATTACGTATTTTTTTATTTTATTTTACTAAATTTATCTTTGCGGTTTTTAAATTCAATATATTTTATTTTAGGAACCTTTTTTTAATTCAAATCTCTAATTTTCAAATGATATGGAAAATGTTTGTCTTTCAAAACAACGTAAGATTAAATATAAAGTAATAAAAGTTCAAAATGCCCGCGAACTTGCGAGATTCATATATGATGATTATTTAAAAATTTTGGGACTCTATAATGAGGCTAAAAATGCTTATGACCTTGCTAAAGAAAAATATTTAAAGAACGAGATAAAAAAAGATGAATTAGATCAAATATCTTACCCTGCCGATAAACCACGTATCTCTTTTGAAACCATTTGGGAAAATAATAGTGTCAACGGTTCAAACATCGACATCATAGAGGGAGATAATTTATTAAATAAAAAAATTACTTCAATAGAAATTACCTATACGCGAATAAATAATGGTAGAATTCATGTAAAACTTCACCACCACATAGATTGTAGTTATAATAACAACTATGTAGCTGTATCGGGAAGCGATGAAGTTTGGGTCAATGGCATTTTTAATCAGATTAATGAATTAATTGATAATTGGCAAAATCAAGATACATGGATATATAAGAATAAACGATTTTTTGAATTATTTTCAGGATTGATTATTGGAGTATCTTCAGCTTACATTCTAACATCTCTAATCTATTTTTTTTGGCCAGGTAAGAATTTTCTTCTATCATTTGGAATACTCTCATTTATTGGATTATATATGTCACTCTTTATCGTCTGGCCCCTCGTCAGTTATATTGAAAAATTATACCCCTGCATTGAATTTTTTATGGGTCCCGAACACGCGCAGATAGAGAAAATTAAGAGAGAAAAAATAATTTTTATATTTACAATCATTCTTATTCCATTTATTATCAGTTTTATCTTCTTTATACTATCAAATATTCGAGTTAATCCCTAACTCTTCCAACGCACACTTTTTCATATAAGAATATTAAAAAAAGATTTGGAGTACCCCGAAGGGGTTTCATGTGTGGCGGTTTCAATGACTAAAAAAATAAAACCCATTGCCCCGCCGTGCCTCGGAGAACCCCAGAGGCGGGGAACCCTCCTTAGGAAATCACAAGCTCAAACAACCTTTTGATTCGATCGTGAATCCAATTTCAGATCAAATCTCGCAAACCTTTTTACAAAAAACGTTTTTAATTTCAGTTTCCTGTACAAGAGAAAACACTGTAATTTCTTTCATTGAAAATTATTTTTAAAAAGGATTGTATCCGGCAATTGCTGCCGGTTGGTTGTCACCAGTTGTAGCGAATCAGTCGTACTTTCGGAACAAAGCAGGGTTCTGCCTGCGTATCCACCAGCGTCTCAGGAGCAGGGCTCCCGCGATGATGACTGCGATCCCTGCGATGATGGCGACAATCGTCACAACCGGCAGCTGGGGCTCGGCTGGCGGGGATACGGGAACGGGAGTTGCGGTGGTGACGACTGCTGCCGTTGTGGGAACCACCGCGACCGGTGTCGGTGTCTCCCCGGAATAGGTGGTCTGTGTGGGTACAGAGCCGGTGGAGGTCTTTACAAATACCGCAAAGAGGCTGAAATGGTTCGTTGTAGCAGTAACGGAGCGGGCTGTGGTTGCAGCGGATGTCGGGAGAGATACCCAGGATTTTGTTGTGGTATCGTAATACTGGATCGTTATCGCCTCAGCTTTTCCTCCTGCCTGTGAAAGAGCGGCACCCCACTGGGTCTCAGTCATGGTAAACGTGATGGAAACCGGGTGATCGAAAGTTGCTCCTGCTGGCGTACATTCAACCCCGAGGCCTCCTGCCGTGAAGACCATGCCTGCCGGTGCGGTTGTCCCGGCGATTGCGGTAACTGCCTCCTGCGAGAGAGGGGTTACCGTTACTTCGCCTAAATGCCCTCCATCAGCTGCAAGGGCTTTTGTTGACTGCGGGACGTCGACCGTCACCTCGATTGGAGATAGTGTTGTTGTCTGGACGGTGTAAGGCGCGATGGTCTGGCCAAGATCATTGGTCTTTATGGTTACGCTTGCCTGCCCGGCGGGGCCGGTGGTGACAGGGGCCGTTCTGGAGTCACCGTCACCCGGAGGTACCGATGGTGGAGCTGGAGGAGCAGTTAATGTTTTGAAAAGTTCTGCATTGTATGAACCATTCGGTGATGGGTTCATCTGATTGACGAAGATCTGCTGAGCGGTGACACCATACGAACGCGACAGATTGGCAAGCGACCCTCTACCAACCGCCGGATCAACCGCCGGATCAACTGCGGGATCGACGTCCGTTATCATGATTGAAACGGTACTGTCGCTGTTGCGGTAAATCTCAAACATGCGGAACATCTGGGGATAATCCCGTAATGATGAGGTCTGGACCTCCCAGAATCCATATTCGGGATGGCTGGAATCAGGCGATGGAAATGCGGATACCTGATTCAGATGAAGATGTCCCGCGATCCACAGGATGAAGTTCGGGTAGGTATGTAGTTTGGCAATTATCTGATCCTCTTTCCGATACGAATAATTACTCCAGCTCGCATCATTTGACGGATCTAATACACCTATCGGTACATGCGCAGCGATGATCATGAGCTTGCCGTCCCGCTGACCCGCGTCAAGCTCGTTTACCAGCCAGTCATAACGAGCCTTATCAACTGTTCCATGTCCATACCCGTAAGACGTGGGATCCACGGAATCGGTCTCGTTCTGGGTATCGTCGAGAACGATCATCTTGATGCCGGGCTTTGGTTCAAACGAATAGCAGGCAAACCCTGTTGCTGCGTCGGCCTGGCTGAACCCGTGTCCCACGGGGGATGTTGTGGTATTAAAAAATTCGGACATCCACTGCGACGTTGTGAGAGATGTGCGGTTCAGGTCGGCCGCAAGTACCTGCGGCGGGGTGGAGAAGGAATCGTTAAAGCCGGCACCATACGCCGTACCATTGCGGGTAGTACCGTTTATTGTCCCCATCCACATACCCCGGCTGTTGACCCCGTCAGCGACGCCAAATACATTTCCATGGTTGAGAAGATCCAGGCCGGTATACGTCTGTCGGGAATAAGCATCCTGTCGCAGGAAACCCGTATAGAAATGATCGTGGTTGCCGAGCGTCTGGTACCACTTGATCGATGAATTAATTCCGGCTGGCTGGAATTTATCCTGATAATCGTTGAGTGGCCCATCGATCGGATCATCTATTATACCGGAATCCGGGTCTATCTCCTTCCCATCCAGGTCATCAATATACCATCGCACTTCATTGTACTGGTTGTTGTTGGCGGCATCGCCAAGCGAGATCCCGAAATCAAACGGATCCTGCAGGTGCAGGGCGTTTATTGTCTGGATGGCCGCGTCGAAAACCTGTGTCGACAGGAGCATAACCGGTGAATATCCCGAAGAAACACCGCCGAAGAGGCCAAACCATATCGCTGATGCAGGAGTTTCTTCATCGGTAATATGGATATCGGTTATGGTAAAGAAGTGAACTAGTTTGCTCGTATGGGTCACGGAACCGGCGGTATATCCGGCTGGCATAATATCCAGTCTTTTTGGATAACTCAGCGGCGGGCCGTATATCCAGCTACCGTAACCATAGTTGGTATAGTTTGCAACATCATCAGGACGTATAAGTGTGGGCCTTGGCGTGACATTGGGAGCAATACTAACGGTCCTGTCGGCGGTTGTTTTTACGGTGGAATCTATTGGATAACTGGGTACCGCTGCCGCAACGACAGTCACGGCGAGAGTCATGAATACCAAAAGACCTATAATAATTATCGCAGGGACTGCGCGCTCGTGCATATAACATTCTCCCGGGTTTAAGGATTTCAATTGTTATTGTCCAAAAACATGATAGTTATGCACCGTTCTTTAATCAATGATTCTTTTTGGTTTTTTTTTTACCCAGGCCGGGTCGTGGAAATCCCCCCCAGAATGCCGGCTACGTAACTTAGTTTCATGCTCTTTATTTGCAGAACGCCAAAGTACACATAAGCCGGTGAATCATGAATCCAGTACTCAGCCAGTTCCGAACCGAAATCCGGCAATTCTATCTGGTATCGCTCCTCAACCTCGTCTTTGCAGCCATTGCGATCGCAATTGGCGTGCAGTACATGGTTACTGCCATTCTCAGTCAGACCATCGACCCGCTCATCCCCGGGTTTCCCATGATCCCCGGGTTACGGATCTTCACCGGGGCGATAGCCCTGATCTGTTTCGGGCTCGGTATCCGCTGGATACTCTCAACGGTCAGGATCTTTGAGGGTATCGTTACGATCAAAGATGATCTCGAAAAAGCCGGCGATGCAATCACGGACGAGCGCCTTACCTGCCTAATCGTGCGGATGCTCGCCCATTACCGGGATAATCACAAGACAATCCGGACCATGATCCTTGTCTGCACGCTGGGCGGGGGATGCTTCTTTGTGCTCGGGATCGCCCACAGTCTCAAAGCCCTGTCCGTATCAGCGGGCGGTTTTGCGTTCACGCTCGATAATCTCCTTCTCATCCCCGCCATGCTCCTCACGCTCGGCATTGCCTTGGCAAGCCTGCTCTCGTCGTATTATTTCTCGAAATTCGCAAAAGTCTGGGACCGTCGCCTCCATGAGATCGATGAATCGGAATGCACCTTAAAAAAGACGCTGGGGCTGGATGAGCAATGAGTGGACGGCGGACCGTGTACGAGATCTACTGGGAGATCCTTGTCTATTGCAAATCCCCGCGATCCTTCACCGGCATTATCAACCGGTGTGACCTGAACTCAAAGACCGGGCAGGATTACCTTGAATTCCTGGTGGCGAGGGGATATCTCGCCCTGGTAACCGAAGGGGAAAAGACCCGTTATCATGTGACACCGGCAGCGGCAGAGTATATCGGGCTCTTCTCCTCGCTGTACCAAAAACTCTTCGATGCCACACCGGAATTTAAGCTGTAGGAATCCTGGGACGGTTGTCTTGTCCCGATAAACTTCCGCAATGCGACCGGGTGATTCCCTAGAGTGGGGGGTGGTACCCCGTCTTGCTGAGGACAGGGGGGTGGGGGGTCCCCCCTCATTTTTTTGAGCGGGGGAGGAGGTGGGTACCCCTCCGGGTCTAAGAGGGGCCCCCACCCCCCTCGCGAATTTGGCGATCGTGAGTCACACTCTCCGTCGTGTCTCCATGCGAAGCCGCGCCCGGGTGCATGCAACCGGAGGGGGGGGTGGGAGCCTGTCTTTCAAAAGAGTGGGGGAGGGGTACCCCCCTGTCATGCTGAGAGAGGGGTACCCACCCCCCCTTTTATTTTGAAAGACGGGATGGCCCATCCGTCGTGACTCCATCGGAAGCGGTGGCCGGATGCATGCAACCGGAGGGGGGTGGGCCCCTGTCTTTCGAAAGAGTGGGGGGTAGGGGGTCCCCCCTCATTATCTTGAGGGGTGGGTACCCCTCCGGGCACATGAGGGGCTCCCACCCCCTCTTTTACCGGAACTGATCTCCGGCATGCCCGGATCAGTTTCCGGAGATGCCACAACCCGTCCTGTCGTGGCGGCCGGATGACGCCATCAGGGTATCATCAGAAAATAAATTTGAAGTACAGGATCCAGCCTTCGCGCAATAACCGTGGAAAAACCTGCCCCCAACGCATACCTTTTTCCCGTTTCTTTTCGAGACTGAATAGTACGAGGTGCATGACTGCATGGAATCCGTAACGGAATCGCCCGAACTCTCCGGGGAATATGCAGAAGAGGCCGGCATGATACAGGATGCAGCCCGGCGTCTCCGCAGCGCCCGGACCCGCGGGGAACTCGGCATCATCCTTGTCCATGAAGTGCACAAATACTCCCTTTTTGATCTCCAGATCATCGGCGGGCGGCTCTACAATGATATAGAAAAACTCCCGTCCCCGTACCGCGAGGCAATCCGCCCCTACTTCCACAAGCAGCTCTTCGGGAAGCATCACGAACTCCTGTCCTTTCACCGGCGCGGGGCGTTTGAACGGATGGACACGCCCCTTGCCGATCCGGAAACATTCCAGAAATTCTGCGATATGCTGCCGGAAGGGTGCTTTGACCTCAATGAAGCGAGCGAGCGCAACCCGTACTTCCGGAACCCGAAGAACCGGCTCTTCTATTACCTGATCGCAGCGTTTTCCATGTTCGTGCTCGGTGAACCAGGTCACCCGGTAGGCATGCCGTTTCCCGGGGGATTCAAAGTCGAGCAGCGGGGCAGGGACTATTACTGCCTGATCCGGGACAAGGAAAAGGAAGTGTTCTCCTCCATCTGTAATTTCTGCCCGGCCAAGCAGACGGAAGAGTCCTGATGGATCGTTCAACACCCCGTCATACATAACGATCCGGACCGTTTTTTGCAGTGGAGCGGGGGGATTTTGCCCCCTGTTTTGGAACGATCATTGCCGGCAAATCCTGAACCGGTTCCTGCTAAAAACGGGGTTGAACCCGGTAAAAAAAAATGAACCGTATGGGGAATTTTCAAACGGTTTAACCGTTTACGATCCGGTGCTCTTCGAGAGCCCCGTCATAATAGACTTTGACAGTGATCTCATCGCCTTTCAAAAATCCCCTCAACTTGTCGTCATAAATCTTCTGCACGTGGCGGAGATGGTGGCGGGCGAAATAGTGCTGCATGTATTCGAGGAACTGGATCTCCTGCGTGAGAAACGCGTTCTCGTATTCCTTGGTCTCGCGGGCGAGCGCCAGGCTTTCTTCGTCAGGGATGGTGGCATCATATTCCCCGTGCTGGTCAAGCCCGGAGAACTGCCGCCAGTCCACGACGCCCTGTTCATCGGGTTCGCGGTGGAGCATGTACGGGTACACGCGGCAGATGGCAAAGCGGTTCTCGTAGATGCGGCATTTGCCATTTTCCAAAAACCAGCAGGAACCGTGATCGTCGTCCTTTGTCCGCAGGGCATACCCGGAGACGTAAAACGTCCCGTTCTGGTCGCAGAACTCCGGCGACGGGGCGGGTTCCAGCGCATCGGGTTCAATGGCTTTTACTGCCGTCACATCCCGGTCTAACAGGAAGACATGCCCGTTGAACTCCCGCGTGCAGCATTTTGCGCAGGAAGTACAGCGGAATTTGATATCCCGTATTATTTCTGCGAGACGCTCAACGGGGAAATCAAGGAGGCTGCAACGCTCCATCGTCAGGGCAGCGATACGTAAAGGAATGGGCATCATGGAAATGAAGGATCACCTCAACGGTTTGTGGGAAATTGTGCTGGCAGTGTTTATTGCTCTTTCGAGGGTTTTCGTTCAGCGGGAGGATACTACCGCAGCATTTTTCCTCTCCGGTGTGTCAGTACGGTCATGGAACCGGTGCGTGAACTCCTGCGCAGCAGGGAGATTGGTGACGATGCCAGTCGCCTGTCGCTTACCCTGCACCGCGAGGATTTTTCCGCCGTATATCCCGGCATGATACGATATACGCTGGCCGTTTCATCCAACGATAAGATCCGCGCCGTATTCCGGACCAATTCGTTTGAGTACTCGCCCCTGGTCCCCTTGAAAGCAGAGACGGTTGCCTTCCAGGCCGCCGACGACTGGGAACAGCAACTCCGTGCCAACCCCGATCTTTTTTTCCAGGATCACCGGCCCGAGTCCCCCCGGCATCCGCGTGCCTCCTCGCCCGATCTGGTCGTGATCCAGGGAAGCCCCCGTGGGGACGGGAACTGCGGCATCCTTGCCGGCTGGGCAGCCGGGGCTGCGCACGGGCTGGGTAAAACGGTGCAGGTCATCTACCCGCATGACATGAGCATCCACTGCTGCATCGGGTGTTACCAGTGCTACAATACCGGCGCGTGCGTCTTTGATGATGACATGGAAGAGATCATCAGCGCAATCCGGGCAACATCACTTCTCGTTGTCTGCTCCCCGGTCTATACCAATACCGTGCCCGCCGGGCTCAAGCTGGTCATCGACCGCTGCCAGGCGTACCATGCAGAGCGGGTGTTATACGGCGGGAAGCAGGGACAGAAAGGATTGATCTTCTCCGTTGCCGGAAGAAAGGGAGAGGAAAATTTTACCTGCATCACCCGCGTGATTTCTCCGTTCCTGCGGAACCTGGATATTGAACCGGCTGGGGAAGTGCTCATCGACCACGTAGATGCAGTGAAGGATATCAGGACTATTCCCGGGCTGGAGTGCAATGTTAAGGAAAAAATCACCCGGCTCTTCGAATAATTCCTGATTCCCTCACCTCCTGCCGGATGATTTGTCCCGTGTGCCTCCCCATCTCAAACGAGTTATAGCAGCATCGCCAACCCTCTTGTCATGCCGCTAGAGGATCTTCTCATCCCCATCATCATCTCGCTTGTTCTCGGTTTTGCGCTCGGGTATTATTTTGTAAAAGCGCAGATCACCGCAATTGAGGGAAAATACCGGGCAGACCTCGAGACGTGGAAGATGGAGGCGGCCGGAGAGATACGGAAAGATTCAGTGAACCGGTCGCGCTCCACGCTCAAGGGAAAGATCGCAGAGCAGATGGCACCGATATTACCGGAGTTCCCGTTCAATCCTGCGGATGCCCGGTTTATCGGGTCTCCCATTGATTACATTATCTTTGATGGCCTGACCGAAGTCGCCGATGAAAAGAGTAAAGACATACGGATCGTGTTCATGGATGTGAAACACGGTACGGGAACCCTCACGCGGACACAGCGGGTGATCCGCAATGCCGTTGAGAACAAAGCGGTTTCATGGCAGACGATGAAGATAGCAGATTCATAAAAAAACTCAGCATTTTTTCCGGCAGAAGTCCTTTTTTACTTGGACTTTTTATATTACCCACAGGAGCAGGCTGATGGACACCATAATAAAAGTCATGAGTTTTTTTGTTGCCTTGTTTGTGATAGCAAACGGTGTGTGGGTGGTATACATGCCGCCTTTTGGGGATGAACCCGTAGGGTATGCTATCATTGCAGGGGGGATTCTTATCCCGATTATTGTCCTTTCGGTGGCAAAGCTGGGCGAATGCCGATACCAATGATACGGTTTGCAGGAATTACTTGCCGGTAAGAACCGGCCTTCTGTTTTTTTTTAACGGGAATGAATGTCGCACCACGTTCGGTGGTGTTTAACAAAAAAAGTTGGGTTTTTTATTACCCACTCAGTGGTACGACCGGAATGGTACGTACGCATCATAGATCTTTACTTTGTCACCTTGGGGGGTGTATGCATAGACTTCTGCCCGGTCAACGTATCCGGGTTTTGTGGTGCTGCGCAATGATACCGAGGCTCCTTTATAGAGTGGCCTCTTGATGGAACCGGTCTCCACTACGCCATCCGATCGGGTAACTACTACATCCAGTTGTGTTACAACATTGAGCCCTTTTCCACCCATACACGTTACTGTAATCTGGGGGTCGACTGCCTCGCCATTGCTCGCTACCTGGACATCTATGCCCCAGGCATCCGGCAGGGTCTGGACGGGGCCGGGTGTCAGCGATGCAGCGGTAGTTGCTACAGGAGCCGGTGTTGTTGCTTCCATAGTTTCGACAGCGGTTGGTACCGGTGTTGCAGGGGCTGCGGGTGGCGTCTGGGTGCAGCCTGCTGCGAGGAGCAGGACGACAAGGACGAAGAAGAGGGAAAAAACCCATCTGGTGTTCATACACACACTTCTCACTAAGAAATATTTGAGTGTTATGGGATAATGAAAAAAAGGGAGGCGTTAGTACGCTCTCTTACCCGCTGCCGGCTCGATACCGGTTGGCTGGTTGCGAATGGTCCGATCTTTCATAATGGTATAGACTTCGGTAGCGTTTTCCTTGGGGATCTCGACAAAGGAGTAGGAGTCAAGGATCCGGATCGCACCGATCGCTTTTCCGGGAATGCCAGTCTCACCGGCAATGGCGCCGACAATGTCTTTTGGGGCAACCTTGTGCTGCTTTCCGACCGCCAAAAAGAACCTGACCATGCCGACTTCTGCGCCGGTGTCGGCAAAGTTCATATCTTCGCGTTTCTCTGTCGGGGCCTCGAGGCGCTCTTCCATCTGCATCTTTAAGAGTGCAGCGGCGATGTCAACGGTGTTGAGATCTCCTTCGGTCTCCTTTTCGATGACACGGATGAAGGTCTCGAGACCTCCTGCCACAATGGTCTCGCGCACTGCTTCGAGCACTGCCTTGGTCCTGGTCTCTGCCACATCGCTCTGCGAGGGAACGGGGATGCGGGGTATCTGGACCTTTGCATAGTGCTGGATCTCGCGGAGCTTGTTGAAGTCCTTGGGCGAGACAAAGGTGATTGCCTTGCCGCTCTTGCCTGCGCGCCCGGTCCTGCCAATACGGTGGACATAGTACTCCACATCCTGCGGGATGTCAAAGTTGATCACCATGTCGACGTCATCGACATCGATCCCGCGTGCAGCAACATCGGTTGCAATCAGGATCTCGATGGAGCCTTTCCTGAATCCCTGCATAACGCGGTCGCGCTGGGACTGTTTCATGTCACCGTGCAGCTCTTCTGCCCGGTAGCCCCGGGCCTTGATCTTGCCGGCAAGTTCTTCTGCCCGGCGCTTGGTGTTGCAGAAGATGATAGTCAGGTGCGGATCGGCGATATCGATTAACCGGCAAAGAATATCGATCTTCTCGCGTTCCTTGACCTCGATGTAACTCTGCTCGATCTTCGGCACCGTTAGTTCAGCGTACTGGACCTTGACAAACTCGGGTTTGTTCATGAACCGCTTCGAGATGTCAATGATTGGCTGGGGAAGGGTTGCCGAGAAGAGCAGGGTCTGGCGATCCTGCGGGACTTTCTTGAGGATAAGTTCGATATCATCCCGGAATCCCATGTCGAGCATCTGGTCGGCTTCATCGAGTACAACGGTATGAACATCATGGAGGACGAGCGTCCTGCGGTCAAGGTGGTCCATGACACGCCCGGGGGTGCCGATCACGATGTGGACTCCTGAATGGAGTGCCCGGAGCTGCCGGTCGATAGGCTGGCCGCCATACACCGGAAGAACGAAGATCTTCGGGAGATGCGCGAGGAGATGTGAGAACTCCTCTGCGATCTGGATACAAAGTTCACGGGTGGGACAGAGCACAATGGCCTGGACTACACGTTTGGATGGATCGATCTTTCCGATAACAGGAATCCCAAATGCGGCAGTTTTGCCGGTCCCGGTCTGTGCCTGGGCGGTTACGTCACGCCCGGCCTGTATGAGAGGAATGGCGAGTGCCTGGATAGGCGAGGGCTCTTCGAAGCCCATATCTTCAATGGCTTTTCCGATCTCCTTTGAGAGGTTGAAATCGGAGAACTGTATACGAGTATTCATATCGCTGCTCTATTTAGCGTGAGAGCTCATAAGATGGCGTACTGATCCATGGATTATTACCCGGCATAAACCATGAATTTCTTCCCGGCTCACGGGACAATATTTTTATGGCGCTTCATCGTAAAGGCAATAGTCATTTTATTCTGGCACGATAAGGGGCAACAAGACTATGATTTCCGGTTATCGCACATCGCTTCTTATTGTCCTGCTTTTGCTCGTGTGTACCCTCGTCTTTACTCCTTCTCTTGCAGCAACTGACAAGTCGGTCAGTGATGGTGTCATCACCGTTGTCATGGATAATAACTATCCCCCGTTCTCGTTCCGCGATGCAAAGGGAAACCTTGTCGGGATCTCGGTGGACATGTGGCGGCTCTGGGAGAAGCAGACCGGTAAAAAAGTGGAGATCACCGGTCTTGCATGGGATGACGCGATCCACCGTATGGAAGCCGGGGAGTTCGATGTCATCGACACAATCTTTTTTTCAGATGAACGGGCGAAGGTCTACGATTTCACTCCCTCTTATACCGATGTGGACGTGGTAATATTTTTCAACGCAAATGTCCCGGGCATTTCCAGTCTTGACTCTCTGGATGGATTTGTTGTCGGTATGCATAAGGGCGACAGCTCGATTGCGGATGTGAAAATGAGAGGCGTCACCGTCAGGGAATATGACAGCTATGCATCGGTTGTCAAAGCAGCAAAAGACGGCGATATTGTCGTATTTATCCTTGACAAGCCCAGCGGTATCTATTATCTCTACAACCAGGGGATACAGGACCAGTTCAGGTACACTTCCCCAATCCTGTCAGGAGCCCTCCACCGTGCGGTGAAGAAGGGAAATACCGTACTTCTCACTGAGATAAATCAGGGATTTGTCAAGATCCCCCAGAGTGAGTACGATGCCCTGGACCGCACCTGGTACGGCACTCCCGTTGTGAACACAGAATATTTCCGGATCGTTGCCTTTTTGGCCGGCGCAGTCATCCTGGTAATCGTCCTGCTGGTGATCTGGAACCACATGCTGAAAAGTAATGTAGCGCAGAAGACGGCGGAACTGAATGCGGAACTGGATCAGCGCAGGCGGGCAGAAGATGCACTGAACCGGGCAACCCGGAAACTGAGTATACTCAATGCTATCACCTTTAACGATATCCAGAATGCCTTGTTCTCTCTTTCCGGGTACTTCGAACTTGAAAAACAGCAGCCCGCTGATGAAAAAACACAGGGCTACCGGCAGAAACAGGAGAAGATTATCCAAACGATATCTTCCACACTCCAGTTTGCGAAGAATTACCAGGATCTCGGGAGAAAACCCCCGGCATGGCAGGATGTTTCACAGGTCTTTGCGTTGGGAATTTCGCATGTCGACAGTTCGCACCTGAGCCGGACCATTCAGCTGGATCACCTTGAAATCTACTCTGATCCGTTTCTCGAAAACGTCTTTCAGGCACTGGCAGAAAATGTGATCATCCATGGTAAAACGGCAACAGAAATCGCTCTCCGTTACCAGGAAATTCCCGAGGGGCTCCTCCTGATCTTTGAGGATAATGGAACCGGGATTCCGGAACCGTGGAAAGAAAAAATATTCGAACGAAAAATTGAAGGCAAGAGTGGTATGAGCCTGTACCTTGTCCGGGAGATCCTCTCCATCACGGACATCACGATCAAAGAGACCGGTACAGAAGGAAAAGGGGCCCGGTTCGAGATGCTGGTACCAAAAGGGGAATACCGGTTTGCGGAAAAATCCTGATCGTTCCGGCACCCGGGACGTTTTTCGCATGAGTGCCTGACGATCATTCTATAGGATCCAAAACAAAACCAAGGATCGGAGATCTCTTATGAAAGTTGTAGCATTCAGTGGCAGTGCGCGAAAAGACGCAAACACGGCAATCCTTGTCGATACGGTGTTTGATGAACTGAAAAAAGCGGGTATTGAAACCGAACTCGTGCAGCTTGCAGGAAAGAAGATCCGGGGCTGCACTGCCTGCATGAAATGTTTTGAGAACCAGGACAAGCGGTGCGCAGTAAAAGGGGACGTAGTCAATGAATGCATTGAGAAGATGCTCGATGCAGACGGGATCATCCTTGCATCCCCCACCTATTTTTCCGATGTGTCCTCAGAGATGAAGGCGCTCATTGACCGGGCGGGGTTTGTGGCCAAGGCAAACCAGGACATGTTCCGGAGGAAAGTGGGGGCCGGAGTGATTGCCGTACGCAGGTGCGGGGGTATTCATGCGTTTGATACCCTCAACCACTTCTTCTTCATCAACCAGATGATGGTGCCGGGTTCCTCGTACTGGAATGTCGGCATAGGTCTTGCACCCGGTGATGTGAACGGCGATGATGAAGGTATTATGACCATGAAGACGCTGGGCATCAACATGGCGTGGCTGATGAAGAAGCTGGAAGAATAATCTTTTTCCCCTTTTGTTATACCTCAATTGTCAGGTCATCTATCCCAATAATCAGGCCCGGCCATTCTTTTTCGTACCGCTGCTTCAGGGCGAGCCGCTCGTCCACTGTCTTGTACACTTCCGCACCGAAATGCATGAGGGCAAGCTGCTTTGCGTGCGCCTGTTGTGCGATATGGATCGCGTTCTCCGGATTGAGGTGCGGCCACCCCGGGCTTTCCTCGCCGGGTTTGAGCCCGCATTCGGTGATAAGGAGATCCGCATCCCGCCCGAGGGCAATGGCATTGTCGCAGACGCCGGTATCGGTGCAGTAGGTGATCACCTTTCCATCAATCTCCAGCCGGTACCCGAAACAGGGGGCCGGGTGAACGAGCGGGCGGCACTCCACGGTAAATGGCAGGAAATGCCTGCCCTCAGCCAGTTCAGTGATCTCTGCCTTGTAGGGAAGACCGGAAAACGGCACGGTGTAGGGGTCCCGGACAAAGGTATTGAGATCGGTCATGCTTCCCTTCTGGGTGAAGACATGCAGGCCTCCTTTCAACCGGAATTTGACGAGCGTGTGCAGCCCGGCAATGTGGTCGATATGGAGGTGACTGAGGAAGAGGTACACCGGTTTTTTCTGGGTGATATACCGGTCCACTTTTGCAATCCCATTCCCCGCATCGAAGATGATATCATACTCTTCTGACTGGACAAGCACGGAGACCGTATTGCCGGCTGCGGTATCAAACCAGCCATTGGTACCGAGGAATGTGACCTTCATACCAGTGAAGTGTGCTCTCCAACGGCAAAATAGTTCAGGTTTCAGTGATCCTTTTTTATTCCTGTACATCGATGGTCGATAAACAAAAAGGAGATTTGATTATGAAACAGACAACGCTTATCGTCATTGTTGCAGCCCTGTTCTTATGCTGCATGTGTGTACCGGTCGGTGCGATCATCCAGGAAGTCACCCTCAAGGGAACGGTTGCAACTCTCAACCAGCCCAAGAATATGCTGACTATTGAACACCCCCAGCAATACGGGTGCTCGTATCCTGCAACCGGTGCACCGGTCTGTACCTATACGCCGATGAGTGTTGAGGTGCTTACCGGAACGGTACCGGATCCGGCTGTTTTCTCGGTTTTTACCAACGGTGACCCGGTTGTTGCAACCAGCATCGGGGGTGCCGGGGAGACCTGGATCACGCTCGCAAAACTGTTCGGTTCACGGCCCAACGAGGAGTTTGTAACCGATATTGTTGGAGATTTCAGCACGATACCAACGCCACTTATGGGCAATTACGCGCTGGATGCAACCACGGTTCCGGACTGTGCTGCCTGCACGGGCACGACCTGCACAGCACAGTCATCAAATGTGAAGGTAATGAGCGAGGGAAGGGAAGTCTTTGCACAGGCACTCAAGCCCGGTGAGACCTTAAACTACAATGGCAGGAACGATGGCTCCAGTGTGGCAGTCACCTTTGTCAAAGGGCAGGCACTCTCCTCGAGTTGCCCGGGTAAAGCTGGCATGATCGGGCCCCAGGCGGTTTCGGTCTATATCATCAAGGTAGTGCCGCCCATCAGCGCAGCACAGGTTGACATCCGCACAGCAACCACCACCCGGCCGGATGAGGCGCTCAGGACAGCAGCCCCAACGGTTGCTACCACTTCATCTCCGGCAATGATTCCGACTACAAAATCCGGCATGCTGCCGCTCGCTGCAATCGGCGCGATCGGGCTTGCAGGACTCATCCTTGTGATGAGAAAAGAATAACTTTTTTTCGGCCTTTTTTTGCCCGGTACGATCACAACCTTATCATAGCTCTGCCCCGAACCGGAATGCATACAAGGTGTGCAATGGTACGTGTCGGTGTTCATGTTTCAATGGCTGGCTCGCTCGATCTCGCAGTGGACCGGGCAATGGATGCCGGCTGCGATGTCTTCCAGCAGTTCTCAAGAAACCCGCGGGGATGGGGATTCAAACCCTTGACTGATGAAGATTGCGAAGCGTACCGGGCCAAAATTAAAACAACCGGTCTCCTCCCGGTCGACCACATGCCCTATCTCCCGAACCTTGCCTCCCCGAAACCGGAGGTTTACGAAAAATCCATCACCTCCTTAACCGAGGAACTTGACCGGTGCGGGAAACTGGGAATTCCCTATCTTGTCACGCATCTCGGGCACCACCTCGGGGACGGGATTGCCGGTGGGAGAGCGCGGGTAATCAAAGCGATCAATACCTCCCTTTCCGCTTCGGGTAATTCCGTGATGCTGCTCCTTGAGAACACCGCGGGCGAGAAGAACAGTGTCGGGAGCAGTTTCGAGCATATCCGGGGTATCATGGACGGAATCGATACCCCCGCCCGCGTGGGCATCTGCTTTGACACCTGCCATGCGTTTGCCGCAGGCTACGAACTGAGGACTGATGAGGGCATCGCAGAGACGGTGGCACAATTCGATGAATTACTCGGTATAAAGAACCTCAAAGTTGTGCACTTGAACGACACGAAAGCCGACCGGAACAGCGGTCTTGACCGGCACGAGCATATCGGCATGGGTTTTATCGGGGAGGACGGGTTCCGGCGCATCCTCCACCACCCGGCCTTTAAGGACCTGCCCCTCGTCTGCGAGACACCGGTCGATGACCGGCGGGATGATCGGGGGAATATTGCCAGGGTACGGGAACTGGCCGGTTAATCCCGATATCTTTTTTCCTGTCCGGTAACCATGCTCATACACTCATGGCCCGGAGATTCTGTTCGAAATGCGGCGCAGCACAGGAGTTTTCCGTCCAGAAGTTCTGCACGTCCTGCGGGGCACCGCTTCCGGACCCGGCCCCTGCTGCGATGCCAGATGTTCAGGGGGCAGGTCCCGCCAGCTCTGGTATGCCGGTCCGGATTATTGCAATCGCCGTTATTTTGATCCTTGGTGTTGCAGCCATTTTCCTGCTCCCACAGCTTATGGCGGTGACCGGTACCGCATTGGCCGGCACGGCAAGCGCCAACAATAATCTCCCTCTTCAGCAATCCCCGTCGGGAATGCCCCTGCCCGGCGTGACTACTATCCCTGCGACCGGTACAACGGCTACTCCGGTAGCCACGAAAACGGTACCTTCAGCAACAACAACGGCTCCAATAACAACTCTGACATCCGTGCAAACAACGAGGACTCTTCCTCCCACACCCACAACGACAGTGCCAACCGCTGCACCAACCACCGTCATTACGCTCGAAACCACGAAGGTGCCCCCGCAGCCCCCGGTAAGTTCCTACACCAGCAGCACCCTGGGAGCGCCTTACCTTGATCCTGCCGCACTGGAGGTGCGGGTACATGAACTCATCAATAACCAGCGACAGCAGAACGGTCTCTCTACCCTTTCCTACGATCCGTTCCTTGCAGATATTGCGCGGGGGCACAGCTGGGACATGGTGATAAGGAACTTTTTCGAACATATGAATCCCGACGGTCTGCTGGCAAGGGACCGGGGCAATGCTGCGGGCTATCCCTGTATCAGGGTCGTCAAGGGCGGTTCGTATAACGGAATCTCGGAAAACCTCTACCTGGGAACACGGTACGCCTCGTACTATTCCAATGCCGAAGGGGTAATTACTGCATATAACTGGAGTACAGTAGACGAGATTGCCGAGCGGGCGGTCACCGGGTGGATGGACAGCCCCGGTCACCGCCACAATATCCTCACTTCGCGGTACCAGTTTGAAGGAATTGGTGTTGCGTTCTCTTCTGATGACAAGATTTACGTAACCGAGAATTTCTGCTGATTGCCTGACCGGGACGGCTATCCCGATAAAAATATTCTGATGAAAATTTTTACCGCAGCCCGTTTTTCTGCGATTGGGATACAGTGACCGGCTGTTCATAGTAGTCCGAAGAAAAGGATCGCTCCTGCACATCGCCGACCGCATTTTCAAGGTTTTTTGTCAGCGCGAGACAATCTTCTCCTTTTACCCCGTTGACGTGAATCAGTACCCTGCCTTCGTTGTCAATCGTAATTTCCAGTTCCTGCATGGTCATTTTCTCTCTCCGTATTAATTCAGCCTGAATACCTGAGCATCCCGTTTTACGATAAGACCGGTGAGCAGGTCCCGTGCAGTGAGGCACAGGTATCCCTGCCGGTCAAGGAAAAACGTGAGTTCAAAACGCGGTTCGCCTTTTTTTGCCGGGGGTGATGCATGGAGCAGGGTTGGTTCCTGCATGTTCACGAGTGCCGGGCATACTGCCGGCATTGCATCGGAAGCAGGCCCGGCGATCTGCAGTTCTCCCTTGTTATTTGAGACCAGTTCGATGTGGCTGTGCGGGTCATCTCCCGCAGTGCAAATCTCGCAAAGCGGGATGCCCAGGTACGCCTGCCCGTCGTAAACCCCGCTGATGATGAACCGTGCAACCTGCCCGGCACTGGGGTAGCGGGCCCCGTTACGGACGATAAACCGGTACCGGTATTCCCGGGCAACGGGGTCCCAGTGACGTATGGCATAATCATTCCGGATCCGGTTGGGTTCAAGGATTTCCGGGCTCGCCATTGCCGCACCCCGGGCAATCGCATCGGTCGGATGATCGCAGTAAACCCTCCCGGCTCCCCATCGCTGTTTTATCGCGTCCTGCACGCAGGGAATCGCGCTGCACTCCCCCACCATCAGCACAGCCGTGATCCGCTTCTCTTCCTGTCCGTGTATGCCCGACACGGACAGTGCCCGGTCGATGGTGCGGTTGAGGGTTGCAAACAGTCTCCGCTCGTCAAAGATCCGGCAAAGGTCCGTCCTGCTGACCTGTTCGGCGAGAGAAAATCCTGACACCGGATCGCTCATACGGACTTCCGCTTCCGAATCCTGCACCAGCGCCAGCCGGACCCGCTGCGCTTCGTTCCGGATAAGGGGGAGCAGCCGGGCGGTCCTGGGATCGGTTTCCTGCAACCGGTTCCGGGTAAAGATATCCTGCACCATCCACGCGTCGATCACCGATCCGCCGATGTCATCATGCGCCTGCCCGAGCACCCGGGAATGCTGGCTCCCTGCATCGGGCGAGAATTCGCATGGAGTGACAAGAGCAATATCGAGCCCGTCCGGGTGGAAATCGATCAGAAGGAAGAGTGACCCGGGCACAAGGGGCAGGCCATATCCCCGTGCAGCAGCACAGGCCTCATCGATGAAAAACGGGACACTGAACCCTGCGGCAGTTGCCACCGCATGGAGCCATGTGGAATACATACCGGATGCATTTACCGGAACGGAGAAGACCACTTCGCTGGTGCCCGTAGTGTTGCGGAGTGCATGGGTGAGGAGTGCGGTGAGGAAATCAGAGCCTGCGTTCCTGTACCCGGTCATCTTCCCGTCCGCTCCCGGGACTTGCACGGTGCTGTTCTCAAGGATGTAATGGCGCAGCCATCGTGCCACACCGGCAGGTGCCATCCCCTCCTGCTGCGCCTCCGCCCCGAAGTACCGGGTGCCGGTATCGCTGTACCGGATTTGTGACGGAATCCGGGGAACGTGGTGTTCCTGCCCGGCGACCGGAAAGGAGGTTGACCATCCGGAAAAATCAGGGAGCCTGATTGTGCCGGTCTCATCCCGCAGGGCAACGACCGTCGTGCTATTGCCAAAGTCCACGCCCAGACGCGGCCTGCTCTTTTCCACGGGTGGTTTTTCCTGCATCTGAAGTCACCCCACGATCTGGATATCATACATGTGTTCGTCATTGACAGTGGTGCAGAGTTCGATATCATGGCAGAACCGGGCCGCGAGCATGTTGTGGAGAAATGTCCATTGCTCCTGTGGCTCCGGCCGGGAACAGGTGCGTTCATACTCGGTAATGAGCGGGATAACATCAAGGGTAGTTTCACCAAGAGGCCGGGTCCAGGGCAGTTTCCAGCGCCGCACCTGTCCGTCAAGACTGCCGGTCAGCACTGACTCCCCGCCGGGAAGAACAGCGATCCCCGTCACTGTTGAGGTATGGGCTGGGATAGCTCGCAGCAGGTGTCGCCCTGCGCAGGAAAAGACTGCTACGGTTCCAGTATCAAAGCCGGCCACCAGCACCCGCCCGTCTCCCGCAAATGCAAGTGTGGTGATCGTACCCGGGAGTGCATGAATATCAGGAGCAGGCCGGCCCTCCGGCAGATGGCAGATGTGAATAACTGCATCTGCTCCCGCGTATGCGAGCAGGCTGCCTTCGGGAGAAATGGCCAATGCACTCACCTCGCTGCGGGAATCTTCCCGTACAGAAACGCACCTTCCATCGGAAAGTGTCCAGAGCCGGACACTCCGGTCATTGCTGCCGGTCGCTAGCATGGTGCCATCCGGTGAGATTGCAAGGGCTGTGATCGTACTGGTATGGCCGGTAAGTGTTGTGAGCAGCTGGCAGTCCTGCATGCTCCAGAGGCGCAACTTCCCGTCCCACCCCCCGGAGACCAGCATCGTTCCCTCCGGGGAAAAGGCAAGGCACTGCTGGGTGGTGGTGAGTCCCTCGCCGCTGGCAACAAGCCCGCCGGTTCCATGCCATATCCGCAGCGTGGAATCCCCCCCGGCGCAGGCTAACAGGGCACCGTCAGGATTTATGGCAATCGCCAGGATGGTGCTCGTGTACATATCGAGCGTACGGCTGAATACTCCCGGTTCGCATGAAATCTGCCGGACTTTACTGTCTATATATCCTGCGAAAATTGTCGCTCCATCGGGGGTTGCAGCAATCCCGGTCACTCCCCCGGCAGGATTCAGGAGCGTGTGGATAATTTCACCTGAATCCGTGTTCCAGAGTTTCACCGCACCGTCCCCTCCAGCGCTCGCGATCATCTCTGCCGAAGACGAAAGGACAATCGCCGTTATCGCCTGTTTGTGTGCCTTTTTTTCATGGATTACCGTACCGGTGTTCATGGCATAGATTCGGAGGGTGCCGTTCGTGCACCCGGCAGCCAGGATCCTGCCGTCAGCAGACGAAGCACATGCAGCAAGGGGGCGGTTGTAGAGGGGGATCTCTGCAATGGGAGTGTTTTTTCCTGCCTGCCAGAACCTGAGAATCCGGTCATCGCCTGCAATTGCAAATGCATTATCGCCCGGTGTGATGGCACAACAACGCAGTGGGCCGGTAGTGCCGGTATAGGTTCGGGTGCGTTCACCGGAAGGTATTTTCCACCGTGCGGGCTTGTTCTGTTCATAGATAACGAGACACTCATCACCATGTTCACCAAAAGAGAGGCAACTGACCGGGTTGCCCAGACCTTCCAGCGTTTGCAGGTAATCCGCTTGCTGAAGATCCCATATACCCACGGCCCCGTCCACATATCCCACTGCACAATACCGGTTATCTGATGAGAGTGCACAACAGGTGACTGCGGCATCATGACCTCCAGAACTATCCTGTGCCTGCCCATCTGTCATGTCAACGATCTGGATCTTCCCTCCGGTACTCAAGGGGACAACTGCCGTACCGTTATGCGAACAGGCAAAATGTACCGGGACCTTTCCCCCGGTGGCGACCGACCAGAGGAGTGTACCTGTCATGGCATCCCGGCACCGGAGTGTGCCATCGGTTCCCGCACAGAGCAGGTGGGTGTTATCGGGTGAAAAGGCTAGCCCGCTGGTGGTGCAGGGCCCTGCGGGGAGTTCGAAGAGAAGTGTTCCCGTTTTCGTATTCCAGAGATACACAGTTCCGTCAGCACAGGTGGCTGCGAGCAGGGTGCAGTCTCCTGAAAAAGCAAGGCGAAGGGGCTGGCTGTCCGGGCTCCACGTGGGTGGGGATGGTGCATCATACGGCACCGGGCTGCTCCATGCAACGGGCAGAGCATGGCAGATCTCTTCCCATAGTACCCGGTCCTCACCAACGGGTTTCCACCCGGCTGCTCTCATGGTGGATAAGGCAGTGATTGCAAGAGATGGCGGTGCATGAACAACCAATCGCCAGAGTTCCTTCCACTCAGTGTCCTGGATGAGGCCGGAAATGACGATCTCCCATTCCTCTTCAGACCATGCGACCGGATTCCCTTGCTGTTCTGTTCCGATAAGTGCTGCTGCAAGCACAGGGTACTGCCCAGTCATTTTCGCCGCACTGCGGGTGTGAAACCGGACCCGGTTTGTTGCCCGGGCATAGCCTGTGGCGAGCAGCGGGTGAGGCGGTAACGGGTCGCAGTGCGCATATCGTTCCCGCTGACCGGTGATGAAGAGGAAGAGCGCCAGTGTTTCAGGATCAGAGGGTTGGTAATTGCTCTCGATCGCGATGCTGTTCAATGCAGCATCGTTCCGTTCCAGCACATCTGTGCAGAACGCATCAATGGCAGGTAAGGAATTGAGAGAACACAGCGCAGTCCGGGCAATGCCCCGTGCAGCCTCATCTTTGGAAATGCAAAAAATCCCGGCAAGGCTCCGCACTGCTGCCTCATCACCCTGACGTGCCCATTGTGCGAGTTCCTTAACTGAACGCCGGTACAGCCACGGACCTATGAGGGGGGCAGAAACAGGATACTTCATGCCGCTCACGTAGGGATGCTTTCAAAGGTTTCGAGCGCGATTGTCCGTTCGGTATGTCCATGTGCAGGGACTGCCCGTGACGCGGAGATAGCCCGTCCCTCGGCAAGCCATGCCCGCAGTGCAGCAACGGTCTCGCGCTGGGAGATTGCTAGCGGCACCTGGGTTTTCATGCAGCCGAGGATATCTTCAGTGGTGACCCGGCGCATATTCTCGTTGAACGCTAAGTACATCGCGTCGATCACGGTCTGCTCGATCTCGGCCCCCACGTAGCCTTCGCTCTCCTTTGCAAGCGCATCTAAGGAAAACTCGGCCGGCAGGCACTTGCGTTTTTTCAGGTGAACGGAAAAGATCTCGCGCCGCTCTTCGGTACTGGGAAGATCGAGGAAGAAAATCTCATCAAACCTCCCTTTGCGCAGGAGTTCGGGCGGAAGGGCAGCAATGTTGTTGGCCGTTGCCACCACGAAACAGGGAGCCGTCTTGTCCTGCATCCACGTGAGCAGGTGGGCAAAGACCCGCTGGCTGGTGCCGGCATCGCCGCTGCCGAATGCAAATGCCTTTTCGATCTCATCGATCCAGAGGATGCAGGGTGCAATCGTCTCAGCAAGGGAGAGGGCCCGGCGCGTCCGCTCCTCGGATTCTCCTACAAGGCTGCCAAATAAGGCTCCCACATCGAGCCGGAGCAGGGGCAGGTGCCAGAGATCAGCGATCATCTTGGCCGTGAGACTCTTTCCTGTTCCGGGAATCCCGATAAGGGCAATGCCCTTGGGGGCAGGAAGACCGTAGTCCCGGGCTTCCTGCGTAAACGCCCGCTCCCGGAGCCGGAGCCAGTCCTTGAGCTGGGCAAGCCCGCCGACATTATCGGGATTTTCGGTAAGGCTGTAAAACTCAAGCGCATCTGACTGGCTCAGGACATCTTTCTTGTCCGCGATGATGGCATCGATATCCCGGTCGTCAAGCGTGCCGTGCGTGACAATTGCCCGGGAAAACGAGCGCCGGGCCTGGTTGAGTGTCATGCCGAGCGCAGCCTGGATCAGTTTCTCCCTGCCCGCTTCCGAGAGCGAACTGGTAATCCCGCTCGTTGCAAGGAGGCTGTCAAGCTCTTTTGAGAGTTCAGGAGCCCCGGGGGGAGGGAAATGAATGAGGACTGCTTCGTCCCGGATCTCTTCAGGCACGCGCTGTACCGGGGTGACGATCACCATCGTCCTCCGGCTGTACTTAAACTTCTGGGAAAAGTTGCGGATCTTGCGTTTCACCTGCGGGTTATTCCAGTACTCGTGGAAGTCCTTGAGCAGGATCACCGCATTCTCGTCGGTCTTGGCCATATCGTCAAGAGCCGTAAGCGGGTCGCGGGACTGGGCGAGAAAACCCGAATTTCCGCAGACAACCGAGAACCCGTCCACGCTGTCCCAGGCAATGCACTGGCGGGAAGGTTCCCATTTCTCGCAGACCTCTTTTACCTGCGCAACCACCCGCTCCTCTTCCGGCGTCATCACGACAATCAGGGTAACACGGGCCCGAAGGGAGACATTCAGTTTTCGCGCGAAATCCGGCTCCTTGTGCTGCACTACGTCCACCTCCGCACAACAATCCGCACGGTCCCGTCCGCTTCATTGGTCTGCGACACTACCTCAAACCCGTCCTTTGCTGTCTGCTCAAGCACCATCTTCCTCGCGTACTCCTTCTGGATCGTCTCTGCCTGCTGCTTCAGCTCGTCGGCAATTTTTTTCTGCCCGGTGCCGGACACTCCCCACCAGTCGGCAACCATGTCGTAGGTGCCATCGCTGTTCTTCACAAAACCGACCCCGTAGCCACTGGATTGTATCGCGGCGATATCGACGGTATGCTGCCCGTGATATCCCTTGATGGTGGTATCGGTTTCAACCGTGTGGCCTAATTCCTCAAGGCACTGGATCAGGGCCTCGCGGTGACGGAATTGTGTCCGGATGCGGCTGAAGTGCGACATGGTCCTTATCAGCCCTCCGTGCAGCGGTGCGCGAGCTCGTTGACAAACCGGGCTTCGGGAAAGCCGGTAGCAGTAAGAGTCCCGTTGGCATAGATCGTGAACTCGGTAACCTGTCCTGAAGCGGCTGATAGGGATGCGTGGGATTCGGGCAAGGCAATGGTATCGGTGAGCGGGATGATCCGCTGGTTCGATGAACCGATCAACGGTGTATTGCATTTCAGGGCCGGGATATAGGGGCCGGCAACCAGGAGATCGGTGACTGCAAGCAGGCGTTTCCATGACGGGTGGGCTGACCCGAGCACACGATCTGCTGAAAATCCCGTGAATGTGACAAGTGAATGGCCACGTTCCCGCAGGAGTTCGCCGAGTTCACCCAGTGCATCTGCCTGTGCAAATGGTTCGCCGCCCGAGAACGTGACCCCGTCAATGGGTTCCTGTGCGAAAATGGTGTCAGCAAGGGTCGATGGGGTAACCTGCTGAGCGGGAGTGAATGGTAAAAACTGCGGGTTGAAACAGCCCTCGCAATGGAGAGGGCATCCCTGCACCCAGACGACGGAACGGATGCCGGGTCCGTTCACTGATGACCGTGCAAGAAAACCTGCAAGGTTGATCGCGCTCTTACGTCGGCATCCGTGGTCGTTGGTATAATGCACCTTCATTTTTCCGCCGCGTTTTATGGCTGTTAAATGATTCCGGTGTGGGTGATCGATCTATCTTATAGTATTACCCATAATTTCCCGGAATGAATTCACCCGCGGGGACGTGCAAATAAGCATACTTATGAGATACGATCTGACTATACATATTGAATTTTACCCTTTTTATAGCCATTGAAACGAATTAATGTAATTCATAAGGATTTCGCTCAGTGATTTGCCCATCGCGCAGAAACACCGCTTGGAGTTCGGGGTGACTTATTATCCTGTACAGACAATATATCCGGCAGTGAAAGCGATATTTGACGGCACCGCTGTGCGGGTGGGAAAGGACGGGCGCGTGCTCTATGAACAGAGCGGGTACGGGCGCCTGGAAAAGGATGGCGTGAAACTTGCACCGCAGGAGGCGCTCTATCTCATCCACCGCCAGAAGATCGCAATCGACGGCTATACGTTCGACAGTCTGTTTTCAGAGTTCGCCAGCGAACGCAATTTCCTGCGGAGTTTCCTGGTGTACCGCGATCTCCGCGAACGAGGATACGTGGTGCAGACCGGCCCGCATGACTTCCGGTTATTCCGACGCGGGGAGAAACCCGGTACCGGAGAATCGCTCTACTTGGTACGGGTGCTCTCGGAACGCGATCCCATCCGGTTTACCAAACTGATCGAAGAAGTAGTTGCGTCCCGGAATATGCGCAAACAGTACGTGCTCGCAGTTGTCGATGATGAAGAGGAACTCACGTATTACGAGATCAAGCTCCAGGTCCTGGCAGATGCGTGCACTACCCTGACACCGCTCTCGAAACATAAAGCAGTCCTTATCGGGAAATCCGCAATGGTCCGGATTAATCCCCCCTCCGATCTCGAGGCAGCCGGTTTTGGCAAGCGCCTGGATGACGAACGGCTCATGCTCTCACCGGTTGAACTGCTCTATCTCATGGGAAAAGGTACCGTGGAGCTCCGGAAAGGAGATGTCCCCATCAGCACCCCGGAATATTTTGAACTCGCCCGCGAGAATGATCCGGAACTCCCCGAGAAAGACAAGGTATACACCGAACTCCGGTCGCACGATTACACGCCCCGGACCGGCTACAAATTCGGGCACCACTTCCGGGTCTACTGCGGGAAGAACGTGCATTCCGACCTGCTGGTACATGCAGTGGAGAAGGATGCTGCGCTTCCCATGAGCACGATCTCGCGCTCGGTCCGGATGGCGCACAGTGTCAAAAAGAAGATGTTGTTTGGCACTGTACATACTAACGGAATCCAATTCGTTGAATTTGCACGAATCAAACTGTGAGCACCTTTCATGCCGGAACCGCAGAACAACCCCTGGTCAAGCACGCCGTCTCTCGATATCGAAAAAACATTCGCCGATTTTGGTATCGACCCGATAGGTTCGGTCCTCGCCGAACTCCCCACCGTTCCCTATTTCATGCGGCGGAATATTGTTGTCGGTCACCGCGATTACCTTCCGATAGCAAAAGCGATCCGCAACCGCACGCCCTTCCATATCCTCACCGGGTTCATGCCAAGCGGTCACCCGCATCTCGGTCACTTAATGGTGATGAAGGAAGTGGTCTGGCACGTCCAGCAGGGCGGTAACGGGTACGTGACCATCGCTGACCGCGAGGCTCACGCGGTCCGGGATCTGTCATGGCAGAAGTGTCAGGAATATGGCAAGGAGTATCTCGCCTGCCTCTATGCGCTCGGGTTCGAGGGCACCACGTACTTCCAGAGTAAAAACGAGCGGCTCAAGGATCTCGCGTTCGAAGCGGCAATGAAGGTGAACTTCTCGGACCTCTCGGCGATCTACGGTTTTTCTCCGGAGACCGACATTGCCCACGCGGACAGCGTGATCACGCAGGTAGCCGATATCCTGTATCCCCAGATCGACCGGGAACCTGCTCCTACGCTCGTGCCGGTCGGCGTTGACCAGGACCCGCACATCCGGCTCACACGCGGGGTTGCCCATAAGATGCGGATGTTTACGATAGAGGAGCGGGACGGGTACATCAGTGTCCGGTCCAAGAATGCTCCCGAAGCAGCACTCGATGCGGTGAAAAAGGCGTTCCCGCACGCGAAGAAATACGAAGGCCACGTGGATATCAAAGATGCGCAGTGCGTTGATGTGAGCGCGAAAGTCCGGGAGATTGAACGGGCGCACGGCGGGTATGCATTCTACACGCCCTCGTCCACCTATCACGTCTTTATGCCCGGGCTCACGGGTGGCAAGATGTCGAGCAGTGTTCCCGAGAGCATCATTTCGTTCTACGAGACCGAGTCGGTTGTAAGAAAGAAAGTGATGAGCGGGATCACCGGTGGAAGGGTGACTTTGGAAGAGCAGAAGCGGCTCGGCGGGGAACCGGACAAGTGCTCGCTCTACCTACTCAATCTCTTCCACATGGTAACCGACGATACGGAACTGGCAGAGATCCGGCGGAAATGCACGGCAGGCGAGATTACCTGCGGCCAGTGCAAGAAGGATACTGCGGAACGCGTGGTTTCGTTCCTGCACGACTTCAAGGAGAAGATGGACGTGGCTATGGACACAATTGAGGTGTGAGAATGGCGGAACTGACCCAGAACGAGAAACGGCTGCTGGCAATACTGGAACAAGAGAAGAAGGCAGATGCCCCGCATCTCGCGGGTCTGCTCGAAGCGACTCCTGAAGCCGTGGTGCAGTGGGCGCACCTTGCACAGGATAATGGTCTCGCTCTTGTTGAGAGAATTGTGGCAAAGGAGTTTGTATACACCGATGAGGGGAAGGCCTATGCACAGAACGGGCTTCCCGAGACCCAGCTCCTCCGCTTTATCCTGCCGGGAACAACCCTTGCCGATCTCCAGAAGCACGAGGCGTTTAAGATTGGTTTTGGCCAGCTGAGAAAGAAAGGGCTGGTCAAAGTCGAGGGCACGTCCGTTGCAAAAACCCCGGGAGCCACCACCGATGCGGATGAAGCCGCCCTGAAAAATCCCTCCGATGCCGATCCAAAGACAAAGGAACTCATCAAGCGCGGCATTTTACAGGAATCCGAAACTGTCCGGTACACGATCGCCATCACTCCTGCCGGGCTTGCACTCGTGAAACAGGGGCTCGACCTCAGAGGCGAGACCGGCACCCTCACCCGAGACCAGATCATCTCGGGCGAATGGAAGAACCTCAATCTCCGTAAGTATGACGTGAGCAAACTCCCCAAAAAGGCGTATCCCGGTAAGATCCACCCGTACCAGCGGATCATCGGCGAGATGCGGGAGATCCTGCTCGAAATGGGATTTACCGAACTTTACGGCGGGATCGTCCAGCAGTCCTACTGGAACTTCGACGCCCTCTTCCAGCCGCAGGATCACCCGGCCCGGGAGATGCAGGACACGTTCTATCTCAATGAAACTCTCCCGCTCCCTCCGGGGTACGAGAAGGTAAAGGCCATGCACGAGTCTGGTGGAGAGACCTCTTCGACCGGCTGGGGCGGCGTCTGGAAGGAGGAGAAGGCCGAGCAGTGCGTGCTCCGGACCCACACCACGAGTGTCTCGATCCAGTACCTTGCGAATAACCCGAATCCCCCAGTGAAAGCGTTCTGTGTTGGCAGGGTGTACCGGCGCGAGACGATCGATACCACCCACCTGGCCGAGTTCGAGCAGCTCGAAGGGATCGTGATGGACGAGAACGTCTCATTCGGGAACCTGCTGGGGATCCTCCGGGAGTTCTACAACCGCATGGGCTTCGAGAGCGTGCGCTTCAAGCCCTCGTTCTATCCCTACACCGAGCCGAGCCTTGATGCCGAGGTATATGTTGATGGGATTGGCTGGATCGAGATGGGTGGTGCTGGCATCTTCCGCGAGGAGGTCACCGCCCCGCTCGGGATCAATTACCCCGTTCTTGCCTGGGGTCTTGGCGTGAGCCGGATCGCGATGCTCCGTCTCGGTCTCAAGGATCTCCGGCTTCTGCATAAGAGCGACGTGGCGTTCCTCCGCGAGACGCCTTCGCTGCGCCACACGAAGGGAGGGATCTGAAAATGGCCGTTATTACGCTCCCCTACAAGTATCTCGAACGGCTGACCCGCACCGACAAAAAGACGATCCTCGACAAGGTTGCCCTCATCGGATCGGACGTCGAGCGGATCGAAGAGGACCATGCGGATGTGGAGTTCTTCCCGGATCGCCCCGACCTCTTCTCTCCCGAAGGCGTGGCCCGGGCCATGCGGGGCTATCTCGGGATCGAGACCGGTCTCTCGTCCTACCCGGTCAAACCCTCGGGCATAAAATTCACCGTCGATCCCGCGCTTGCAACCATCCGCCCCGTACTTGGGGCAGCGGTTATCCGGGGAGTCTCGTTCGATGACGAGTCGATCCAGAGCATCATGTCCCTGCAGGAGTCGCTCCACTGGGCAGTCGGCAGGGGAAGAAGCAAGGTTGCGATCGGCATCCACGACATGGATACCGTCAGATCGCCGTTCCACTACATCGCTTCCCGGCCAAGCCGGGGTTTCATCCCGCTCGACTTCACCGAGAAGATGACGATGACGGAGATCCTCGAAAAGCACCCGAAAGGCCGGGACTATGCGAAGATCGTCAAAGATTTCCCGCTCTACCCGCTTATCGTGGACGACGACGACCACGTCCTCTCGTTTCCCCCGATCATCAACGGTGAGCGGACACGCGTGACCATCGATACGAAGAACATTCTTCTCGACACGACCGGCACCGACAAGCGGGCGGTCAGTGTAGCGGTCAATATCATCTGCACCGCGATGGCCGAAGCCGGCGCGAAGATCGAGAGTGTTGAGATCGGCGGCGTGCAGACCCCGACTCTTGCCCCCGCAGAACGGATAGTGAGCGTGAGCGAGTGCTCACGGCTTCTTGGCATCGAGCTGACCGCAGCGTCAATGGCAGAACTCCTCCGGAAGATGCGCTTTGGTGCTGAACCGGCAGGTGCAGACACGGTAAAGGTACAGGTCCCCTGTTACCGTGCTGACATTATGCACGACTGGGACCTGTTCGAAGATGTGGCAATTGCATACGGGTATGACCGGCTCGAAAGCCAGCCGCCCAAAACCTTCACCGTGGGAAAACCCCACCCGGTGCAGGTCAACGCGGCTTTAGCCCGTGAAGCCTTCTGCGGTCTCGGCTATCTCGAAGTGATGCCGTTTACGCTGACCAACGAGGATGTGCTGTACGGAAAGATGCAGCGCGACGAAAAGAAAGGTGTCCTCCATGTCATGCACCCCATCAGCATCGAGAACACCGTGGTCAGGACCGAGCTCCTCCCCCTGCTTCTTGAATTTTTAACCCTGAACCGGCACCGCGAACTCCCGCAGCGCCTATTCACCGTCGGCGATGTCGTAGACTCCTGCCTCACCTACCAGCAGGCAGCCGGGGTCAGCACCCACCCGGACGCGGACTTCTCGGAGGCCTACGCCTCGGCAGACGCGATGCTCCACGAGCTCTCCATCGAATATACAGTGAAGGAATCCACCGACGCGGCCTTCATCGAGGGACGTCGGGGCGATATTATTTCCGGCGGAAAAAAGATTGGAGTCTTTGGCGAGATTCATCCCGCTGTATTGAAAGCGTTTGAACTTGAGCACTCCGTTGCTGCGTTCGAGTTCGACCTCAGAGCCGTACCGGGATATGCCGTTCTCTGAGATACTCTTTTACCTCTTTTACGGTGAACTCCCCGAAGTGGAAAACGCTTGCTGCAAGGCAGGCATCGGCTTTGCCTTTTGTGAAACCGTCGTAGAAATGCGACAGGTTTCCGACACCTCCACTTGCAATTACCGGGATGCCGGCAGCGTCGGATATTGCGGCAGTAATTGCGAGATCAAACCCGTTCTTGGTGCCATCGGTCTCCATACTGGTGAGCAGGATCTCTCCCGCCCCCCGTTCCTCGGCTTCCTTTGCCCAGGCAACCGCATCGATACCGGTTGGCTTGCTGCCGCCGTAGATGACCACTTCATACCAGCATTTTGTGCCGTCTTCGAGAAATACGGGAATTGCTTTCTCGTTAGGGGTGAAGTTCCGGCGCACGTCCATCGCGACCACGATACACTGGGTGCCGAAGGATTCTGCGCCCCGGGTGATGAGGGTTGGGTCGTGCACGGCGCTCGTGTTCATGCTCACTTTATCGGCGCCGGCCCGGAGGATCTGCTGGATATCTTCTAAGGAACGGATACCCCCGCCGACCGTCAGCGGGAGGAAGAGCTGGTCGGCTGCCCGCTTGATCAGCTCAATGATGATGCCCCGTTTCTCCTTTGACGCGGTGATGTCGAGAAACACCACTTCATCTGCGCCCTGCTCATTGTAGCGTTCGGCAAGCTCGACCGGGTCACCGGCATCCCGCAAGCCGAGAAAATTCGTCCCCTTGACCACCCTCCCGTCCTTGAGATCCAGGCAGGGAATGATCCTTCGCGTGAGCACCATTGGTAAAAATTGGGTGTGCTATCCCTATCTATATTTCTCAAACGCGATACTCCGGATTCATCCGTATGCATCCGGATTATTCCGTATCTATCCGGATTATTCAAAGAAGTACCTGTCCCGAATCCCGGAGTTTTTATGTAACTTGGCGTGCCTATTCATAGGGTACGACAGGATACGGGAGGTGCCGTTAAGGGCACCGTCCCTAGGTGATTTTATGAGTACAGGAAAACTGAAGATGGAATGGGCTGCGCAGTACATGCCGGTGCTCGCTGCGATAAAGAAACAGTTTGTCAAGGAAAAACCGTTTGCCGGTATGACGATTGGTATGGCACTCCATGTCGAGGCCAAGACCGCAAACCTCGTCACCACGCTTGCCGCCGGCGGGGCAGTGGTGCATATCACGGGATGCAACCCGCTCTCCACGCAGGACGATGTTGCAGAGGCGCTCAATGATGTGAAAAACGTTCACTGCTATGCAAAGCGGGCCTGCTCGGTCGAAGAGTATTACGCTGCCATTGACCAGGTGCTGGACGCAAAGCCGACCATCACCATCGATGACGGCATGGACCTTATCCACTACATCCACACCAAACGCCGTGACCTCTTAAAGACCGTGATTGGCGGTTGTGAGGAAACAACCACAGGTATCCACCGCCTCCGTGCCATGGCGGCAGACGGGAAACTCGAGTTTCCGGTTATCGCTGTGAATGACACTCCCATGAAGCGGTTCTTTGATAATGTCCACGGGACCGGAGAGAGTGCACTCACCTCGATTATGATCACGACCAATTCCCTGATTGCCGGCAAGTACATTGTCGTTGCAGGGTACGGCTACTGCGGTCGGGGTCTTGCAAAGAAGGCGCACGGGCTCGGTGCCAAGGTCATCGTTACCGAGATCGATTCCCGTCGGGCGCTCGAAGCGCACATGGACGGATACATGGTCATGACCATGGACGAGGCAGCAGCACTCGGGGACATCTTCATCACCACGACCGGCAACATGGCCGTGATTAACCAGAAGCACTTCAAGAAACTCAAAGACGGTGCAATCCTCTCCAATGCCGGTCATTTCAATGTCGAGATCGATATCGAATGGCTCCACAAGCATGCCGACAAGGTCATCACCCGCGAAGGTATCGAGACGTTCATGCTCAAGGGCAAAGCGGTTCACGTACTTGCCGAGGGCAGGCTTGTCAATCTTGCGACCCCCAAGGGTATGGGTCACCCAATCGAAGTCATGGACCTGAGTTTCGCCCTCCAGGCGTTCTGCACCCAGTACATTGCGAAGAACGGCAAGAAACTCAAGGGCGGTGTATACGAGGTTCCGCAGGATATCGATGAGCAGGTTGCAAATATCAAGCTCTCCTCGCTCGGGCTTTCCATCGATACGCAGTCAAAGGAGCAGAAGAAATACCAGTGCAGCTGGGATATCGGGACTTAGATATCCCGGAATATTTTTCTTTTTTACACCCGTTCGGATCCATTTCTTGAGATTACTTTCGTCCACTCGCATACGACATTAGGATACCGGGCTCGTGGGGATGGGCGAGCATCCCCACTTCGCTAGGTCGGTTTAATGCGGGAGAACAGGACTAAATGGAACTGCCTAAACAGAACTGTCGATTTTTCGCTACAGGAGAGCCTCATCGGTGGCAATGAGTGTTATTAATCGCCATTTTTGGGAACGAGAATTGGCGAAGCAGGGGTGCTTATCCACCCCTGCAAGCCTGTTATCGCAATGCGAGTGTCATGGTTTTACTATCCCGATTGTCTGAGCTTAAAAAACCTGAAAAACACCCGGAATCTCATCCTTCCCGCGCCGCAAACAAATATTCCTGCGCATACCCGCAGTATTCCCCGAAATGTTCCCGGGCATACTGTCGTATCGTATTGTAATCCCGGTTGGTGAGCCCGGCTTCGAGATCCAGGTCTGTGAGATAATTCTGCTGCATGATCCGACGGATCCAGACATCGACCGGGAAGGCTTCGTATTTCTGGAAGGCAAAAAGCAGGATGCAGTCTGCTGCCTTGGGCCCTACCCCGTGCAGTTTCATCATCTCTTTCCGGGCATCTTCGTACGGGAGCCTGCGGATTGTTTCTTCCCATTGTTTTTCATCGGTGACTGTGCAGGACGTGCCAAAAACATAGGGCTGGCGGTATCCCAGTTTGCATATCGTGAGCCCCTCATTTCCCTCGTAGGTGATAGATGAGGGACCGGGAAACGAGAAGTAAGTCTTTCCTTCGAATTCGATTTCGTTCCCGAACTGTTCTGCAATCGAGGCAATCCTGCGCCGGATGGTTGGGATGTTCGAATTCGTGGAACAGATATAGGAGATCAGGCACTCCCATGGTGGCTGGCGAACGAGGCGGAGACCGGCGCACCTGCGGATAGCGGCGTGGATGAATGGGTCCCGGTCAATCTTTTTTATTACCTTTTTCAGGTCCAGATCCAAGGAGAAATAATTCCGGATAAACGCGGTGTCAGCGCCCTCAAAGGTCAGACTCGATCCATCCTGTCGGATCTTAATGACCCGGTCGCTGACAATGCCGTACCACCACCCGTCGGCCTTTTGCTCCCAGCGGAAGACCTGGCCACACCCCAGAGTCTGGTCGAGCGAGAATGGCTGGTCTGGGGAAAGGGAGATTTTCGGCATAGGATATTGTACCGGTACGTCTGTCCTTCAACCCATATATGGATACCACACACCCATTTTTTTTATTAAAACCTGTGTTTTTGCCCGGTTCCAGGATCCTGAGCAATGACAAAAAATTGGTTGGGATCAGAACGGATAGCATTTTAATATATAACTCAAAAGTTGTTCTTATGGAACTAGCTGAAAGCCTTAAGGAATTTATCGAAGAAGGAGCGGACTGGGAACGAAAGAATACTTCCGTAAAGGGAGTTTCTATCATCCGGCTTCCCTCGTACAAGAACCGGGCGGCTTCCCTTGCGATTGATATCAACCCCATCGGCGAAAACGGGCTTCCCATGAAGAAAAAAGGGATCATGATCATGAATGCCGCTGAACTGCATGCTTTCCGGGAAGCGTTCAAAAATGAAAAACTCGACAATCTTATTAATGTCCTGGAAGAAGTTACTGGACGAAAAACTGCAGGAAAGCCCGTCAAGGCAGATGTAGTGCAGCTGTAAATCCGTAATTATTGGTTAAATTCACTGGCGGAGGGATAATCATCAGGAAATGGATAGCACTATGTATAATCGTCATTCTGGCAGCCGTAGCGGTATCCGGGTGCCTGGGCGTTAAGACACCCCCCGTGACACGCCCCGCTACCCCGGCGGTATTTGTTGATTACCACCGCACGGGCGGGATAGCCGGTGTGGATGACCGGCTGGTTATTTTTGACAACGGGGTTACCATCATCTCCCGGAAAACCGTCAGCACGGAGACCCTTTTGAACCAGACGGATCTCGAACGGATAACCGGTATTTTCAACGCGGCACAGTTTTCCCAGCTTGGGGGGAATTACACAGCCCGGCATGGTTCTGCCGATTATTACCGGTATACCATAAGTTATCACAGCAAGACGGTAAATGCCGAGGAATCTGCAGTTCCCCCGTCCTTGCAGCCGGTGATTGAAGAGATGAACCGGATCCTGTTTTTAAGTGGCAACGGGGAGCGGGTTGATCGTCCGTTTGCAAACCTGAATTATTGATTCTCTTTTTTTCCGGTATTTGTCCGGTAAAATTATTAAAATAGGAAATTATTTCTTTTCATACATGCACGACTGGACGTCGTGGCCGAGTTTGCCGATCGCGTCGGCCCGGCAGCGCTGGCAGTGGCGCATCTGCTTGACATATTTCCCACACTCGTCCTGCATCTTTCGCTTCATCTCCTGCGTGGGCGGGGTAATGTCGGCAAATTTGTACTGGGCGATGAGCGGGATGACGTTGAACGTGTATACGCCCATCTCGCCGACTTTCTTGGCTATTGCCGGGATATGATCCTCGTTGATGCCGGGGATGTAGACCGTGTTGATCTTTACGATCATGTGCCGCTTTACGGCTTCTTCGATGCCCTTCATCTGCTGGGAGAGGAGGATTTTTGCGCCTTCGAGACCGGTATAGCGCTTGCCATTGTAGTCGATGAACTGGTAGATCTTTGCGCCGATCTCGGGATCGATTGCATTGAGCGTTACGGTGACATTACCGACATCATATTTTTCGAGCAGGTCGATCTTGTCGGGGAGGAGGAGACCATTGGTGCTGATGCATTTGATAACATTGGGATATTCATCGTGAAGGCGGCGGAGGGTTTCAAACGTTTCTTCGTTTGCCAGCGGTTCGCCGGGGCCCGCGATACCGACGACCTTGATGTAATTGTACTTCTCCACTACTTTCTTGACCATGTCCATGGATTCATCGGCATTCAGTACCCGCGTGGTGACGCCGGGGCGGCTCTCGTTTACGCAGTCAAAGTCCCGGATGCAGTAATTGCACTGGATATTGCACTTGGGTGCTACGGGTATGTGGCACCTGCCGAAGGTGTGGCATGCTTTTTCGGAAAAGCAGGGATGTTCATTTATTTTGCGCATCTGCGCTGCATCCCACTCGACTTTTTTCCCCGCAACGTCTGCGACTTGCACTTGATCAGCCATAATCAACACCACTACTTTCGTTCTGTTGGTATAAATACCGTGCAATCGTGATAGTGCATCACGGTGAACAAGAGATCTGCCTGCCTGTCAGTACGCCCGGTTTTTTGTTTACCAGCCTTGTCTCAACGGGGTAAATGTATAAGCCTGACCGGATTATTGTACTGGAGATTACCATGAAGAAGTCTGAGAAGGTCAAGGGCAGGGAAGCGGTGGCGGCGAGAAAGAAACTCTACCCGAAGCTTGCGCTGGTTGCGGCAGCGGGAATCCTGATTATTATAATTGCGGCGTACCTGGTGCTCAATCCGTCCGTCCTCAATCCCAATGGGGCAAAGAGCGGGGATATGGTGACGGTTGAATATACCGGAAGTCTTCCTGACGGGACGGTCTTTGATACGAACGTGAACGCAACACCGCTCACGTTTATCATCGGGCAGGGCCGGGTTATTTTTGAAGAAGGCGTCAAAGGGATGTCTGTTGGGGAGACAAAGACAGTGAATCTTCCGGCTGACAAGGCTTATGGACCGTATAACCAGGACCTTATCCATGTGATGAACCGCTCGTTACTGCCTGCCAACATAACTCCGGTGGAAGGCGGGGTTTTGAAAATTATCCGGCAAACCGATGGGGCTGTCGATCTGGTGAAGGTGCTCAATGTTACGCCCTCGACATTTACCATTGATGAGAACCACGCACTTGCAGGAAAAGATCTTGTCTTTAGGATCCGGATGATTGAGATCCAGAAAGCCTGATACTTTTTTTTGGATATTTTTTTTGGCCGGAATTTGGGTTTTATTTTTGAATCGAAGCTTGTTTTTTATTTTCAAATCGGATCTTGATTTTTATTTTTGAATCGAAGTTTGATTTTAATTTTTAAAACGGATCTTGATTTTAAATTTTCATTTGATCCTTGGTTTTAAAATTTTAATCAAAGCTTGATTTTTATTTTTAAATCGAAGCTTGATTTTATTTTTTTGCTCTGTAGAAAACCTCAATCCAGACAAATAGTATGAACCGGTCAATGTTAGCGAGAATGATCTTACAAGAGATTTCCTTCTTCTGAATCTGATATA